>JAEWDF010000002.1 GCA_023390245.1 Pseudomonadota bacterium
CCGAACCTGGGCTTCTCCCTGGCGCTGAAGCTGAAGCGGACGGGCGAACCCAAGACCTTCTACGCCCTGGTGCCGGTGCCGACCCAGGTGCGACGCTTCTGGACCCTGCCGACCGACGGGCGGTCGACGCCGGGGCGGACCCGCTACATCACCCTGGAGGACGTGCTCCTCCTGTTCATCGACCATCTGTTCCCCGGCTGCGAGGTGCTGGAGAAGGGCGTGCTGCGCCTGATCCGCGATTCCGACATCGAGATCGAGGAGGAGGCCGAGGACCTGGTGATGGAGTTCGAGGAGGCGATCAAGCAGCGCCGCCTGGGCTCGGTCGTGCGGGTCAAGATCGAGGCGTCGATGCCCCAGGACCTGCGCGACTTCATCGTCGGCGAACTGGAGGCGGCGCCGCAGGACGTCGTGCTGGTCGACGGCATGCTGGGCCTGGCGCAACTGTCGGAGCTGATCCCCGGCGGCCATCCGGAACTCAAGTTCAAGGGCTACGAGCCGCGCTATCCCGAGCGGGTGCGCGACAACGGCGGCGACATCTTCGCGGCGATCCGCGAGAAGGACATGCTGATCCACCACCCGTTCGAGAGCTTCGACGTGGTGGTGCAGTTCCTGCGTCAGGCGGCGCGCGATCCGAACGTGCTGGCGATCAAGCAGACGCTGTACCGCACCTCAAAGGACAGCCCCATCGTCGCCGCCCTGATCGAGGCGGCCGAGAACGGCAAGAACGTCACCGCCCTGATCGAATTGAAGGCGCGCTTCGACGAGGAGGCGAACCTCCGCTGGGCCCGGGCGATGGAACGGGCCGGCGTCCACGTCGTCTTCGGCTTCGTCGAGTACAAGACCCACGCCAAGCTGAGCGTGGTGGTGCGCAAGGAGGGCGACGCGCTGCGCAGCTACTGCCACTTCGGCACCGGCAACTATCACCCAGTGACGGCCAAGATTTACACCGACCTGTCGCTGTTCTCGTGCGACCCGGTGCTGGCGCGGGATTCCACCAAAGTCTTCAACTACATCACCGGCTACGCCACGCCCGACCATCTGGAGGCGCTGGTGGTGTCGCCGCTGAACATGAAGTCCACCCTGCTTGAGCTGATCGGCAAGGAGATGTCGGCGGCCGCCATGGGCAAGCCGGCGGCGATCTGGGCCAAGATGAACGCCCTGGTCGATCCCGAGGTCATCGACGCCCTGTACCGCGCCAGCCAGTGGGGCGTGCGCATCGACCTGGTGGTGCGCGGCATCTGCTGCCTGCGGCCGGGGGTGCCGGGCCTGTCGGAGAACATCCGGGTCAAGTCGATCGTCGGCCGCTTCCTGGAGCACAGCCGCATCGTCTGTTTCGCCAACGGCAAGGACCTGCCGCACGACAAGGCCAAGGTGTTCATCTCGTCGGCCGACTGGATGCCGCGCAACCTTGAACGGCGCGTGGAGCTGATGACGCCGATCCGCAACGCCACCGTCCACGACCAGGTGCTGGACCAGATCATGGTCGCCAACCTGAAGGACGACGCCCAGAGCTGGGTGCTGGATTCCGACGGCCGCTATGCCCGCGTCGCCCCGCTGAACCCGGATCGTCCGTTCTCGGCGCACAAGTATTTCATGACCAATCCCAGCCTGTCCGGGCGCGGGCGCAAGGCCAAGAGCCTGCCCGCCGTCCTCCGCTACGAGCGTCCCGGCCGGTGACGCCCGAGACCGCCCCGCCCGCGCGCGAGATCGCGGCGATCGACATCGGCTCCAACTCGGTGCGGCTGGTGCTGTACCGGCTGGAAGGCCGCGCCCTGTGGACCGTGTTCAACGAAAAGGTGCTGGCCGGCCTGGGCCGTGACCTGCCGACCACCGGCCGGCTATCGCCCGAGGGCGTGGGCCTGGCCATGACCGCGCTACGCCGCTTCGCCGCCGTGCTGGAGGGGGTGCGGCCGGAGCGGACCCTGATCGCGGCCACGGCGGCGGTTCGCGAGGCCGTCGACGGTCCGGCCTTTTGCCAGCGCGTGGCCGCCGAGACCGGCCTGGTCATCCGCGTCCTGTCCGGCGAGGAGGAGGCGCGATACGCCGCCATGGGCGTGCTGGCGGGGACGCCGGACGCCCACGGCGTCTCGGCCGACATGGGCGGCGCCAGCCTGGAGCTGACCCGGCTGAACGGCGACGGGGTCGAGCATGGCGTGACCCTGCCGCTGGGCCCGTTCGCCCTGGCCGAGGGCAAGGGCTTCGACGCCGAGCGCCTGCAACGGCGGATCGATCAACGGTTGAAGCCGGTCGCCGGCGCCTTCCGCGCCGACACGCTGTACGCTGTGGGCGGCGCCTGGCGCACGCTGGCCCAGGTCCACATGGGCCTGAGGACCTATCCGCTGCGGATCGTGCATCAGTATGCGCTGAGCGCCGAAGAGGCGTTGGAAACCGCGCGCCTGATCGGAAGGCAGTCCAAGGGCGCGCTGGAGCGGATGCCCGGCGTGTCGAAGAAACGGGCCGAGACCCTGCCCTACGCCGGCCTGGTGCTGGAGGGGCTGATCGAGCGGCTGGGCCTGAAGCGGATCGAATTCTCCGCCTGGGGCGTGCGCGAGGGGCTGGTGTTCGAGACGCTGGACAGGGCGACGCGCGACGCCGATCCGCTGCTGGCCGGCTGCGCCGCCTTGGGCGGCCGCCAGGGCGTGTCGCCCGCCCTGCCCGGCGCCCTGGGCGCCTGGATCGCCGACATCGTCGCCGCCCTGCCCCCGGCCTTCGGCGCCGGGCGCGACACGGTGCTGGCGGCGGCGGCCTGCGCCCTGGCCGACCTTGGCGCGCGGCTGCATCCGGATCATCGGCTGGAGCTGGTGTTCGGACAGGTGCTGCGTGCGCAGGTCCCGGGCCAGACCCATCCCGAACGCGCTTTCCTGGCGGCGGCGATGAACGCCCGCTACGGCGGCGGGGCGGCGACGCCGGAGCCGGCCGTCGTCGAGCGGCTGCTGGACGAACGGGCCCGCACCCGCGCCCGCGCCCTGGGCCAGGCCATCCGCCTGGCCTGCGACCTGTCGGGCCGCTCGCCTCAGCTCCTGGCCAACGCCCGCGCGACGGTGCGGGACGGCGCCCTGCGTCTGACCGCGGCGGAAGGCTACGCCGACGTGCTGCTGGGCGAGCAGACGCGCAAGCGCGCCAAGGTCCTGGCCGAAACCATGGGCCTGGGATTGTCCATCTAGACAGGCGGCGCACCGTCGTTCAGCCTCGCGCGCATCAAGGGAGGCGTTCATGCCGGTGACCGGAATAGGCGGCTTCTTCTTTCGGGCACGGGACCCGAAGGCCCTGGCGGACTGGTATCTGACCCATCTGGGCGTGGGCGCGCCGGAAGGGGCCTACCTGTGGCCCCAGCAGGCCGGGCCGACTGTCTTCTCGCCGTTCAAGGAAGACAGCGACTATTTCGCCGCCGACAGGCGCTGGATGCTGAACCTGCGGGTCGAGGGGCTGGACGACCTGCTGGCCTCCCTGCGGGCGGCGGGGATCGAGGTCGTCACCAAGGCCGAATGGGACGCCTCGCCCGAGATCGGCCGCTTCGCCCGAATCCATGACCCGGAAGGCAATCCGATCGAACTCTGGGAGCCGCCGACGGGCTGATCCTCCGCGCACAATTCGGGAAATAATACCCTTCCGCGACAATCCCTTGCGTCGAGGTCGAACCGATCTTCCTGGCGCCCCGTCCCGCCGCCTTATAATGGCGACGCCAGGCAGGCGAAGGAGGGCGTCCGAATTGAACTCCATTGCACATTGCACCGTTTTCAGGACTGCAGTGCAATTCCGTCACCTGAATGCAGACGATTCAGACGGCGCTTTCCGGCGGCGGAGATTCGATCGAGGTCGCCCCTCGCCCAGGTTCGATCGACATTCGCCTGTGATTGTCTTTCCGAGGCGTCCGAGGAACGAACCTGGAAGGACGATGCTGGAAGCGTGGAAACCCGAACATCGATTGGCCTGGGGCCTTGCGTCTAGAATCTACGAGCTCTCATCCTAGCCCTCGATCTCGACCACCTCCACGCGCGGGCCGTTCAGGACCAGGGCGATCTCGCCGCGCTTCAGCTTCAGCGCGTCCTCGCCGAAAAGCTGGCGGCGCCAGCCCTTGAGGGCGTCGATGTCGGCGTCGTCGCTAAGCGCGATCTTCTCCAGGTCGGCGACGGTGGCGATCAGCTTGGACGCGACGCCGGCGTTGTCGCTCTTGGCCTTCAGCAGCACCTTCAGCAGTTCGACCACCGACGGCGGCGCGGGCTGGCGATGGGCGGGCCGCTCAAGCTGCGGCGCATGCGCTTCCGGATCGGCCAGGACCCGCTTCAGCTCGGCGATCAGCTCCTGGCCCAGGCGCGAGGCGCCGAAGCCCTTGGGCGTGGATCGCATGCGGTTGAAGGCGTCAGGGTCCGTGGGCGTCTGCTGGGCGATCTCGTCGATCCCCTCGTCCTTCAGGATGCGGCCGCGCGGCTGGTCGCGCTCCTGGGCCGCGCGCTCGCGCCAGACGGCCGCGGCCTTGAAGGCGGCCAGGTACTTGGCTGAATACTTCTTCGGTTTCAGCCGCTTCCAGGCGTTTTCGGGATCGGTGTCATAAAGGGCGGGATCGATCAGATCCTCCATCTCCGACATCACCCAGGCCAGGCGGCCTTCCTTCTCCAGCCGGTCGCGCAGCTTGGGATAGAGCGCCGCGAGATGGGTCACGTCGCCCAGCGCATAGGTCAGCTGGCTGTCCGACAGCGGCCGGCGCGCCCAGTCGGTGAAGCGGCTGCCCTTGTCCAGATCGATGCGCAGCACCTGGCGCACCAGGGAATCATAGGCGACCTGGTCGCCGAAGCCGGCCGCCATGGCGGCGACCTGGGTGTCGAACAGGGGCCTGGGCATCGCCCCCAGCCGCACGAAGATCTCCACGTCCTGGCGGCAGGCGTGGAAGACCTTGACGATCGTCTCGTCGCGCAGCAGGTCCAGGAACGGCTCCAGGTCCAGCCCTTCGGCCATCGGGTCGATGATTCCGGCATGGTCGGACGTCGCCGCCTGGATCAGGCAGAGCCTGGGCCAGTAGGTCGTCTCCCGCATGAATTCGGTGTCGACCGTGATGAAGGGCGCGGAGGAAAGGCGGGCGCAGAAGTCGGCCAGCGCCTCATTGGTGGTGATCGGCGTCATTCCGATGCTATAGCGCCGCGCGAACCCCCTGTGGCAAGACCCGCGCTGCATTTCCGTCCTCCGATTCAGGCCCGTGACCCATGAGCGACACTGAAAACCGCCTTCCGAACGGCCTGACCTACGCCGACGCGGGTGTGGACATCGACGCGGGCGAACTGCTGGTCGACCACATCAAGCCGCTGGCCAAGTCCACCGCGCGACCGGGATCGGAGCCGTCGCTGGGCGGATTCGGCGCCCTGTTCGACCTGAAGGCGGCCGGCTTCGAAGACCCGCTGATCGTCACCACCACCGACGGCGTCGGCACCAAGCTGAAGATCGCCATCGAGACCGGTCGCCATGACGGCGTGGGCGTCGACCTGGTGGCCATGTGCGTCAACGACCTGCTGGCGCAAGGCGCCGAACCGCTGCTGTTCCTGGACTACTACGCCACCGGCAAGTTGGACGTGGACGCCGCGCGCCGCGTCGTCTCGGGCATCGCCGAGGGCTGCCGCCAGGCCAACTGCGCCCTGGTGGGCGGCGAGACGGCGGAGATGCCGGGCATGTACGGCGGCGGCGACTATGACCTGGCCGGCTTCTCGCTGGGCGCGGTCGAGCGCGGCCACGCCCAGCCCTACCTGGACCGCCAGGCGGCCGGCGACGTGATCATCGGCATCGGCTCCACGGGTCCGCACTCCAACGGCTATTCCCTGGTGCGCAAGGTGGTCGAGAAGTCGGGGTTGGGCTGGGGCGACGATGCGCCGTTCGCCCGCGACCGGTCGCTGGCGCAGGCGCTGATGGAGCCGACCCGCATCTACGTGCGGCCGGTGCTGCCGCTGATGAAGGCGGGCCTGGTCAAGGGCGCGGCCCACATCACCGGAGGCGGCCTGATCGAGAACCCGCCGCGCTGCATCGCCGAGGGGCTGAAGGCGGCGTTCGACTGGAACAGCTGGCCCATGCCGCCGGTGTTCCAGTGGCTGGCCGAAACCGGCGGGATCAGCGACCACGAGATGCGGCGCACCTTCAACTGCGGCGTCGGCTTCATCCTGATCGTCGCGCCCGAGAACGCCGAGCCGGTGTTGGCGGCGCTGCTGAACGCCGGCGAGGTCGCCTTCGTCTGCGGCCAGCTGGAAGCGGCCTGAGCCGGTGAAGACCCGCGTCGCGGTCCTGATTTCCGGGACCGGCTCCAACATGGCGGCGCTGATCGACGCCTCGCGCATGCCGGACAGCGCCTACGAGGTCGCCCTGGTGCTGTCGAACGTGGACGGCGCGGGCGGCCTGGCCATCGCGGCGGCCAAGGGCGTGGCGACGGTCGTGATTCCCCACAAGCCGTTCGGCAAGGACCGAGCGGCGCACGAGCAGGCGGTGGACGCGGAACTTCGCGCCGCCCAGGTCCAGGTCGTCGCCCTGGCGGGCTACATGCGGGTGCTGACCCCGTGGCTGGTCGGCGCGTGGCGCGAGCGCATGCTGAACATCCACCCCAGCCTGCTGCCCCTCTATCCGGGCCTCGACACCCACGCCCGAGCGATCGCCGCCGGCGACGCCGAAGCGGGCTGCACCGTCCACCTGGTCACCGAGGGCGTGGATGAGGGTCCGATCCTGGGTCAGGCGCGCGTACCGGTGCTGGCCGACGACACCGCCGAAAGCCTGGCCCAGCGCGTCCTGACCGCAGAGCACCAGCTCTATCCGCGGGCGCTGGACGCCTTCTGCCGCACCCTGACGGCCGGCTGACGCCTGCGACTCGCTGTCGCATTATATTTCTGTAATGTGCCGAGTTTGCAGGCGACATTCCCCGGCGAGCGGGGCGAATGTGCGCCGCCATTTCACACGGGGGCTCGATATGAGCAGCAAACGTCATCTTCTCGCGGCCACCGCCGCCCTGGCCGCGATCCTGTCGGCCGGCGCCGTCGTCGCCCAGAGCGCCACGCCCGCCGCTCCGGCCGCCGCGTCGACGCGCCACGCCGCCATCGGGACCTGGGGCTTCGATCCCGCCGCGCGGGACACGTCGACCAGGCCCGGCGATGATTTCAACCGCTATGCCTCCGGCGCCTGGCTGGACAAGGCGGAGATTCCGGCGGACCGCACCTCCTGGAGCAACTGGGACGTCCTGTACGACCAGACGCAGGACTATCTGAAGGCCATCATCGAAGCCTCGGCCGCCAATCCGTCGAGCTCGCCCGAGGCGTCCAAGATCGGCGGCCTGTTCAACAGCTTTATGGACGAGGCCCGCGTCGACGGCCTGGGCGCCGCGCCGCTGGCCGCGGACCTGGCCGCCGTGCGCGCCGCCGACACGCGCGAGAAGATCGCCGCCCTGATGGGCCGGACCTTCGGCGGCTTCGGCTCCAGCCTGTTCGACGCCTATGTGCAGGAGGACCTGAAGGATCCCGATGCCTACGCCGTCTATCTGTCGCACGACGGCCTGGGCCTGCCGGAGCGCGACTACTACCTGAACCCGCAGTTCGCCGAGGCCAAGGCGGCCTACCAGGCCTATGTGGCCCAGATGCTGACCCTGGCGGGATGGCCGAACGCCGAACAGGCCGCCGCCGACATCCTGGCCTTCGAGACCAAGGTGGCCGAGGCGCACTGGCCGATCGCGGACCGCCGCGACATGGTCAAGACCTACAATCCCACGACGGTCGCCCAGCTGGAGACCGATGCGCCCGGCTTCCCCTGGCGCGCCTGGGCCGAGGCCGGCGGCTTCGCCGACCAGCCGCAGCTGATCGTCAGCGAGAACACCGCCTTCCCCAAGCTGGCGCAGATCTTCGCCGAGACGCCGGTCGCCACCCTGCAGGCCTGGCAGGCGTTCAACGTCGCCGATCAGGCCGCGCCCTATCTGAGCCAGGCGTTCGTCGATGCGCGCTTCGACTTCCGCGGCAAGGTGCTGAACGGCCAGCCGGAGAACCGTCCCCGCTGGAAGCGCGGCGTGACCCTGGTCGACAGGACGCTGGGCGAGGCGCTGGGCAAGGAATATGTGCAGCGCCACTTCCCCGCCTCGTCCAAGGCGGCCATGGAGCAGCTGGTCCAGAACCTGATCGCCGCCATGCGCGTGCGCCTGCAGAACCTGGACTGGATGAGCGAGGAGACCAAGCAGCAGGCCCTCTACAAGATCGACCACTTCGGGGTGAAGATCGGCTATCCGGACAAGTGGCGCGACTATTCCGCGCTGGAGATCAAGGCCGACGACCTCTACGGCAACGTCGAGCGGGCCGCGGCCTTCGAATGGGCCTATAACCTGAACAAGCTCAAGGGTCCGGTCGATCCGCTTGAATGGGGCATGACGCCCCAGACGATCAACGCCTACTACAATCCGCCGCGCAACGAGATCGTCTTCCCGGCGGCCATCCTGCAGCCGCCTTTCTTCGATCCGAACGCCGATCCGGCGGTCAACTACGGCGGCATCGGCGCCGTAATCGGCCACGAGATCAGCCACGGCTTCGACGATCAGGGCCGCACGGTCGACGGCGACGGCGTTCTGCGCGACTGGTGGACGGCCGAGGACGCGACCAAGTTCGAGCAGCGCATCGATGTCCTGGGGGCCCAGTTCGACGCGGCCGAGCCCCTGCCCGACGTACACATCAACGGCCGGCTGACGATGGGCGAGAACATCGGCGACCTGGGCGGCCTGCTGGTCGCGCTGGACGGCTATCACCTGTCGCTGGACGGCCGGCCGGCGCCGGTGCTGGACGGCCTGACGGGCGATCAGCGCTTCTTCCTGGGCTGGGCCCAGGTGTGGCGCGAGAAGATCCGCGACGCCGCCCTGCGCCAGCAGCTGGCGACCGATCCGCACAGCCCCGGCGAGGCCCGGGCGGCCCTGAACCTGCGCAACATCGACGCCTGGTACGCGGCGTTCGACGTCAAGCCCGGCGACAAGGCCTATATCGCACCGGAGGATCGCGCCCGCATCTGGTGATCGAGTCTGATCGTCCTTCCGGGGCGTCCGCAGGACGAACCCGGAACCCAGGAAACCCCCTCCGGCCGCGCCCCAGTTCGACCGTGCGGCGGCCCTGGATTCCGGGTTCCTCGCTTCGCTCGGCCCCGGAAGGACGACTTCGGCTTGAATCCAAATGACAGAAGGCCCGGAGCGTCGCTCCGGGCCTTCTTCGTTCGGACGGTGTCCGGAAATCCTACCTCTTGGTGGTCGCCGCACCGGCGACGGCGCCGATCGCGGCGCCCGCGACGGTCGAACCGGTGTCGCCGCCGATCACCTGACCGGCGACGGCGCCGCCCAGGGCGCCCGTGGCGGCGCGTTGTTCCATGGTCTGGCCGCAGGCGGCCAGCAGGGCCACGGCGCCGACGATCGGGGTCAGTTTCAGGATGGTCTTCATTGTTGGCTCCTCGGGGGGATGGAGAGACCCTGACCAAACGAAAAGCGCCCGAGTCCGGTTCCGGCCTCGGGCGCTTTATGGTCACGCTATGCTCGGGACACCGTCCCTGGAGCGCATCGATCCGGCGTCATGTGCGGGACGCGATTCCCCGCGATTCTAGCGCCTTAGCCGACGATCTGGTCGTCGGTGAAGAACTGGGCGATCTCGATCTTGGCGTTGTCCAGCGAGTCCGAGCCGTGGACCGAGTTCTCGCCGATCGACAGGGCGAATTGCTTGCGGATGGTGCCTTCGGCGGCCTGTTCCGGATTGGTGGCGCCCATGACTTCGCGATACTTGGCCACGGCGTTGTCGCCTTCCAGCACCTGGACGACGACCGGCTCGGCGGTCATCTGCTCGACCAGTTCGCCGTAGAACGGGCGCTCGGCGTGGACTTCGTAGAACTTCTTGGCTTGCTCGGTGGTCAGCTTGACGCGGCGCTGGGCGACGATGCGCAGGCCGGCGCCTTCGATGACGGCGTTGACGGCGCCGGTCAGGTTGCGGCGGGTCGCGTCCGGCTTGATGATCGAGAAGGTGCGTTCGGTCATGGGAAGTGACTTCTTGTTTGGGAGATTGAGGGTCGCGGGCTTATAGCGACCGCCTCCCCGCTTTCCAATACCGCCGCAAGGCCCGTTTTCGCATGCTCCAGATCACCAACCTGACCCTCAACGCCTGGGGCCGCCAGTTTCTGGACGACGCCTCGGTCAGCCTGCCGCCGGGCGCCAAGGTCGGCCTGGTCGGCCGCAACGGCATCGGCAAGTCGACCCTGTTCAAGGTCATCCTGGGCGAACTGGCCGCCAACGGCGACGAGATCAGCCTGCCCAAGACCGCGCGCATCGCCTCGGTCGACCAGGAACATCCCGCGACGCCCGTCAGCGTGCTGGAGACCATCCTGGAGGCGGACGTCGAACGCCACGACCTGATGACCCGGCTGGACACCGCCGATCCCGAAGAGATGGGCGAGATCTGGGCCCGGCTGATCGAGATCGACGCCGAGAGCGCGCCCGCCCGCGCCTCGGAAATCCTGGTCGGGCTGGGCTTCAGCCAGGAGGACCTGAGCCGGCCGATGGCGCACTTCTCCGGCGGCTGGCGGATGCGGGTGGCCCTGGCGGCGGCCCTGTTCGCCGAGCCGGACATGCTGCTGCTGGACGAACCGACCAACTACCTGGACCTGGAAGGGGCGCTGTGGCTGGAGGCGCGGCTGAAGAAATACCCGCACACGGCGCTGATCATCTCGCACGACCGCGATCTGCTGAACGCGGTCTGCACGCACATCCTGCACCTGTCGAACCGCAAGCTGGACCTCTACACCGGCAACTACGACACCTTCGAGAAGACTCGCGCCGAGAAGCTGCGGCTGATGGAGGCCAACAAGTCCAAGCAGGACGCCGAGCGGGCGCACCTGCAGAAGTTCATCGACCGCTTCAAGGCCAAGGCGTCAAAGGCCACGCAAGCCCAGTCGCGCGTCAAGAAGCTGGAGAAGATGGAGCGGATCGAGCTGCCGCCGGAAGAGCGCGTGGCGCCGTTCGTCCTGCCGTCGCCGGACCGTCCCCTGCCCCCGCCCCTGATCCGGCTGGAGCGGGCCAACGTCGGCTATGAAGCCGGCAAGCCCATCCTGCGGAACCTGAACCTGCGGATGGACCTGGACGACCGCATCGGCCTGTTGGGCGTCAACGGCGCGGGCAAGTCGACCTTCGCCAAGCTGATCGCCAAGGCCCTGACCATCGAGACCGGCGAGTTCCACCGCGACGGCAAGATGCGCGTGGGCTGGTTCCACCAGCACCAGATCGAGGCGATGGACCCGGAGGACACGCCGCTCCAGATCATCCTGCGCGCCATGCCCGACGCGTCCGAAAGCAGCCGCCGCAGCCGCCTGGCCCAGTTCGGCCTGCCGTTCCAGAAGCAGGACACCAAGGTCGCGGCCCTGTCGGGCGGCGAACGCGCGCGCCTGCTGCTGAACCTGGTGGCGATGGACGCGCCGCACATCCTGATCCTGGACGAACCGACCAACCACCTGGACATCGACAGCCGCCGGGCGCTGCTGGACGCGCTGAACCAGTACACCGGCGCCGTGATCCTGATCACCCACGACCGCTCCCTGATGGAGCTGGTGGCCGACCGGCTGTGGCTGGCCGCCGACGGCACGGTGAAGCCGTTCGAAGGCGACATGGACGACTACGCCAAGTTCGTCCTGGACCGCGCCAAGCAGGCCGGCATGAAGCCCAGCCAGGTGAAGAACGAGCCAGCCCCCGCGGCCGCCCCTCAAACAGCGAGCGGCCGCGCCGCGAACGACAAGGGCGCAAAGAAGAGCGGCCCGTCGCCGTCAACGCTGCGCCACGCGGTGAAGAGGGCCGAAGAGGAGATGAATCGGCTCGCGGCCGATCTGGCCCGCCTGGACGACGACCTGGCCAACGCCGCCGTCGCCGATCCGAAAAAGCTGGAGGGCCTGACCCGCGCGCGCGTCAAGGCTCAGTCCGCCCTGGACGCCGCCGAGGCCGCCTGGATCGCCGCCGAGGAAGCCCTGGCCGAGGTTGCCTGACAGCCGCCCGCTCCTCAAACACGGATGGGGGCATCGGCTGCATGATCGGGCCCTGGGAAACCGGCCGCCTTGATCCTGCTCAATGCCGGCGTGACGGGTTTGGCCCCTATGCCGCAGCCTCGATGAGCTTGGCCTTCGCCATCTTCACGATCGCGGCCGATCGGAGAGAATAATCGGGCGGAGAGCTCCCACCTGCCAATCCAACGGCGAGAGCGAAAGCGGCAGAGGTGCAAATCCCAGGTTCAGCCTAGCGGATTCCTCATCCACCCATGGCCTAATGGGCAAGTCACAGCCGACGACAATTGGCCACGGAGGCCCGCATGGGCGGCGGCGCAGGCCGCCTGAATGGGCAGAAGAAGGCGCGAACTATGCGGGCCGGCGTGGGTATCGGTTTCCCTCCGAAACGCCAGGTAAGTTGCGCAAAGTATTGTACAACAATTATTCTGAAAGGTTCGACAGAAACGCTTGCGGCGCCATGTGACGGCGCATAGGGTCATTTCGGTCGGCGCTTCCCGTTTCGCCGCGCGCCGTCCGAGTTGAGGATGGGCCTTGGCCATGACGATGAAGACTTCGGAACAGCCGGATTCGAAAGGGACGACGGGCTCGGGCCGCTCGGCTGAGGATCTGGCGCAGATTCTCCGGGCCATGATCCAGAGGAGCGAACTGCTCCCCGGCGAATGGCTGCGCGAGGTGCGGTTGTGCAGCGAGTTCGGCGTCGGGCGCTCCATCGTGCGCCGCGCCCTCCGCGCCCTGGCCGACGACGGCCTGGTGGAAATCGAGGAAAATCGCGGCGCGCGCGTTTCCGCAACGACCGTTGAGGAAGTGTTCGACCTGTATGAGACGCGCGCCGCCCTTTACGGCCTCGCGGCCCGGTTCGCCTGCCTGCGGGGATCGGACGCCACGATCCAGAGCCTGCTGGCCAAGATCGACCGCCTGCTGGAGGACGCCGGCAACGGCGTCGCCGCTGAGCAGATCATCGAGACGAGCGAATCCATCTTCAGCGAAATGAGCGAGTGCGGCAGCGCCGATGCGCAGCGGATGATCGACTCCATCCGGCGAAAGACGCGCTTTCACTTCTCCTACGTCGCGCTGGCCATCAACGCCAACGGGCCGGGTCCCTACAAGTCCTGGCGCGGGGTCCGCGCCGGCCTGATCGAGCGTGATCCGGACAAGGCCAGCCAGTGCGCGCGCGACATCCTGTATTTCATGCAGGGCGAGGTGGCCCGCGTCATGCTGGCGCGCGGCCCCCGGGTCCGGGTCGATGCGCCGCCTCCCCGGCCGAAAGCACCGAGACCGCGCGCGGTCGCCGGACGGAGATGACGATGAGGCGGTCCATCCTTTCAGCGGTCGCGGCTACCCTGGTCGCGCTTTCGTCGGCGTCCGCCTGCGCCGCCCGGCCGGCCCCGGCGCCCGCCCAGAACATGGCCCGGTCGCCGGAAATGGCGGACCTGCTCGGCTATGTCCGAGACCATGGCGGCGCCGGCTTCATCGTCATCCGGGATGGCGAGACCCTGATCGACGAGGCCTGGGATCCGCCAGCCGACGACCGCATGTTCGCGAACTTCGTCTATGGCCGCACGGACGACGGCGCCCTGCTGGAGGACGTGGCCTCCCAGCAGAAGAGCTTCGTGGCCCTGTTGGTCGCGATCGCCATCGACAAGGGCCTGCTCGATATCGAAAGCCCCGTGTCCCGCTATCTGGGCGAGGGCTGGTCGAAGGCGTCGCCCGCGCAGGAAGCGGAGATCCGCGTCATCGACGTGCTGACCATGAGCTCCGGCCTGGACGAGGGCTTCCGCTACGCCACTCCTGCGGGAACCGCCTTTTTCTACAACACCCCGGTCTATGCGATCACGAAGCGGATCGTGTCGGCCGCGGCGGGGCAGCCGCTGGAAGCGATCACCCGCGATTGGCTGACGGTCCCGATCGGCATGACCGACACTGCTTGGCGTCGCCGCCCCGCCGCGTTGGCGTCCGTCGGCAACGACACCGGCCTGGTGACCACGCCGCACGATGTCGCAAGGTTCGGCCTGATGGTGCTGAACGGCGGGGTCGCCGAAAACGCCCGCGTGGTGTCGCAGGCGCAGTTGGACGCCCTGTTCATCCGCTCCAGCGCCAATCCCGCCTACGGCCGCCTGTGGTGGCTGAACGGCGGCGCCTATTCGGTGAGGGCCGTCGGCGGTCGCCGCGAAGGTCCACTCATCGCCTCGGCGCCCGACGACCTGGTCGGCGCGCTGGGAGCTTTCGACCGGCGTCTCTATGTCGTGCCCAGCCGGCGGCTGGTCGTGGTGCGCACGGGAGCGGCGACCGGCGACCCCGATTTCGACCAGCAACTGTGGACGCGGCTGATGAAGGTGCTGGGCTGACCGCCCGCCCTTCGAATTGGTCCCATCTCGATTCAGGGAAGACGCCACTACGTCGCCGCCACGACAAGATCGTCACAATCAGTAATGCATTGTCGTACAATTTATTGACAATCGGGCTTATCGCTTTGATCCTCCGCTAAAGGGCGCCGCCTAGAGCGCCGAAGGGGGAAGCGAATGCCACATGAACCCGGGAAACAGCCCAGCCTGAAGATCGCGATCATGGCGTCCACCGGGGCGGCCGTCGAATGGTACGACTTCTTCATCTACGGCACTGCGGCGGCCCTGGTGTTTCCGCACCTCTTCTTTCCCGCCGACCTCCCGCCCTTCGTCGCCCAGATCGCGTCATTCAGCACCTTCGCCGTCGGCTTCATCGCCCGCCCGCTTGGAGGCATGGTGTTCGGCCATTACGGCGACATGCTGGGCCGCAAGCGCGCTCTGGTGGCGGCGATGTTCATCATGGGGATTTCGACCACCCTGATTGGGCTCCTGCCCGGCTACGCCTCGATCGGCGTCACAGCGCCTCTCCTCCTGGTGGCGCTGCGGTTCGCGCAGGGGCTGGCGGTGGGCGGCCAATGGGGCGGCGCGGCCCTGCTGGCCATCGAAAGCGCGCCCGCGAACCGCAAGGGCTTCTACGGCAGCTTCGTCCAGGTCGGCGTGCCCCTGGGCGTGGTGCTGGCCAACGCCGTCTTTCTGGCGGTCAGCGCGCTCAGCAACGACGCCTTCTTCATGGCCTGGGGCTGGCGGATCGGCTTCCTGCTCAGCGTCGCCCTGATCGCCATCGGCGTGATCATCCACAAGGCCGTCGAAGAGCCCGCGGCGGCCTCCGCGCATGAGGCGCCGCCCGCCCAAAGGCGCCGGTCACCGCTTGCGGAGGCGGCGCTGTCTCACTGGCGCGAAATCCTGCTCGCCGGCGGCGCCTTCATCGCCAACAACGTCTGCTTCTACGTCGCCATCACCTATGTGATCGCCTACGGCTCCACCGCGCTGGGCATAGCGCGCGACACCCTGCTGTCCGCGGTCATGGCCGCCAGCGTCCTGATGATCCCCATCCTCATGGCGTGCGGGGCCGCCTCGGACCGCTTCGGCCGCAATGGCGTCTTCCTAATCGGCGCCCTGCTGTCCGGCGTCTGGGCCTTCGCCGTCTTCCCGTTGCTGGAGACCGGGTCGTTTCCCGTCATCTTCGCCGCCATCGCGATCCAGATGGTGTTCGTCAGCATGATGTACGGCCCGCAGGCGGCGCTGTTCGCCGAACTGTTCCCGAAGTCGGTGCGCTATTCCGGCGCGTCGCTGGGCTATCAGATCGGCGCCGTGCTCGGCGGCGGCTTCGCCCCCATCATCGCCACCGCCCTGTTCGCCCGTTATCAATCCAGCCTGCCCATCGCCATCTATCTGGCGGCCATGTGCGCGGTGTCGTTCTTCAGCGTCCTTTGGCTGCAGCGCCGCGCCTGGCGCCGGATCATCGACTGAACCGACTTTCCATCCGCGACGCCAGCCGACGAAAGGCCTCTTCATGATCGACACGTCCAGGCGCGCCCTGCTGGGCGCCGGCGCCCTTCTGCCCATGGGCGCCGCCCCGAGCGCCGCCTTCGCCGCCTCGACCGGCCCGGCCGTCGAGGCGATCGAAGCCGACCTCCTGCGCTATGTCGGCCTTGGCGAGAAGCCCGCCGGGAGCGCGGCGGACACAGCATGCGGCGAATGGCTGGCGGGTGAGTTGGAACAGGCCGGCTTCGCGGTCCAGCGGCAATCCTTCGCCGCACCCTTCTTCACCGCCCGGCGGTCCGAACTGACCTGCGGCGAGGCCGCCGCTTCGGTCCATCCCCAACCCATCGTCCGGCCGACCGGGGCGGATGGCGTGACCGGCCCGCTGGTCCGGGTCGATCCCGCTGGTCGTTTCATCGGTTCGCTCCAGGGCGCGATCGCCCTGGTCGACCTGCCCCACGCGCGCTGGTCGTCCATGATGACGCCCGCCGCCCGTCGACCGATCGAGGCGGCCTTCGCGGCCGGAGCAAAGGCCGCCGTGGCCGTCACCAACGGCCCGACCGGAAAGGTGATCGCCCTCAACGCCGACGGGCGGCAGCCGATGTTCGACGGCCCGGTCGCCCTGCTGGCGCCCGAGGCGGCCGATGTTTTCCTGGCTGGAGCGGTGCAGCGTCGCGACGCGCGACTGGTCATCGAAGGCCAGGGCGGACGACGCCCCGCCTTCAACTTCGTCGGACGGATCGACCGCGGCAAGGGGCGCTGGATCGCGGTGTCCACGCCGCGCTCCGGCTGGTTCACCTGCGCCGCCGAGCGCGGACCGGGCGTCGCGGCCTGGCTCGACCTCGCCCGCTGGGCGCCCGCCGCCCTGCCCGACCACGACCTGGCCTTCATCTGCAACACCGGCCACGAATACGAATACCTCGGCGCCGCCGAAGCCATGAGGGAGATCGCGCCGCCGGTGGCGTCGACCGACTTCTGGCTGCACATCGGCGCCAATGTCGCCGCCCGGGACTGGCATGAACTGCCCCGCGGCTGGACCCCGCTGCCGAACGTCGACAGCCAGCGCGTCCTGTCGATCACGCCAGAGCTCGTGCCTCTGGCGCGCGCCGTCTTCGCCGGCCAGATCGGCTATGAGGTTCCCGTCTCCAGCGCCGTGCTGTCGGCGGGCGAACTCGACGAGGTCATCAAGGCCGGCTATCCCCGCGCCGCCGGCGTCTTCGGCATCCACCGCTTCCACCATGTGGCGGAGGACGACGAACGCTGCCTGAACCCGTCGGCGACCGTCGCCGCGGCGATGGGCTTCCGCGCCTTGCTCGAGCAGATGGCCCGGCTGCCCGCCTGAGCGTGTTGTCGGCCCAGCTCAACTTGCTCCGCCCAGTTGATCTCAGGCGGTGGCGGTCTTCCACCGTACGCCCACCCTCTATGGAAGGCGCTTGAACCGCACCGCGAGCCCGCCCCCAGGAGCCATGACGATGGGAAGGGTGTCGACCCGGGTCACCACCCGGGTCGACAGGACGTAGCTCATCGGATTCGTCCGATAGTCGGCGTCGGCTCCGTCGGCGTAGATCTGCGCCTCATAGCGCTTGCCCGGCGCCAGGAAGTCGAGCGGCTGATTGAGCGTTCGCCCTTCCTCATCCGTGATCGCGCCCAGGTACCAGTCCTCGCCCCCACGCTCCTGCCGGGCGACGACGACATAGTCGCCGATCTCCGATTGCAGCGTCCGCGTCGTTTCCCAGTCGGTCGGAACATCCTTGATGAACTGGAAGGCGTCGGGGTGGGCCAGATAGTTTTCCGGAAGATCGGCGGCCATCTGCACCGGACTGTAAACGACGACATATTCCGCCAACTGGAGGGCCAGCGTCGACTGGACCCTGCGCGTCAGCTCGATCCCGCCGCGCGGGATGTCGAAGATGCCCGGCGTGAAATCCATCGGCCCGGCCAGCAGGCGGGTGAAGGGCAGGATCGTCATGTGCTCGGGCGGGTTGGTCGGATCGCCCCAGGCGTTGAATTCCTGACCGCGCGCGCCTTCCCGGCTGATCATATTGGGCCATGTGCGACGCAGGCCGGTGTCCTTCACGGGCTCATGCGCATCGACGGCGATGCGGCGCCGCGCGGCGACCTCGGCGACCCTCAGATTATGCCGAACCATATACTGGCCGGCGAACCATTGCAGACCGCCGCCTTCATCCACGATGTCGCCGCTGTGGCGGACATAGCCGGTCTTGACGACGCCGACGCCATAGCGCGCGTAGAAGGCCATCGCCTCTTCGAGCTGGGCCTCGTAGTTGGGCACCGCGCCCGCGGTCTCATGGTGGCCGATCAGCCCGACGCCGCGCTCGCGGCCGTAGTCGGTTATCGCTGCAATGTCGAAATCGGGATAGGCCGTGGTGAAGCGGAAATCCTCGCCATGCGCCGTCCAGTCGCCATCCCAGCCTTCGTTCCAGCCCTCCACCAGGACACTGTCAAAGCCGTTCGCCGCCGCGAAATCGATGTAGCGCTTCACATTGGCCGTGGCGGCGCCGTGGTTCTCTCCGCTGCCCCAGGTGCTGCGGTTCAGGTGCATCTCCCACCACACGCCGATGTATTTTCCGGGCTTGAACCAGGAAACGTCGCCCAGACGGTTCGGCTCGTTCAGGTTCAACGCGATCCGGCTGTCGGCCAGATCGCCCGGCGTGTCGCCGATCACGATGGTCCGCCATGGGGTGGTGAAGGGTCCGGTCTTGCGCGCCAGCACGCCATCCGACCACGGCATCAGCCTGGCGCTCAAGGTTCCGGCGCCGTCTCCCGCCAGAAGCATGCTGGGGAAGTCGACCAGCGCCGCCTCGTGGAATGACAGGTACAGCCCGTCGTCCCGCTTCAGGGTCAGCGGCGTCTCGGCGGTGGTGATGCGGCGCGCGTCCGTTTCCGAATAGAGGTATTCATCCCGCTCCTGCCCCCAGGCGGGATACCACCACGCGCGATTGGAGCCCTGGGTTCGAAACTGGGTGTTGTCCGCGACCACCTCGACCGCCTGGCCTGCGGGAATGGCGGCGTACTCATAGCGAAATCCGACGCCGTCATCGAACAGGCGGGCGGTCACGATGACCTGGCGATTGAGCGGCGTATCTCCGACGAGGGTGACCTTCAGTTCGGCATGCTTGTCCTCGATGACGCGTTGTTCACCCCAGGGCTGCTCCCAGCTCGTGTCGATTGCGGAGCGGCGCGCCTCGGTCAGGGCCGTCCAGCGAACGGCGGGTTCGCCGGCGAACGCCAGTCCCAGGGCCGAGGGGGCGATGACCGGCTTGCCATGGCGTGAAACTTCATAGGTTGCCTGGCCCGCATCGACCGAGATGCACAATTCGAGCACATGGCTCGGCGACTGTGCGCATTCACGGGCGGCCTCGTGCGGCGCATCGGCCCGTGCGGCGGCGGGCAGTGCAAAGGCCGCGAGGATAAGGGCGCGTACCAACATGCTCGAGACGTCCTGTTTTGAAAAAGGGTTTCTGAAGGCGGCCGTGGGTCAGCGCGTCCGCGTCCGGGAGGCGACGGGCGCCGCAGCACGCGACCCCCGGGGCGTCCCCGCCCGCCGGCATGCCGGCCCTCCCCCGATCGCTTCTCCGCCTGCCCAAAAAACGCCGCCGCGAGCAGATCGCGGCGGCGAGGCTTGGGGCGTTAGAATTTGGCCCGGAGACCGATCTGGTAGCGACGATCGACCCGGCTCCAGGCGGAATCGCGGAAGACGGCGGCGGCGCCGGGCGTCTGCGGCGAGTCGCCGAAGATCTGCTGCTCGTATCGGGTCGTCGTATCGAGCAGGTTCGTCGCGTCCAGCGACAGCTCGAAATTGTCATTGATCGAGTACCGCAGGGACACATCCAGGAAGCCGGCGGCTTTCTGGAACACCGGCAGGCCGATGCAGCAGTCGAGGTTCTGGGTCAGGTAACGCGAACGCCAGTTGTAGGCGAGCCGGACGCTCACCGGACCTCGCTCATACAGCCCCACGACGTTGAACGTGTGCGTCGACACCCCGGCGAGCTTGTGAGAGTCGATCACGCTGCCCGTGCCGCCCAGCGCCTGTTGACCGGCGCCGAACGCCCCCACGTCCCCGCTGGACGAGGCGTTGATCAGGTTCGAGTTGTTGATGCCGGATTGATGAACATAGGTGTAGTTGACCTGCGTCCCCAGGCCGCTCAGCCACCCCGGCAGGGTGTCGAAATAGCTCTGGTAGGACAGCTCCGTCCCGAGCAATTCGCCGCTGTCTCCATCCGTATTGGCCGGCCCGTTGACCAGAACGGTCTGGGTCGAGGACCCGTTGGCGATCTCGCGCTCGAACTGGCCGAAGGAGATCGCATCGTACAGCTTTTTGTAGAAGAGGCCTGCGGCGAAGGAGGTGTTGCGGCCGACATACCGCTCATACGACAGATCGAACTGGTCGGCCGTCAGCGGCTTCAGCGACGCGTTCCCGGAGTTGGCCAGGAAGACGAAGTTGTAGCCGACCACATTGTCCGCCGTGTGCGCCGCTGTCGGCGAACTGTAGACGATGTAGGGCGAATCCGCCGTCGTCGACAGCACCGGGGCGTTGATCGCCAGGGTGTTGCGCAACAGTCCGATGTCGGGGCGCGACATCGCACGGGAATAGGCGAAACGGATGTAGTTCTGATCGTCGAGGCCGAAACGCAGGTTCAGGCTCGGCAGCCAGTTCGTATAGCTGGACTTGAAGTCGTCGGTGGTGACGCCGCCGTTCGCGAAGGCGAGAATCTCGGGCGTCAGATAGCAGGCGGGGTTGACGATGCTGCCGCCGGACAGCGGCGTGCCGCAAGCGGCGAGACCGCTGAAAGCGGCGGCGGTCGGGAAGGCCACGCTGCCGTCGCTGTTCTCTTCGGTGTGGATCACCCGCAGGCCCACGTTGCCCGTGACGGCGACGCCGCCGAAGATCGTGCGGTCGTCCCCGCCGAAACGAAGCATCGCATAGGCGGCCTGGGTCTTTTCCCGGACATTGAGCAGTTCGCCCGGCGTGAAGCAGCCTTCCGTCGCCTCGGGGCGATCGCAGATCGGCGTATAGCCGCTGAACGGCGCATTGGTGCGCGGTCCGAGGGCGTCGACGAGGCGCGGGAAGTCCTTCAGCGTGTCTCGGTTCAGATAGACCAGCGGGCCGTTGTCGTAGACGCCGCCGTCATAGAAGCCGCCGAGCGTGGTCGATTCCCAGATTCCGGCGCCATATCCCTGGAACGGCTCGCGACCGACGTTGCCTCCACATCGGCCCGTGTCCGTCGGATAGACGCCCGGCGTGGTGTTGTCGGCGTTGAAGCCCGGACCGGCGCAGCCATGCCAGGCCGCCGCGATCGGAGTCCAGTTGAAGGTCGAATAGCGCACCGTCTGCTCGCGGTCGGCGAACCTGACGCCCACCGACAGCTTGTCGAACCAGCTGCCGTCGTCGAACGTGTAGGAGAGGTCGCCGCGGGCTGCGAACTCGTTGCCTTCATTGTCCTCCACGTGACCCTGGATGAACGGGATGAAGTAGTTGTGCGGGTTCGAGAATCCGCCTTCCGCATAGTTGTTGTTCGAGCCCGGCAGCAGCCGGACCTGCGGCGTGCCGTCGCCGTTGACGCTGTATTCGACGTTGGCCATCGTGCTGGCGGCCACCAGGATGTCGTTGTTGTCGACCGACGCGTCGATGTACTGGACGTCGAAGTTGACATGGATTCGGTCGGTCGGATCCCAGCTGATGTTCGCCGACAGGTCGCGGGTCGTCTCCGAGTGATCGAAGTTCCGCGCCTCGTTCTCCAGGTAGAGACCGTTGCGATTGTCGGGTCCGCAGGAGCCGTCGCCGCAATAGTTGACGAAGGGGACGCCAGGGGCGACCTCGCCCGCGTTGAGGGCGGCCTGGTGGCTTTCCCAGGTGCCGCCCCAGGAACCGGCGCCTTGGGTCAGCAAGCCCGATTGCAGCATGCCGTCCGAACCGAAGGTCAGGCCCGAACTGCCGACCAGGACCGATCCGCTGCGCGGGTTGAAGGCTCGCGTTCCGAAGTAGCCGCCGTCAAGTTTCACGTGGCTGGCGCGTTCCAGCCAGGCGTTGTCATAGCTGGACTCGATGTACTGAACCGTGGCGCGCAGGGTGCGCGCATTGTTCTCGTACTGCAGCGCGGCGGCGACGCCGCGTCGCTGGCGATCATAGTCGACCTGGGAAAAACGAATGCCGTCGGGCGCATAGACAAAGCCGTCACCGCCGAACGGGTTGGCGGTGCAAGTCACCGCGCCGCTCGAGTCGAGCGTGGCCAGATCCGGCGTGCCGAATCCCGCCGAACAATAGGTGTCGATCTTGTCCATGATCACGCTCTCGGTGCGCGTCACCACGTCGCTGCTGGCGAAGCTGGCCAGTGCGCCGAACCGTCCGATCTCGGTGTCCCAGGTGTTGCTCACCAGGCCCGAGAATTCGGGCGTCCACTTCTCCGAACGATCACCGTAGTTTTCCTTGAAGTTGCCCGTGATGAGCAATCCATCCTGGTCGAACGGGACACGGGTCCTCAGGTTCACGGTCCCCGCCAGGCCGCCTTCGATCATCTCGGCGGTCTGGTTCTTGTAGGAATCCACGCCGGCGAGCAGTTCGGGTGAAACGTCGTTGAACTGAAGCCCGCGCGCCGAGTCGGCCGAGAAGCTGTCGCGGCCGTTGAACTCGGTCCGGACCTGCGTCAGCCCCCGGATCAGGACGCCGGTGGGCTCGCCGGAGGGGTGGGTGGAATCGTCGGCCGACTGAAGACGGTTCACCGTGATGCCGGGAACGCGGGCCAGAGCCTCCGCCGCCGACTTGTCGGGAAAGGCGCCGATGTCCGTCGCCGTAATGGAATCGACGAAGGTGTCGGCGTTTCGCTTAATCTCTTGAGAAGTCGCCAGCGCCCGGCGCACGCCGGTGACAATGACGTCTGCGACCACGGCCGTCTCCGGGTCGGCACCGGCCTGAGGCGCGCTGTTCAGCACGTCTTGCGCCGAAGCGCTCGCATTGAGCGCGGTGCGGGTGATTTCCTCGGCCGCCGCCGGGTTAGCGGCAAGGCTCCCAAGCAGGGCTGCGCCTGAGGCTCCCGCAAACAAGGCGCGGCGAATCGTGATGCGAGACATGTTTTCCCTCCCGTAGTGGCGACTGCGCGCCATGCCCACGCTTGATTGCGTAGTTCTTGCATACTCTTGCGTAGGATTTGCACGAGAAGCAAGCCCATAAAGCCGAGAATCCGGGGCTTTCGATTAAAAAAGACGAGATTGCGGCGGAAGAAGGCAAGATGTTATGCAAGATATTGCATTAGCCGAGCGTCGTTCGATCTCGCCCCGGCAGGCGCAGAGACAATAGGGCCGCGACGAAAAACGACGCAGCCGCGAGCGGCAGGATCAGCGCCGCTTGCCCCTGAAACAGCCTTTGGACGAGGAGCCCCAGAACGCTGGCCCCGACCAGTTGAGGCAGGACCAGGAAGATGTTGTGGACGCCGAGGTACACCCCGATCCGGTCGCTGGGACCGGCGGCGGCGACGATCGAATAGGGAAGAGACAGAATGGAGGCCCACGCGACGCCGACGCCCGCCCAAGGCAGCATCAGCATGCCGGCCCCCGGCATGAAGGTCATCGAAAGGAAGCTGAGGGTTCCGACGGCGAGACAGACGGCGTGGCACGCACCGAGGCCGATCCTCCTGGCGAGACGGGGAAGAAGCAGTGCGCCCAACATCGCGACCGCGTCCTGAACGCCAAACAGGACGCCGACCCAGTCCGCCGCCGCCTCGTAGGCGGGCGATCCGGGAAGGGCGTTGTCATATTGGCGCGCAGCGACAGCCGGGACCGCATAGACCCAGACCGTGAAGAGGGCGAACCAGGTGAAAAACTGCACTTTCGCCAGGCGACGCATCTCGACCGGCAGGGCGGCGATACACTGGACGATCTCAAGCAGCCCCGTAATCGGCCGCGACGGCATGTTGCGCCTTCGGATAAGGACAACGATCTCCAGCATCCCGTACAGGACCAGGATGCCGGCCAGAAGATAGACCTCACGTCGAACATTCAGGAGGGCGGCGCCCACCGCAACGGCGACGCCGATCGCCAGCCAGAGAGCGGGCCGCAGCCGGTGGGCGACAATCGGCGTCGCCACAACGGCGCGCTCGCCGGCGTCGCGCGGCTCCCGTGTTCTGATAAGGGTCCAGCCGACCGTAACGAGAAAGGCGACGGCGCCGATCAGGAAGGCCTGCCTCCAGCTCGTCACGGCGCTTGAAGGCTGGACGTCGATCACCGCCAGTCGGGCCAACATCCATGGAAGACAGGAGGCGAAAACGGCCCCGGCGCCAATGAACAGAACCTGGACGGCGTAGGCTCGGTTCAACTGGTCCTTGGGAGCGATGTCGGCGATCAGGGACCGCATCGGCTGCATCGCGACATTGACGGAGAGCGTCAGCAGCCACAGGGCGGTCACGGCGATGGGAAGGCTGTTCGCGCCGCCCATCAGCACCATCGACGCTGCGGTCAAGACCGCGCCGCCCGCGATGTAGGGCCGGCGGCGCCCCCAAGGGCTCCGGGTTCTGTCGCTCAGCCAACCGACGAGCGGATGCACCAGGAGACCCGTCAGGGGCGCAGCGATCCACAGCAGCGGCAAGTCCGCCATCTCGGCGCCGAGGGACTGGAAGACACGGCTTGTCGCGACGCTCTGAAGGCCCCAGACGACCTGCACGCCGAACAGCCCGACGCTGGCGTTCGCCATGTGCGACAGGGCGAAGTCCGATCGATCCTGGTCTTGGTTGGCCACCAGCCTGCGCCCCCTGAGCCTCTCGAGGCGGGCTGTCATCATCCTGCCGCGCCGTGTAGGTTGGTTCCGATGAGCGGGCGTAGCAACAGCAAAACAACTCTGGACGATCTCGCCAGACTTGCCGGCGTCTCGGCCTCGACGGTGTCTCGCGCGCTGAACGACCACAAGCTCATCAGCATCGCGACGAAACAGCGCGTCTGGGCTCTGGCGCGCGAATACAACTACGCCTTCAAATCGACGATGCCTCGGGCTCCAGCGGGGGTTGGAGGGTCGATCTCGATCGTCACCCCCTTCAATCGGGGCCGCCCTCTGCCGCTCTCCCACCCGTTCTTTCTGGAGCTTCTCGCCAGCATCGGAGAGGCCGCACGGGCGCGGGATTGCGACTTCACCGTCAGCCACATCGCGGCGGCGACGCTGGACGACGTCAGGCAGGCGACCAGCACGGGTCCTGCAAGCGGGGTCATATTCCTCGGGCAGGCGGCGCTGCACCATGCGTTCAATGAGCTTGCCGACACGAAGGCGCGCTTCGTCGTCTGGGGCGCCCATATGCCGGGACAGAGATACCGGTCGGTGGGTTCGGACAACGTTCTGGGGGGGCGTCGCGCGACTTCGCACATCGCAAGAGGCGGTCGAAAGCGCATCCTGTTCCTCGGCGGATCGGATCCAGAAGCCGGGCAGCGTCGGCGCGGATATGTCGAGGCGCTCGCGGCGGCCGGACTTGATGTCGACGATCGATTGATGGTGCAGGTCGAGTTTGAACTGGAGTCGGCCGAAACAGCCGTTACGCAACTGCTCGATCGCGGCGTGGCGTTCGACGGCGTGTTCGCCACCAGCGACCTAATGGCGCTGGGCGCGATCAAGGCTATCCGGCGCGCCGGTCTTTCGGTGCCGGAAGACGTTTCCGTCGTCGGCTATGATGACATGTTGTTGGCGCGCCTGAGCACCCCCACCCTGACGACCATCCGGCAGGACACGGCCGAGGCAGGCAGGTTATTGGTCGCCAGCCTTCTTGATCCCAAGCTGTTCAGGGGTCGCGGGGTGCTTCCGACCGAGCTGATCGTCCGAGAATCGTGCGGCTCATAGAGAGCGACGCAGGGACACTAGCGGCCCAAGTGCTGTCAGCGGGCAGTCGGTCCAACGCTGACTTGTCTCCACTTCAGGCCGCCTAACAGACCGATCGGAAATCGCTTTCAATGAAGCCCCTGTTGTTCAAGCCCGCTGGCTTCAGTTGGTAAAGCTCACGGCCCTCCCTGGTCTTGTCCTTCATCAACGGGCTGATGGGTGAAGCCCTTCGTTCCGCTCAGCGAGCGGGCGTCGCGCTCAATCTCGACCTCGCTTTCGGCGTAGGCGACCAGCAGACGCGCCAAATCGATCAGGGCGCTTTCATGGATGCGTTCGTAGCCATGACTGGCGTCGATACCGAAAGTCACCAGGGCTGTGCGGATATCGGCGCCCGCCTCCAGCGCCGAGGCCGAATCCGAGCGGTAGTAGCGGAACACGTCCTTCTGATGGGGGATCTCGCGCCGCCGAGCCAACTGGACCAACTTGCGCGACAGGTGCCAGTCGAACGGGCCGGTCTGGTCCGCCATGGCGATGGTGACGCCGAATTCGGATGAATTCTGGCCCGGGGCCGTCGTGCCGTTGTCGACCGTGACCATGGCCGCCACATCGGGGATCAGAACGGACGAGGCGCCCAGCCCCACCTCTTCGGCGATGGTGAACAGCCACCAGGTGTCGACCGTCGGCGTACGTTCCTCCCGGATCATGCACTCCAGCGCGGCCAGCAGGGTGGCCACGCCCGCCTTGTCGTCCAGATGGCGCGAAACGATGAAGCCGGTGTCGATAAATTCAGGCTGGGGATCGATGGCGACGATGTCGCCGACATCCACGCCCAAGGCCAGGGTGTCGCCACGACCGTGGGTCACAGCGTCGATGCGCAGCTCGACCTGACGCCAGTTCACGGGCTGGGCGTCCACCTCTTCGTTGAAGGTGTGACCCGACGCCTTCAGAGGCAGGATCGTCCCGCGATAGGAGCCGCCGTCCGAGAAGATCGTCGCGCGCGCTCCCTCGGCGAAGCGCGACGACCAATGGCCGATAGGGACAAGCTCAAGCCGACCGTTGTCCTTGACCGCCTTGACCTGCGCGCCCAGCGTATCGACGTGGGCCACGAAGGCGCGGGCCGGCTTCGGCGACCGGCCGGGCAAGCGTGCACGAATGGCGCCGCGCCGGGTCAGTTCGTACTCGACGCCCATACGCTCCAGCTCTCGGCACAGCAGCCAGACGGCCTCGTCGGTGTATCCTGTTGGGCTGGGCGTGTTCAGCAACTCGGCCAGGCGGGACTTCAGATAGTCGAGGTCGATCGCGGGATGGGCCAAGGGGGCTCCTTCAGGCTTCGGGTCTCGGGGCGGTCCGCGCCGAGGTCGGCGCGGACAGCGGGAACAGCAGGTCGATGAAACGCTCTGCCGTCGGCTGGGGTTCGTGGTTGGCCAGACCGGGGCGCTCGTTCGCCTCGATGAAGGCGTAGTCGGGCTCGCGGGGCGACGTCACCATCAGGTCGATTCCGGTCACCGGAATATCGATGGCGCGCGCGGCGGCCACAGCGGCGCGGATCAATGCGGGATGCACGTCCGCCGTCACGTCGTGGATGGTGCCGCCCAGGTGCAGGTTGGCGGCCTTGCGCACCAGAATCTCCTGGCCGTCCGGCGCCACGTCGTCCAGACGATAGCCGGCCTCGGCCAGGGTGCGTTCCGTCTCGGCGTCGATCGGGATGGCGGATTCCCCGCCCGTGGCGGCGGACCGGCGCCGGCTCTGGTGCTCGATCAGGGCACGAAGGGTCGAACGGCCGTCGCCGATGACGCGCGGCGGACGGCGAAGAGCGCAGGCGACGACCTTGTAGTCGATCACCACCAGGCGCAGGTCCTCGCCCTGGACCTGTTCCTCGATCAGCACCTCGGAACAGATGCGGCGCGCGCGGGTCAGGGCGGTCTGGACCTCGCTCATCGTGGTCAGGCCGACGGCGACGCCCTGGCCCTGCTCGCCCCTCGCCGGCTTGACGACCAGGCTGCCGAACCTCTCTAGCGCCGCATCGATGGCGGACGGATTGTCGGGATCGATGCGCTCGGGCACGCGCACCCCCGCAGCCTCGACAATCCGGCGCGTCATGCGCTTGTCGTCGCAGATGCTGAGCGCCACGGCGGAAGTCAGTTCCGACAAGCTCTCGCGGCACTTCACCGACCGCCCGCCCCAATTCAGGCGGAACAGTCCGCCTTCCGCATCCAGGATTTCCGTATGGATTCCCCGCCGGCGCGCTTCATCCACGATGATACGGGCGTAAGGGTTCAGGTCGTGGTCGTCGCTGGGGCCGACGAACAGGGCCTCGTTGATCGGGTTCTTGCGCTTGACCCCGAAGAAGTGGACGCGGCGGAAGCCCAGCTTCTCGTAAAGGGCGATGGCCTGGTCGTTGTCGTGAAGGACCGACAGGTCCATGTAGGCCAGGCCTTGCGTCTTGAAGTGTTCGGCCAACCGACGCACCAGGGCTTCCCCGATCCCGGGTTGGGTCGCCTGCGGATCGACCGCCAGGCACCACAGGGACGAGCCGCATTCCGGGTCCGCGAACGCGCGAACATGATTCACGCCCGTCACCGTGCCGATCACCGCGCCTGTCGCCATGTCCTCGGCCACGAAATAGGTGATCGTCCTGTCGTCGCGCCGCGACCAGAAGAAATCCGGCGGAACCTGCACCATCTTTCGCTTGGCGTAGATGTCGTTCACCGCCCCTGCATCCATCTCGGACGTCAGGCGCCGCACGGTGAACCCGCGCGATTGGCGACGACTGGCGCGATAAGTGGCCAAGTCCAGCCGATAGGTGTGGGACGGATCCAGGAACACCTCCTGCGGGGCGGACGCCAGCAGGACATGCGGGTTGCGGACGTAGAAGGCGATGTCACGCCGCTCCGGCCCTTCCGCGCGCAAGGCCTCTATCAGCGGCTCCGCCGTCTCGAAGGTCTGGGCGAACAGCAGCCGGCCCCAGCCGCAGTCCAGGATGGCGTTCGGGGTCGGCCCCTCGCCTGCCTGAACCGGCGGTTTCAGACCCTCGTGGCGCAGTCGCTTCAGCCGGTGCGCCTTGGCGCGGGCGGGGCGAGCGTCAGACGCCATGGTGCTGCATCCACATCTCGAGAACGGCGACCTGCCACAACTCCGACCCGCGCAGGGGGGTGATGTGCTCGGTCGGGTTGGCGAACAGCGTGTCCAGATAGTCCTTCTTGAACAGCCCGCGATCGCGCGCCGCCTGATTGGTCAGAGCTTCCCGCACCATCTCCAGATACGGCCCCTGGATGTATTTCAGCGCCGGCACGGGGAAGTAGCCCTTCTTTCGGTCGATGACCTCGGATGGGATGACCAGACGCGCGGCCTCCTTCAGCACCCCCTTGCCGCCCTGGGCCAGCTTGTATTCGGGCGGAATGCGGCCGGCCAGTTCGACCAGTTCGTGGTCCAGGAAGGGCACGCGCGCCTCCAGCCCCCAGGCCATGGTCATGTTGTCGACCCGTTTCACCGGGTCGTCGACCAGCATCACCTGGCTGTCCAGGCGAAGCGCCTGGTCGACCGGCGTGGCGGCCCGGCCCTGTGCGAAATGGGCCTCGACCAGGGCGCGGCTGACGTCGGTGTCGGCCATGTAGGCGCCGTTCAGCTGGGTCTTCAGCGTTTCGTGGCTGCGGTCGAAGAAGGCCTTGGCGTAGGTCTCGACTGGATCGGTCGCGTCCAGCATCGGCGGGTACCAGTGATAACCGGCGAACACCTCGTCGGCGCCCTGGCCCGACTGCACCACCTTGATGTGTTTCGAGACTTCCTGGCTCAGCAGATAAAAGCCGACATTGTCGTAGCTCACCATCGGCTCCGACATGGCGCCGATAGTCCCCGGCAGCGCCTTCATCAGGCGCTGGTGAGGGACGAAGATCTGATGGTGTTTGGTCCCATAATGTTTGGCGATCAGGTCGGAATAGACGAACTCGTCCCCCTTCTCGCCGTTGGCCTCCTCGAAGCCGACGGAGAAGGTCATCAGGTCCTTCTGACCCAATTCCGCCAGCAGGCCGACGATCAGGCTGGAGTCCACCCCGCCCGACAGCAGCACGCCGACCGGCACGTCCGCGACCATGCGCCGCTTCACCGCCTGGCGCAGGCTGTCCAGCACCCGATCACGCCAATCCTCGGCGCTCAGCGACGCATCCTCGGCGTGACGGGTCATGTCGGGCTGCCAGTATAGGCGGTCCTTGGCCGTCCCGTCCGCCTCGATCACGCGGATCGTCGCCGGCGGGAACTTCTTCACGCCCTTCAGGATGGTGTGCGGCGGCGGCACCACCGCGTGGAAGGTCATGTAGTGGTGCAGGCCGACCGGATCGATCGTCTTGTCCACGTCGCCCGCCGCCAGCAGGGCCGGCAAGGTCGAAGCGAAGCGCAGGCGCTTGCCCTGCTCGGCCAGATACAGCGGCTTGATGCCGAACCGGTCTCGCGCGATCACGGTGCGGCCGGTGTCGCGTTCGTGCAGGACGAAGGCGAACATGCCCTTGAACCGCTCGACGCAGGCCTCGCCCCAGGCCTTCCAGGCCTTGATGATGACCTCGGTGTCGCCGTGCGAGAAGAAGCGGAAACCCATCCCCTTCAGCTCTTCGCGCAGTTCGGGATAGTTGTAGATGCAGCCGTTGAACGCCAGGGTCACGCCCAGATCGGCGTCCACCATCGGCTGCTGCGCCTTTTCCGACAGGTCGATGATCTTCAGCCGCCGGTGACCCAGGCCCACCGGACCGCGCATCACGATTCCGGACCCGTCCGGTCCACGAGGCGAGAGCGCATCCGTCATGCGCTGCACGGCGCCGGCGTCGGCCGGCCGGCCGTCGAAATTGATCTCGCCGCTAAGACCGCACATGGGTCATCCTTGAATTGTGGAAGCAGCGCGTACAAATGGTTAGTGTACGAAAGAGTTCAACCCGATGAGCGATATTTCCACCCAGTTCGCCCCCGACACGCCGAACGATCCGACGACCTCTCTGGTCCGATCGGTCAGGCGTATTGCCCAGGCTATCGACCTCAGGTCGCGCGAAATCGCCCAGCTCACCGGCCTGACCCTGCCCCAACTGCTGGTGCTGCAATCTGTCCGCAGCCTGGGTGAAGTCAGCACCAGCGCCATATCGCGCGACGTCTCCATGTCCGCGCCCACGGTGGTCGCGGTGCTGGACAAGTTGGAGGCCAAGGGGCTGGCCGTTCGCTATCGCTCTACGATCGATCGCCGCGTTGTCCACGTTAGGCTGACGGATGCGGGGCGTCAGGCGCTGACCAGTTCTCCGGGTCTTCTGGGTGACGGATTTCTGTCGAGTTTCGACCGTCTGCCGTCACACAAGCGAATTGCAATGGCGCACGCCGTCGAGGAACTCGCGACGATGATGCAACTTCGGAACTCCGCTACGTCCAAACACCGGGATGGCGACCACGGCGCTGCCGACAAGGCATGACCTGGCCCCGCCAGGGTGCTGTCGATCTAACGCTAGCTTGGCTTCCGCGCAGAGGCGGACGCCGCCGGGCGGCGGCGGTCGTCTAATTCGCCCTGGGTTGGGTACGCCTCATCTCGAAGCGGTTAAGCTGACCGCACCTTGGGCAGTGGCCGTCGCCTGGGGTTCGCCGGGCGTAGTCAGTCTAACGCTAATTTGGCGCCACTGAGGGCTGCCGTAAATGGCTGACCGGGAACGATTTTCATGAAGCCACTCTCGTTCAATCGTCACCGCTTCCCGGCGGCGGTGAGCCGAGGCAGTTAACTTGAGGACGCTCAAAAAAATGACGGCGGCGTCCGCGGTCGCCGCCGTCCAGGAAGGAGCCGTCAGAAGTTGAAGCGCAGCCCGACAATGAACTGACGCCCGCTCAGGAAGCCTTCGGTCAGGCGTTCCGCCGTCGAGTCGGTGTAGTAGATGTCCCGCTCATCCGTCAGGTTCAGCCCCTCGACGCTCAGCGCGATGCTCGGGGTGATCTGGTAGGAGGCGGAAGCGTCGACGAAGGTGGTCGCCGTCTTGCCGGCGACATCCACATTGTACTTGGCGGGCACCGCGGTCAGGAACTTGTCGCGATAGGCGACCGACGCCCGGGCCTGGAGCGGCCCCCGTTCATAGTAGAGCGTGACGTTGTAGGCGTTGGGCGACAGGTTCAGCAGGTCGCGCTTGACCGTGGCCGAGCCGGCGGTGGTGCTGAGAACGTAATCGATCTGGCTTTCGACATGGGTGTAGTTGGCGATGAGACCAAGATCGCTCAGCAGCCCCGGCAGGAAGCTCAGTTGCTGCTGGTAGTTGAGCTCGAAGCCCTTCAGTTCGCCCCCCGGCGTATTGACGACATTGGAGATCGAGAAGTCGTCGCTCGGGCTGGCATCCGTTCCCTGCAGCAGGGACTCTGGCAGACCGGTCGACGAATAGGGCGCCACGATCGTCAGGTTCTGCACATAGGTGCTGATATCCTTGTAGAACACCGCCGCCGACAGGATCGAGCCGCGACCACGATACCATTCGACCGAGGCGTCGAAGGTCCGGGCCTTGTAGGGCTCAAGGAACGGATTGCCCGTCGAAACCGATCGATTGCCGCCCGCCACGCTGATCGAAGTGGCCGAGGCCAGGCTGGATAGCGGCGGGCGCGACACCACGTCGGCGGCCGAGAAGCGCAACAGCACGTCTTGCTGGGGTTCGAACACGAGATTCAACGACGGCAGGACATCGTCATAGTTGCGCTTGACCGTGGTGAGAAGGAAACCACTGGCGTCGACCTCGGGCGGGACGGTCGAATAGAACACCGATTCCTGATCGGTCTTGACATAGCGCAGGCCGACATCCCCACGCGTCGGCACGCCGAAGAGATCAAGGTTGAAGTCGGCCTGGACGTAAAGGCCCGCCGTCTCCTCGCTGACGCTGCGGTTCTCGCCCCGGGCCGAGGCGAAATCGTCCGACAGTTCGAAGCGACCGGTATTGCTGAACACGTCATAGATTTCGGCGATCGCGTCCCGGTTGGGACTGGCCCAGCAGCTGGGCGTGCCCTGGGGCAGGTCCAGGCCGTCCAGGCCGCAGAAGGTTTCGGTCACGTCCGCCATCGTCACGCCATCGGGCAGCGGTGGAAGATCCGAGGACGATTCCGGACGGCGCCCGCGCGCGATGAAGTCGGCGACGCGATAGCTCAGCCCGGCCTTCAGGGTCAGGTTCTCGTTGATCTTCAGTTCCGGATCGATCTGGGCGACCTGGAAGCGGTTGATGTTTTCGTTGGTGGCGAGCCGGATCTCGGGCCCCGTGGACCCCACCCCGCCCGGCACGGTGACGCGCGGACCGATGTACCAGCTCTCCGGATCGGCGACGTCGAAGCCGTAGGAGATTGAAGGCAACAAGGGGTCGCCGCTCAGATCGTAGGAATAACCGTCGCTGTTGATCCGATCCATCTGGGTCGTATAGGCGAGCGGCTGGTCGAACTTGCTTTCAGTGTAGCCGATCAATCCGCTCACCGAGAAGCGATCGTTGAACCGGTGCGACAGGTTCAGGGTCGCCTGATAGAAGTCGGTGCTGAACTCCTCGAGATAGTTCTCAGAGCGCAGGTCGACATTGTCGAACAGGCCGTAGACGACGGTGCCGTTCTCATCGACCTCAAGGTCACGGACCACGATCTCGGGCTTGCCGCCGTTCGATGCGTTGCGACTGAAACCGATCGACGAGATCTGGCGACTGTCGCGCCGGCCGTCGAAGCGCGAATATAGGACGTCCAGCACCGCTTCGGTGTTGTCATCCGGACGCCACTGGAGCGAACCCGTGAGGCCCAGTCGCTCGGTCTGCATCTCGTAGTTCTGATAGGTCAGGAAGCGCGGATATCGCGTGGTGTCCTGGCTGGCCAGGGCGTAGGCGTCCGGGTCGGTTCCGGCGCACAGCACGGGGTTGACGGCGGGGTTGCAGAAGCCGCCGTCCGCCCCGCCTTCCTGGAACTGGCTGGTGCTGCCGCCCATCTGGACCACGCCGCGCTCCGAATAGGCCGCCGAAACCAGGAAGCCGAGGGTGTCGTTGGCGAAGCGGTTGCTGATCAGCAGGGCGGCGCGCGGATCCTGATCCTGCGACAGGTCGTTGTAGCTGGCCTTGACCGAGCCGGCGACGGTGAAGCCGGGGAAGTCGAAGGGACGGCCGGTATGCAGGTCGACCGTCGCGCCCAGCGACCCTTCCTCGACCTCGGCCGACGCCGTCTTGCGCACGTCGATGCGGCTGAACAGCTCGGAGGCGAACACGTTGAAGTCGAAGCCGCGACCGCGATTCACGCCACCGGCGGTGGCGGCGGTGACCGCCTGGGCCTCCATGCCGTTGATGCGGACGCGCGTGAACTCCTCGCTCAGACCCCGCACGGAAATGCTCTTGCCCTCGCCGGCGTTGCGGGCGATCGAGACGCCCGGCACGCGCTGGATGGCTTCGGCCAGATTGTTGTCGGGAAACTTGGCGATGTCCTCGGCGACGATGGAATCGACCGCGCCGGTGCTCTGGCGCTTGATCTGAATGGCCCGTTCAAGACTCGAGCGGAAACCGGTGACGACGATCTCCTGGACCTCCGAAACCTCCGGCTCCGTCGTCTGCGCAATCACGTTCTGATCCGTCTGCGCTGCTGCGCCGCCGGCCCAGAACAGGCAGGACGCCGCCGTGCTCAACAGAGCCGCTCGGCTCAAGCCGCCCTTGATATTTCTACGCTTCATGACTGATAACCTCCCTGTTTTTGCGTGAGTTTTCCGTCCCGGCCTAATATCGGCCGGCTTGAATCACCTGATTGCAGCGTGGCTGGGCCTATCCCGACGCGCGGGCGATCGCTCCTGCGAGATTTGTGAGGATGGCGTAGAGGGACCAGATGCCGATCGCGGCGATCACCGTCAGGATGAGCACCTCCCACCATCGGTTGACATGCTGCGGCAACATGAACCGGCGGCTGGATGTCAGGACCAGCACGCCGATGAGGATCGGCGGCAGGGTGAGCGCGGTCACCACGCTGGTCCCGAAGACGCTGATGTGCACCAGGTCGGGGGCGCCGGGGACGGTGATCACCAGGGGCGCGATGATGAAGAAGGCGACCATCACGCGGTTGAACCAGGGATCGCGCGCCGCGCCCTCGACGCGTTCGCCACGCGAGGTTCCCAGGTGCAGGCCGTCGAACATCAGCCGCGCGAAGCCGTGCGCCTGGGCGGGGAAGCTGGTGAAGGCCTTCAGGGCGAAGGCGATCCACAGCAGCGACGGTCCGAAAGGCCCGACCGCCAGCGTCATCATCTTCGCCAGCCCCGCCTCGTTCGACACGGTGATCCCCGTGCCGCGGATGGTCTCGGCCGCCACGATCCAGATCAGCAGGTTGATCAGCAGTAGGGGGAGGATGCCCGAGAGCAGGTCGAAAGTCTGCACGGCGCGGTGCTGGGGCTTGTTCCACCCCCGCTCGGCCATGAAATAGGGATAGAGCAGGTTGGCCGCCGACCCGCCGATCGTGCCGATGGTCGCCACGGCGATGAACAGAGCGTCGAACGGGCCGTTGTCTGCCGGCACCTCGAAGGTCATTCCCCGGGCCAGAGCCGGCCAGTCGACATGCCCCACTCGGACCAGGGCGTAGAGGAATGAGCCCACGATCACGACCGAAGCGATCTTTGCGCTCCATTCCAGAAAGGCGAAGGCGCTGCCCCGCGTGAGCGCCAGCGACGTGGCAAGCACGATGGCGCATCCCCAGGCGAAATGTCCCCACTCGCCGCCAGCTCGGCCGAACAACTCGTAGAGACCGACTGTCCCGGCCCGCAGGAACGCCGCCTGCACGATCATGCCGTAGATCAGCATGGCGATGGCGAAGAACAGCGGGAACCTGCGCCAGAGCCGTCTGTAGCCCGCCAGCACGGACTGGTCGCCGAACCTGTTCTGCAACTTGTACTTGGCGATGGCCGAGATCATGAAGAATCGCGCGCCGAGGGCCACGATCAGCGTCCACATCAGCGCATAGCCGTAGTTGGCGCCGGAGACGGTGGAGCTGACGAGGTCGCCCGTGCCCAGGAAGGTCATGGCCAGCACCAGGCCGGGTCCCATGCTGCGCAGATAGCCCATCACGCCGGTCGGCACGCCCTGCGGCAGGCTCGACTCGACAGGTCCGGGGCGGGCGACCTGTTCGGCGGGTTGGGCGCGCAGTTCGGTCATGCGGAGACCTCCATCATCGAGGCGCCGGCTGCAGCCGGAACCATGCGAGCCACGATTCCGACCAGAGCGTCGGGGTCGCCGAAACCGCCGGACTTGCTGATCATCGTGAAGCGGCCCTCCGGCGTCTCACCAAGACTGACCGGAATGCCGGGGGCCGCCGCGCCGAGAGGAGTCAGCCAATCGACACCCAGCCTATGCGCGACCGCCGTCAACGTCTCTCCGCCGCTGCACAGGAGGGTCCGGACGCCATGACGGCGGACATAATCGGCCGCGGCGTCGGCGAGCCTGTCGGCCACCATGCGTGCCGGCTGTTGGCCATCGCCGGACACAGCGCGCAGCAAGGCGGCGGGGGCCGAGACAGCCAGGACGTCCGGATCGACGTGGCCGTCCATCGCCTCGATCCCATGAACCTGGGGCAGATCGCGGCATAGGCGACGGACCTGAGTCTCCGTGACCGGATCCCGCGATCCCACAACGATCAAGAGTGGCGCCGAGAGGTTGAGCGGCTCCCGCTTGTCAGCGGTCGCTTCGGCGGCGAACGAGTCCGCCAGCGCCTGGGCCAGACCTCGAGCGCCCACGGGCAGGATCACGCCCGGCGATCGCCGAACCTGGTCGGCATGGTCTCGGAGCGACAACCCGCCTGAGTCCGCCACAATGGTCGCCGCCATGCGCAGATCAACGAAATGATCAGCCACCGCCATCGGCCTTTCAACGCCTTGGCCGAAGAGCCTTCCGGCCTCCACATGGCGGCCCACATCCGGCGCGGCGGGGCAGATCACGACGCGGCTGCGCCCGGAAGCGCGGGCCAAGGCGCCCGTCTCCACGGCGACATGACCTTTCATCCGGGAATCGATCTTCTTGAAGACCCCTTCCGGCGAATGGGGCGCCGCCGCTCGCCACGCGGCTTCGATGCGGCGACGCGCTTCACCCTCGGAGACGTCGCGGCTTTCGGTGTTGATCGCGACCACACGCGCGCCGGAGGCCAGGGCCTTCGGAGCGCTCTCGATCGAAACCGCCGCGACCGATGGCAATCCCGCTGTCGCGAACGGCTCGACGCTGTCGAGCGCCCCCGTGAGATCGTCTGCGACTATGACAAGCGAAACAGACAACATTTCCCCCATTGCGCCGCCTTTTCCGATCGGTCGCTTTCACAACCTATTCACATGTTAACGACCAGCTGTCAAAGGCATAGGCCGAGAATAAAGCTATACACCCATCTATATGATTGATTATTCTAATATAATTTTACACGTCGGCCCCGGGGCACCTTTTGGCTCAGCCACGCGCCGGTGTTGACATCATGAAATTACAAATGGGATAAGGGTGTATAGTCGGCCAGCCTGAGGGGGCGCCGAAAGTTGCGGGAGCGGCGGCCGAATGGCGTTTGAGAGATCTATCGTGATCACCGTCGGAGACCCTGCGGGCGTAGGGCCGGAGATCACGTGCAAGGCGCTGGCGGCGCTCTCGTCGCGTGAGCGGGAGAGGATCGTCGTGGTCGGCTCGCACGCCGTCATGGACCGTGCGACACATGCAGCGGGAACAGACATCGCCTTTGGATCCGCGGCGGGCGAGGTCCGGATCGACGACGTGCCGCTGGACGGCCCCCTGCCCGACTTCGGCGTGCTCAGCCCCGCCGCCGGCGACGCGGCCTACCGCTACATCGTCCGGGCGGTGGAGCGTGTCTCAAGAGACGGCGGCTGCATCGTCACCGCGCCGATCAACAAGGAGGCGCTGAACGCCGCGGGACATCGCTACGACGGCCACACCGGGATGCTGGCGCACCTGACCGGAGCGCCATCCTCATTCATGCTGCTGGCCTCGGACGCCCTGTCGACCATCCACGTCTCGACCCATGTCTCGCTGACCGATGCGATCGCCGGCGTCCGCACCGAACGGGTCCTGGACACCATTCGGGCGGGCCATGCGCATCTGAAGCGCATCGGCCTGTCGCGGCCGCGGATCGCCGTGGCCGGTCTCAACCCGCACTGCGGAGAGCACGGCCTCTTCGGAACGGAGGACGAGGCGTTCATCGCGCCCGCAGTCGTCGCCGCCCGCGCCGAAGGCGTCGAGGTCTCGGGACCGATCTCGCCCGACACGGTGTTCTATCGCGCCTCGCGCGGCGAATTCGACCTAGTGGTGGCTCAGTACCACGATCAAGGCCACATTCCGACCAAGCTGATCGCGTTCGACACGACAGTGAACGTCTCCCTCGGCCTGCCGATCGACCGCGCGTCGGTGGATCACGGCACCGCCTTCGACATCGCGGGTACGGGGCGCGCCTCCCACGTCAACATGCTTGCTGCGCTGGCCTACGGAGCCAAGCTCGCCGATGCTCCCCGCGGGACGATGGAAGGCGCCGCGGCATGATCGATGAGGTGAATCCTCTACGCGGCGTCTTCAGCGCCGCCTTCACGGCGATCGGGCCTGACGGTTCGGTCGACGAAGGCCGCATGGCGGCGCATTGCCGCCATCTGCTGGATCAGGGATGCGCCGGCGTGGCCTTGCTGGGCACCACGGGCGAGGCGAACAGCCTCGCTGGTCGCGAGCGGATGGCGCTGCTCGAAGCGCTGGTCGCCGCCGGCGTGCCGGCCGAGCGGCTCGCGCCGGGCACGGGGGTCTGCTCGATCACGGAAACGATCGACCTGACCCGGCACGCCCTGTCGCTCGGCGTCCGCACCGTCCTGCTGCTGCCGCCCTTCTATTACAAGGACCCCGACGAAGCCGGCCTGCTCGACCATTTCAGTCGCGTGATCGAGGCCACGGCCGCGCCCGATGTGCGGATCGTCCTTTACCACATCCCGCAAATGACCGGCGTCCCGATCGGGTTCGAGCTCATCGCCCGTCTCCGCGCGCGCTTCGGCGCGGTGATCGCGGGCGTGAAGGATTCCAGCGGCGACCTGGCCCATATGGAAGCGCTGCTCGCCCGTTTTCCCGACCTCTCCGTCATGGCCGGGGCCGATCACCTGCTGGGGCCGCTGCTGCGGGCCGGCGGCGCCGGGTGCATCACGGCGACATCCAATCTGATCGCTTCCCGCTTGGCCGATCTGTTCGTGAGAATCGACGCGGGAGCCACGGCGGCCGAAACGGCGGCGCTTGAGCGGGACATCGCCCAAATCCGCACCCTGTTCCAACGTTGGCCCCAGATTCCCGCCCTCAAGGCCGCGATGGCCGAGCGCACGGGCGATCCCGATTGGGGATGCGTCCGCCCGCCCCTGCGACCGCTCGACGCCGTCCAGACGACGCAGATGCGGCAGGCCATGGCCGAGATCGGCCTGGCCTGACCGCACAACGACATCAGAGAGGAAGACATCATGCCCCGGCGACATCTAGGACTGACCACCGGCCTGACTCTGGCGATGCTGGCCGCGGCCGGTTCTGTGATGGCGCAGGCCGAGATGATCGAGATCCCGGCCGGGCGCTTCGTCATGGGCGCGTCCCCGGAGGCTTCGCGGGACTGGTTCAATGAACGGCCAGCGCATCCCGTCACGATCACCCGCCCCTTCAGGATCGGCGCGACCGAGGTGACCCTGGAGGAATGGCGGCAATTCCGTCCCGATACGCCGGTGACGGCCGATCAGGCCCCCTATGTCGCCGGCATCAGCTGGAACGACGCGAACGCCTATGCGGCCTGGCTGTCGGAACGCACCGGGCGTCAGTTCCGCCTGCCGACCGAAGCCGAGTGGGAGTATGTCGCCCGTCTCGCCGAACAGAACCCCGCCCAGTACGCGGCGATCAAGGGCCTGGAGTCCGGCCCGAAGGAATGGACCGCCGATCTGTTCGGTCCCTACGCGCCGGAGGCCGCGACCGATCCCACCGGGGCGGCCAGCGGCGCCCTGCGGGTCGCCCGCGGCGGACGGGTCGGCTTCAATCCCTCCCGCGCCCAGACCGACCCCGAGGTGGAAATCGACTACGGCCGTCCCGAGGCGCGGCTGGCCTTCCCGTCCACCCTGGCGCCGTATCCCGGCGCGGAAGGCGGCGGCGGCTTCCACTCCATTGGCCTGCGGCTGGTGGAAGGGCCGGCCCCCGCGCCGAACGCCTTGCCGGTCACGCCCCCCATGCACGAAGTCGGCGTGCGCCAGGACTTGACCACCGCCCGCATGGGGCCCGACCCTTCGAAGCCATATTTCCGGCGCCGCCTGCACCTGCCGACGCCGCCCGACGACACCGAAGGCGCGGCGATCGACCAGGCCGGCTGGGACGCTTCCTTCCGCGACCATCATCATAGCCCGGCCATCACGGTGATGCCGAACGGCGACGTGCTGGTCGTCGAATATTCGACCTATCGGGAATATGAGGCCGGCGGCACGATGATCGCCACGCGGCTACGCCACGGCGCCGACGAATGGGATCCGCCGGCGCCCTTTGTCGACATCGTCGGCGTCAACGACCACGCCTCGCTGTTGATGGCGGACGGGGACAAGACCTGGTTCTTCTGGGGTTCGCCCTACATGGAGGGCCAGGAATCCGGCCAAGGCGGCTTTCCCTTCCAGTTCATGACCAGCGCCGACAACGGCGCCACCTGGTCCGCGATCACCTATCCGAAGGTCACTCGTCCGGGCCCCCACAATCGCCAACCGATCAATACCGCCTTCCGCGACAGCCGAGGCCGGCTGCTGCTGGCCAGCGACGCGGGATCGCAGGAGGTGATCACTGAGGCCGGCAACAACCTGTCCCTGCTCTGGGCCAGCGAGGACGACGGCAGCACCTGGTACGACACCGGCGGCCGCACCTTCGGCCGGCACACCAGCTTCGTGGAAGCCGAGGACGGCCGGCTCCTGGGCTTTGGCGGCAAGAATACGGATATCGACGGGTTCATGCCCCTGTCGACCTCCACCGACGGCGGGCAGACCTGGACCCGCTCTCAACTGCCCTTCGCGGCGCTGGGATCGGGCCAGCGACCGATGGTGCTGCGCCTTCAGAGCGGCCGGCTGCTGATGCTGGGCGATCATGTGCGGGCCAAGCCCATCGTCAAGCCGACCGATCAGCGGGGCTCCTACGCCGCCATCTCCGACGACGATGGCGCGACCTGGCGCTTCAGGGCGCTGCCCGGCGCGAATCCGCACCAGAACCCCGAGCGCGCCGAACAGATGGAAGGGTCGACCGTCGGCTATGTCGCGGCGGCCCAAGGACCGGACGGCGTGATCCATGTGGTCACCTCCGCCACCCATCCGGCCGTCACCCTGTCGTTCAATGAGGCCTGGCTCGACGCGCCGGACGATGCGGCGGTCGATGTCGCGGCGCTCGACGCCAATGACGTGACCGAAGTCTCGGACGTCCAGGTCCACGAGGAACACACGCCGGACGGCGGCCTTCGCGGACGCTGGTCCGGCGGGCGAGCCGACACCGGCGCGCTCGTCTTCGAAGGGCCGCAGACCTGGTATCATCCCAATGGCCGGGTCTCGTGGGAAGTCGTCTACCATCTCGGCCGCAAGACCGGTCTGGAGACGATGTATGACGTCGAAAGCCGCAAGCTCTGGACCCGGGACCATCAGGACGACGGCGTGACCGTCTGGACCCGCTGGTGGCCGAATGGACAGCAGCGCAGCCTCTCCCACTGGCGCGGACAGGCGGCGGAAGGCCGGGCCCAGACCTGGGACGAGAACGGCCAAATGCTGAGCGATGTCGTGTTCGCCGGCGGCGTCCCAGCCTCGGAGACGGCTTCCGCCCAATGAGCGACAACGGATTGAAGGCCATGACGCCGATCGCCATCGAGCGGCCGGGAACGATCCGCCTTGGCGTCGGGACCACCGCCGAGGTGGGCCGGTTCGCACGCGCCATCGGCGCTCGCCGCGCCCTGGTGGTCTGCGACCCGTTCAACGCGCGTCGCGTCGAAGCGCTGGGTCTGACATGCGACGCCGTCGTGACGGGCGATGTGGCGGCTGAGCCGGACGACAGACTGCTGGCGCGGACCGTCGCCCTGGCGGATGAGTTCGCTCCCGACCTCATCGTCGGCTTCGGCGGCGGCAGCGCGATGGACCTGGCGAAGGTCGTTTCGGTGCTGCACCGATCCGGTCTGTCTGCGCGCGAGGTCGTCGGCGTCGAACGGACGCCGGATCGCGCCGTGGCCTTGGTCCAAGTGGCCACCACCGCCGGCACTGGCAGCGAGGCGGGGTCTCGGGCCCTGATTACCGACTCCGCCAATCACGCGAAGCTGGCCATTCAGAGCCACCAGATGCTCGCCGACCTCGCGGTGCTCGACCCCCTGATGACGGTCACCGTCCCGCAGGCCGTGACCGCCGAGACCGGGATCGACGCCTTGGCGCACTGCGTGGAGTCTTTCACCAGTGTGAAGGCGCATCCGGCCGTCGACCTCTACGCGCGCGAAGGCATCCGGCTGGTCGGGGCCTATCTGAGACGCGCGGTCGAAGATGGATCGGACCTGGAGGCGCGCGGCGGCATGGCGCTGGCGTCCCTCTACGGCGGCTACTGCCTGGGGCCGGTGAACACCACCGCCGGCCATGCGGTGGCCTATCCGCTCAGCACGCGACACGGCATCCCTCACGGCGCCGCCAACGCCGTCATCTTCGCCCACGTCCTGGCGTTCAACGCGCCGGCGGCGCCGGAGCGGACCCAAGAGGTGCTGCGGCTGCTGGGCCTCGGCGACGCCGAAGATGTGTTCCAAGCCGCCGACGGCTTCTGCCGCGACATCGGCATCGAGACCCGACTGTCCAGGCGCGGCGTTCCCGCCTCCGACTTTCCCGCGATGGCGCGCGAAGCCGGCGCCATCCGCCGCCTGCTGGACAACAATCCGCGCGAGGTCACCGAACAGGATATCCGCCGCATCTATGAGGCGGCGGCCTGATCCTCAGAGCCGCAGATCGAAAAGACCGCCGCCGAACAGGCGATCACGGGAATTCCGCAGGTGCTGACGCATGAGGTCGCTGGCCCGCTGGGGTTCCCGCCGACGGATCGCCTCCACGATCCCCTCGTGTTCGTCGGTCGTCTGTTCGAGGCGCCCAGCCGGGCTGAGCAGAGCCATGCCGTGCAGCTTCATTCCCGCTGCGATCTGTTCGCGCAGCGCCATCAGCACCGTCGGAAAATACTGGTTGTTCGAGGCCTTGGCGATGGTCAGGTGCAGCTCGAAGTCGATGTCCTCCCTGTGCGTGCCGCCGGCGGTGGCGCGCTGAAGACGGCGGACCAGGCCGTCGAGTTGTTCCAGGATCGCGTCGTTTCGGCGAAGCGCGGCCAGCTCCGCCGCCTTGGTCTCGATGGTTTCGCGGAACTCGTAGCTGCGCTGGATGTCGGCGATGTTCTCGGCCGGACGAAAGGTCAGGCCGCGATCTTCCTGCGCCCCGGCGACAAAGCTCCCGGCGCCTTGGCGGGAATAGATCAGACCGCCTTCCCGCAACATCCGCAGCGCTTCCCGAACGACCGGCCGGGAGACGTCAAAGGTCTTCGCGAGATGATGTTCACCAGGCAGTCGGCTGTCGGGGGCGTAGACCCCGCTCGCGATCTGCTTGCACAGCTCATCGTATATGCGTTCCGACAGCTTGCCGGTTCGGCCTTCGCCCGGAGCGCTCATCCCATGAGTCGCACTTCCAAGAACCACGTCATTTGTCATTGAGAAACTTTACAACATCGCCATAAGGTTGTGAAGAGTTGTAAGATTCTAAATGGCGCTGTCAGTCGCTGACTTGTCTCCACCGAGGGTCGCCGTAAATGGCTGACGGGGACGATTCTAGTGTCTTCGCTGACCAGCCAGAAAATGTTGGGTCGCTCCGCGTCCGCCACCCCGGCGGCGCGTCGACGAGGCTCGCGACGGCCACGGCCCCGACGCCGGCGTGAAAGCCTCACCGTCGGGGTTCACGACTCCTCCCCAGAGCCCGCCATCAGCCGGGCGTAGAAGCGGATGTTCCGCTCAAGGTTCTCCAACGTCAGGTGCTCGTTGACTCCATGGATCATGCCAAGCTCATCCAGCCGAAACCGGCTGGGAGCGAACCGATAGATGTCGCTCGCGACGGGACTAAGATAGCGGGAATCCGATCCGGCGATCATCAATGACGGAGCGATCGGAACCGCTGGCGCTTCGTCGCCCAGGGCCGTCTTCAAATATCGATAAGCATCCGAATCCTGCGACGAGACGGGAGACGGTTCGCGTCCCAGTCCCTCCACCGCGACGTCCACCGGCAATCCATTGGTCGCCGCCCGCGCACGTTCGACCACGGCCTGAACGGAACTTCCGGGCGCAACGCGATAGTTGATCCAGACGCTGGCCGTTTCCGGCAGGACATTCTCCTTAGGCGAGCCGCTGAGCATTGTCGGGGCGATGGTCGTATGCAGCGCGGCGGCCGCGACCGGATTGGCCGCCATCCGCTTGGCCAAAAACCCGCCAAACAACCAGTCATTGGCGAGGAACAGCCGGCTCGAAAACGGAGCATGGGGCGCCAGGGCGCGAAGTCCATCGCGGCTGGGGCCGTCATAGCGTAAGGGCCAGCTTCGTTCTTCAATCGCGGTGACGGCCTGGGCCAGGACGGACACCGCCGTCCGCCGGGGCGGAGCAGATGAATGGCCGCCGTCGCCGCGAGCGGTGACCCTCAGGGTGACGTAGCCCTTTTCCGCGATGGCGATCAGGGCCGCCGGCCCGTGCGTCACCGGATGATCCTCGATGATCGCAGAACCCTCATCCAGCACGAACCAGGCGCGGACACCGCGGGCCTTCAGTAATTCGGCCGCCGCCCGAGCGCCGCTGCCCCGCGTCTCCTCGTCGTGGCCGGAGACGATGATGACCGTTCGTTCCGGCCGACGGCCCGCCTGGATCGACGCCTCGCCAGCCTCCAAGAGAGCGATCAGAGACCCCTTGTCGTCGACTGCGCCGCGCCCCCAAACCGCTCCGTTCCTCACCCGGCCGGCGAAGGGCGGCGCCTTCCATTCCGCAAGAGTTTCCGGCGAAGCCGGCACGACATCCTGGTGCGCCATCAGAATAATCGGCGAGAGACCGGGATCTCGGCCCGGCCAGGTCCAGATCAGACCGGCTTCGCCAACCGTCTCTCGGTGCGCGGCGGCGTGGAAGGCCGGATAGGTCCGGGCCATCCAGTCGTGAAAAGCGCGCCATTGCGTCAGGTCGTTCTCGGTCGCGTCCTGATGCGATACGGTCTGGAACCGGATCGCCTGCCCCAGTCGGGCCGCCGCCCGATCGATATCGACCGACACCATCGCCGGCGCCGCTCGTTGCGTCAGCGGTTCGGGCTTCATCGCCAGCGTGCGGACAACCACCACGCCCGCAACGATCGCCAGCGCAGCGCCGGCCGCACCCGCGCCGATCGCCAGTCGTCGACGCCATCCTCCGCGTTTCATTGGCGCCCTTCCCCCAGACCGGTGAAATAGCGCAGCGCCTGATCGACGGCGGCGATCTCCTCGCCGGCCGGCATGTTTTCGCGCTCGATGAAGGACAGGCCGATCCCCGCCTCGGCCGAGGCGCGGCGCCAGCGCGCCCAGTCGATCACGCCTTCGCCGAAGGGCGCGGACGCCGGCGACGCCAGGCGGGTTGTGGACTGAAGCGGCGCGCGCCAGTCCTTCAGGTGCGCGGAACGGAACCGCCCCGGATGACGAGCCAGGAGGTCGAACGGATCGGCGCCGCCCAACACGGCGTTGCCGACATCGATCTGGAAATGGGCCTGGTGCGGATCCACGCGCGCCAGCAGCAGGTCCATGGCCGTGCCGCCGTCTTCCACGACGGCGAACTCCACATTGTGATTGTGATAGGCCAGCGTCAGGCCAGCGGCATGGGCGCGTTCGCCGAGGACGTTCAGGCGGTCGGCGTTCCAGCGCCAGTCGTCCGCCGTCGGGGTGTGCGCCATCAGCGCCCCCAGACGCTCGTCCACAGCCAGATCCAGCAGGCCCGCGAAACCCGGCATCGGCGCGGCGACGGCGGCCATGCCGATCTCGCGCGCATAGGCCAGGCGACGCTCGGCCTCGGCGTCGGTCATCTGCAGCATTGGAAGATGACCGCTGACGCAGGCCAGGCCGGCGTCGTCGAACGCGCGCCTCAGTTCCGCCGCCGGCAGGTCGGGCGCGCCGGCCAGCTCCACCTTCCGGACGCCCAGGGCCGACAGGGCGCGCAAGGCGCCGGGGAAATCCTCGGCCATGGCCTGGCGGGTCATCCACAACTGCACGCCCAGGTCGTCGAGCGGGGCCGGCGCAAGGGGAGCCGCCGACCCCGATGTCGCGGTCAGGGTCGCAGCGGCCGACAGGGCCAGAAATCCGCGTCGAGACACCATCGCCGTCCTCCTTTCCGCGCGGCCTCAGCGACCGTCCGCGCGATCCCGCATGAAATCCAGCCGCGCCTCCAGCGGGTCGGCCTCGCCGACGAAGTCGCCGCCCGGCGTCACCGATAGCAGTTCGTCGGTCCCCTCTTCGTAACGCGGCCATGCCGGGCGGCCTGGACCGTTCGGGTCGCCGTTCCTGGCGAAGGCGACCCAGTAGTCCGCCATGCGGGCCGCGACGGCCCGATCCCGGGAGGTTGCGGCGTCATAGACGGCGTCCAGCCGGTCGAAGACATAGGCTACCTCGGTCGAATGGTCGGCGCCCCAGGGCGAAGCGGCCCGCTTCTCGTCCGCCACATAGCCGAAGCGATACTCGAACACTGGCGCGCCCTTTTCCGCAAAGGCGCGCGCCATGAAGCGCGCAGGCTCAATCATGTTGCGATCAGCGCCGATGGCTCGGTTGATCCCGTCGACCGGCAGATCACCCGATGGATCGTACAGACGCCGGGCCGCCTCGGCCTGGTCGCCGAACCGGACGAAGGCCGCGTCCTTGTCGGTGGCGAACTCGAGGCTCAGATCGGCCGTGGTGGCGCCGATGATCACCGGCACGGCGCGCTGGCGCCCGGCGCGGTACATGGCTTCGGGCGTCTCCGACACCACCCGCCCGTCGACCACCGGCCCTGGATACAGCGCCTGGGCGCCGGCGACGACCAGGGTCATCATGTTCAGGTCGCCGGTGATCCGCTCGGCCGGAAGTCCGCGTAGGGCCGCCAGGCCGTCTGGGCCCTTGTCCTCGACGCCCAGGCGGGCGGCGAAGGCCAAGCCCAGGCTTTCCGCCGCAAGCGCGCCGTCCAGGTCCTGCGACAGCCGTCGTTCGCGGCCCAGGAAGTCGCGCCCGGCGCCCGACTGGATGGCCGCGCGATCGAACAGACCCTCGCCCATCGGTGAGCCGAGCAGCAGATTGATCGATATGCCGCCCGCCGAGCCGCCCATGACGGTGATGTTGGCGGGATCGCCGCCGAAAGCCGCGATGTTGCGTCGGACCCAGCGCAGGGCCGCGATCTGATCCATCAGCCCGTAGTCGCCCTTGGGCTCCTCGGCATGTTCAGCCGTCAGGGCGGGATGTCCGAAGAAGCCCAGCCGACCCAGGCGATAGTTGAAGGTGACCACGACCAGGCCCCGTCGGGCCAGGGCGTCGCCCCAGGTCTCGGGCGAGGACGAGCCGCCGTTGACGAAGGCGCCGCCGTGAATCCAGACCAGCACAGGCAGTCGCCCGTCCGCCGTCGCCTCGGCGGGACGCCAGACGTTCAGATAGAGGCAATCCTCCGACAGGGGCGCGGGCGGCGCGGTCTTCGTTCCCGGCAGCGTCGGCATGCGGCCCTGCATGCAGTCGGGGCTGAAGGCCGCCGCCTCCCGGACGCCCGCCCAGGCGGACGCGGGCTGGGGCGGTCGCCAGCGCAGATCGCCGACCGGCGGAGCCGCATAGGGCGCCCCGCGCCAGACGGCGACCCCGTCCTCGATCCGGCCACGCAGGGCGCCCGTCTCGACCCGGGCCACGGAGCCGTCGCCGGCTCGCACGGGCCCCGTTCCCATGACGCAGACGGCCGCGAGAAGCAGCGCCGCACGCACCTCAATCGTCCCCGTCGACGGTGCGCGGTGCGTCGGTGCGCGCTTCCAGGCGCACCTCGGCGCGGCTCTCCGGCCCGCCGGCCGAGCGGCCGATGAAGACCGAATAGGCGCCGTCGGCCTGGCGCCAGCCGTTGGCCTGAGAGTCCCAGGAGGCCAGCAGGCGCGGGTCCGCATGGATCATGACCGCGCGGCTCTCGCCGGGCTGGAGGTCCACCCGCGCCCAACCGACCAAACGGTGCGTGCGCCCCGGAGGCGCGGCGTAGAGTTGGGCCACTTCGGTTCCCGCGCGGTGGCCGGTGTTGGTCAACGTCACCTTGGCGGTCAGGCTCCGCCCCCCCTCGAACCGGGCGTCGGCGTAGCGGAAGCTGGTGTAGGTCAGGCCATGACCGAAGGCGAACATCGGCCGTGCGCCCGTGCGCTCGAACCAGCGGTAGCCGACGTCGGACCCCTCCGTCATGTCGAAGGCGAACGGCTCCACGGGCTTGCCCAGGCCGAGCGGCGTACGCTGCTCGGGGTCGAAACCGGGAATTTCGGGACGCGGCAGCTGGGCGACCGAGGCGGGGAAGGTCATGGGCAGGCGGCCGGATGGCGAGACTGCGCCGGTCAGCAGCTTGGCGATCGCCTCCCCGCCCCTCTGGCCCGGATACCAGGCCTGGAGCACCGCCCCGACCTTGTCCAGCCAGGGCATGGCCGTTGGATTGCCGGTTTCCAGGACCGCGACGGTGCGTGGATTGGCGCCGGCGACGGCGGCGATCAATTCATCCTGGCCGAAGGGCAGCGCCATCGTCTCGGCGTCCAGCCCTTCCTCCTCCGGCCGGGTGGCGAAGACGATGGCGACATCGGCCGTCCGCGCCAGTTCGGCGGCGCGCGCCGGATCCGAACCGTCGTCGAATTGGATGTCTGCGTCGGACCGCAGCGCCTGAAGCGCCTTCAACGGCGAGGACAGGCCGTAGACCGGCGCCAGCAGGGCGCCGATGCCTTCTCGGCCGCGCGCGTCGCGGAAGCTGCCGCCATAAGGCATGACCTGGGACGACCCGCCGCCGCCGGCCAGCACGCCACGGTCCGCGAAGCCGCCAACCACCACGATGCGCCTGGCCGACGCCGCCAGAGGCAGCAGGCCGCCCTCGTTCTTCAGCAGCACCATGCCTTTCAGCGCGACCTCTTCGGCGATGGCGGCGTTGGCCGCCTGATCGACGACGCCGCCCGGAGCGGCGGGATGGTCCACTGCGCCCACGGCGAAGAAGCCTCGCAGGATGCGTCGAGCCGCCTCGGCGATGCGCTCGCGCGGAATCTCGCCCGCCTCGACGGCGGCCTTCAGCCCATCGAAATATGGATCATCCTGCGGCGCCTCCTGGTCGAGGCCGGCGTCCAGCGCCGCCTTCAGGCTGTGCACCGCCCCCCAGTCCGACATGACCCAGCCCGGATAGGCCCACTCGCCCTTCAGGACCTCCTTCAGCAGGAAGGCGTTCTCGCAGGCGTAGACGCCGTTGATCCGATTGTAGGCGCACATCACCGAACCTGGTCGGCCGCGAGCATTGGCGATCTCGAAAGCCAGAAGGTCGGATTCGCGCAAGGCGCCCTCTTCGATCCGCGCGTCATGGACGAAGCGGCCCGTCTCCTGGCTGTTCAGCGCATAATGCTTGATCGTCGAGACGACATGCCGGTCTTGGATGCCGGCGATGGTCTCGCCGATGATCAGGCCGGACAGCAGCGGATCCTCGCCGGCGTATTCGAAATTCCGCCCATTGCGGGGCTCGCGGGCCAGGTTCACCCCGCCGGCCAATTGCACGTTGAACCCCTTGGCGTGGGCCTCGGCGCCGACCATCCGCCCAGCCTCGCGCGCCAGGTCGGTGTCGAAGCTGGCCGCCAGCGCCAGGCTGGACGGCAGGGCGGTCGCCTCATCTCCGCGCCGCAGGAAACCGCCCAGGTTGCCGACCCCCAGGCTGGCGTCGGTCATCTGGACGGCCGGCAGGCCCAGACGCGGCGTGGCGGGGATATAGCCCGCCGAACCCAAAGCGCCCTCCGGCGTGTACTTGCGCATGTTCGCCGGCACGCTGTCGGGCAGCGGCACACCGAGCGACAGTAGGCCGAAACCGATCTGAATCCGCATGAGCGAGATCTGCTCGTCCAGGGTCATGGCCTCGACCGCCAGGCGCGCACGTTCGTCCGGCGACAGAGCAGCGTCGGCCCATGGCGCGACGACTGACGATTCAGGCGTCTGGGACGGCTGGATCGCTGCGCCCGCAGGCGTCGCCAGCATGGTGGTCGCCATCAGAAGCCCGATCAGTTTCATTGCGTCGTATCCTTCGTCTTTATGCGTCCACGCACGCGAAAGCCGCCGCTCGGCGCGGCGCTCGCCGGTTCGTTTCCGAGTTCGAGCCCGTAGGCCATCAGGCGGCGGAGAAGCCGCACGGACTTGACCATCTCCCCCGGCTCCTCGGCCAACAGCTCCGCGATCGACAGGCCGCGAACGCTCCACACCATCAGCCGCTTCACGACTGGGGAGACGGGGATGCCCGCCGCCTCGGCCACGAGATCGACGGCCTGGAAGGAGTCCTTCTCGATGGCGATCTGCAACGGCTTCAGCCGCCGGGCCAGTTCCTCGTCGCTGCGTGCGCCCTGAAGCACTTCCAGGACCGCGACGCCTTCCGGCCGCGACAGCACCTCCCAGGCCACCTCCGGCAGCGACAGCAACCGTTCCTTCGGGTCGTCGATGGCGCCCAGCTTCTCGCGATAGAGCACCATCTCCTGCTGGTAGACCGTCTCGACGACGAACAGCATCAGGTCCACCTTGGTCGGGAACTGGTGCAGCATCGCGCCCCGGCTGACCTTGGCGTCCTCGGCGACGACCATGGTGGTGGTCGCGGCGTAGCCCCGGGTGTGCAGCGAATGGATGGCCGCCTTCAGCAGGCGGCTCCGCGTTTCTGCGCTGCGGCTTTCCTGGGTGCGGCGGGGCGGCTTGGTCTGAGTCAACGGCGAAGGTCTCCGGGCAGGCCCGTCCGCGCGATCCGTCCGAAATGAGCGGCGCTAGGCTTGGGCGTGCGCTGGAAGGTGGTGCGGTCCACCGCGACCAAGCCGAATTTCGGTCCATAGCCGGCGAACCACTCCCAGTTATCCAGCAACGACCAGTGAATGTATCCGCGCACATCGATTCCGTCGCGCATGCAGGCGAAGACACCCGGCACCGCCTTGTCGATGAAGGCGATGCGCCGGCTGTCATCCTCGGTGGCCACGCCGTTTTCGGTCACATAGATCGGCTTGTCCGTATGACGCGCCACCAGACGGATCGCCGCCTCCAGCGCCTCGGGCGCGAATGGATAGTTCATCTGCGTCAGCTCGACGCCTTCGGGGTTCGGCAGGTCCGCGTCCTTTCCGACCACGCTGTAGGTGTAGTTCTGGATGCCGATGAAATCGCCCCGCGCCCGCAGCCACGGCAGCAGCGCATCCTCCAGCTTGGCCTCGACGCGGGCGTCCGGCGTTCCCGGCCGCTCGTCGTTGACCGCAACGGTCAGGCCGACTGGAACCCTTCCGCCCGTCTCGCGGCGGATGACGTCATAGGCGCGCTCGTGGGCCTCGACGATGATCGGGGTTTGGATGCGGAAGTCGCCCAGCACCAGGGGCGCGAACTGCTCGGCGTTCACTGCCCGCGCCGCCGCCTGGCGCGACGCCTGGACGATCGGCCTGATCTGCTTGGCCAAGGCGCCCCAGCTGAGCAGGCCTCCCAGGTTCGGCTCGTTGAAGGTCGCCACCACGCCGAACAGATCGCCCAGGTGCCGACTGACCAGTTCGCTGTAACGAACGAAGGGTTCGATCCCCTCGCGCGCCTCGAACCCGCCGGCGGCGGCGAACCAGCGCGGCGAGGTGAAGTGATGCAGGGTCACGACGGGGGTCATGCCGTGACGGCGGATCGCCTCCAGCACCCGCCGGTAATAGGCGATGGCGGCCAGCGAGACCTGGCCCTTCTCGGGCTCGATCCGCGACCATTCGATCGAGAAACGATGGGCGTTGAAGCCCAGGGACGCCGCCAGGGCGATGTCCTCCTCGAAGCGGTGATAGCTGTCGTCGGCGTCGCCGGACGCCTCTCGGAAGATGGTCGGCTGGACATGCTCCATGACCCACAGGTCGCTGGCCACATTGCCGCCCTCAATCTGGTAGGCCGCCCCGGCCGAGCCCCACAGGAAGCCAGGGCGGTCCGCCGCGCGAGCAGCGGTCGCGGTCGCTGCGGCGCCCCCTGCCATCGCGCCCGAGGCCAGCAAGGTCCTGCGGTTCAGCATCGTCATGTCGTCCTTCTCCCTGCCGGGCTCTTCGGCTCCGTTTCACGGACCGTATGGACCAAGCAAAAAACAGTCAATAATGATTGTAACTTGTCATCACGCCGATGACGCCAAGAGAGGAACCGTCCATGCTGAAAACCACAGTCCTGATCGCCGCCCTGGCGCTGGCGGGCGCCGTCCAGGCCCAGACCGCCTCGCCTCCGCCGGAATCCCATTCCGCTTCGACCCCGCCCGCTTCGCCGCCTGCGCGTCCGCACTATTCGGTGGACGCCACCCCTATCGAGACCCTGGAGGCCGATCCCGAGGCCAAGGCCCTGGTGATCAAGCATTTCGCCTCACTGTTCGACCATCCCGCCTATTCCATGTTCAAGTCGATGACGCTGAAAGCCATCGAGCCCTACAGCCAAGGCTCCATCAACGATCAGACGCTTTCGGCCCTTCAGGCCGATCTCGACGCGCTGCGCTGAAAAAGACGGGCCGGACGAAATCGTCCGGCCCGCATCCCAGGGGGCAGGCTCAGGGAGTTCAGAAGGCGATGGTCAGGTTCATGCCCACCGTGCGGAAGGCGTCGGGGCTGATCACCCGCTCGTATCCGCCGGGATTGAACAGGTTGAACGCGGGATAGGCACCATAGAACATCTGGTCGAGCAGGTTACGGGCGTAGAGACCCAGACGCCAGGCGCCGTCCTCGCGGCCGAAACCGAGACCGGCGTTCAGCATTCCATAGGCGTCCACGATCGACTCCGGGTCCGCCGTCAGGGCGTAGGCGTCGTCTCGCCAGGACCAGTTGGCGCTCGCATCGATCTTCAGGCCTGCGCCGACCGGCCGCTCATAGGCCGCACGCAGATTGTAGCTCCATTCCGGGGCGTTGGAGAGCCGCTCCCCGGCATAATTGGCCACGAAGGTTCCGGGCGAACCCGGCAACTCGTAACAGCCCACGCCGACCGTGGGCGACACCGGCTGGCCGGAATAGCAGGGGCCGGTGTAGTCCTTGAAGGTCGCATCGCTGTAGGCTCCGCCGCCGCTGACGGTCAGGCCCGGCGCCAGCCGCAGGGTCGCCTCAAGTTCCACGCCGCGAGCGCGCATCAGGCCCGCGTTGGTCAGGCCCAGGCGCGGCGTGGACGAGGTCAGGTCCAGGGCTTGCGCCTGGAAATCGCTGTAGTCGGCCGAGTAGGCGGCCGCGTTCAGGATCATCCGTCCATCCAGCAGGGTCGACTTGAGCCCGATCTCGTAGCTCTCGACCGTTTCCGGCCTCACCCGCTGGACCACGCCGTTGACCGAATCGATGGCCGGCCCCTTGTAGCCCGTCGAATAGGTCGCATAGGCCATCAGGTTGCGGCTCGGCTCATACTGCACGCCGATACGACCGGACACATTGTCGGCGTCCACCTCGCCGTCATAGGGCAACAAGGTTCCATAGGTCAGGTATCCCGGCACGGGGTTCACCTGCAGGGAGCCGGAAGTCGTGTCATTGGTATAGCGCAAGCCGCCGATCAGCTTGAACTGGTCGGTCAAGGCGTAGGTCGCCTGGCCGTAGGCGGCCCAGCTCTCGGTCCCGTTATGCTGGATCCGCTCGCCGTACAGGACCGCCGGCGGATAGACCGGGATGCCCGTGACGAACTTGAGGAAGTCGCCCTTCTGCGTCGTCCAGCCGTCGATCGTCGTCTTGTAGTAGTAGAGGCCGGCCACATACTCCAGCCGTTGTCCGGACGGCGAGGTCAGACGGAGTTCCTGGCTGAACTGGCTGCTGTCCAGGCCGCCATCGCTGAAGTTGAAAATATCGATCGGGGCGTGGTCGATTTCCGAAAGCTGGGTCATCTCCGACGCGCGGTAGGCGGTGATGGAGGTCAGGGTGAAGTCGCCTAAGCTGTAGTCCGCTTGCAGCGACACCCCACGAACTGTGGTGTCGGCGATCCAATCGCCGTCGTCATAGGCTCGGAACGTACTCTCGCCCGGCTTGACCGGATAGCCGTCGAACAGGGCGTTATAGTTCGGATTGACGCCCAGGGACCTCAGGATCGGGGAGTCCCGCGCGAAGCCCTCCTGATAGTCGGCGGTCAGCACGAAGGACAAGTCATCGATCGGCCGCCACAGCACCTTGCCGCGCACGCCCTTGTTCTCACGGTCGCCGACGTTTCCGCCGTGATTCACATAGGGGATCGCCCCGTCCTGGGCGGTGTAGAAGGCCGACAGGCGCGCCGCCGCGGTCTCGCCCAGCGGCACGTTCACGGCGCCGCGCGCGATCTGCTCGTCGCGCTCGCCGTAAGACAGGCTCAGATTCCCCGACGTCTCTCCGATGCGCGGGTCGCGGGTGATGATCTGGATTACGCCGGCCGAGGCGTTCTTGCCGAACAGCGTCCCTTGCGGCCCGCGCAGCACCTCCACCCGCTCCACATCGGCGAAACCGGTCGCCCCGGGATCGCGCGGCAGGCCGATGACGACGCCGTCCACGACCAGGCCCACGGTCTGCTCCACCCCGCTGTCATAGGTCTGGGTCCCGACGCCGCGCACCTGATAGCCGCCGCCGTTGGCGACCGGATTGGTGGCCGAGAAGGTCACGTTCGGCGCCAGGTACTGAAGGTCCGTAACCTCACGGAAGTTGGATTGCTCCAGGGTCTCGCCCGACACGGCCGTCACCGCCACCGGCACGTCCTGCAGCCTCTGCTCGCGCCGGGTCGCAGTGACCACGATCTCGCCCAGCTGAGCGGCCTGGCCGCCCGACGCCGGCGTCTCCTGCGCGAGCGCCGGCGATGCGACCAGGACGGCCGCTGCACAGGTCGCGGTCAGCCAGGCGCCTTTCATGGAATACTGGATACGCTTCATTCTCATCCCTCCCGTTTTCCGTCTTGTCGTCCATTTTGGATCGATGGCGGATTTATAGTCAGCATTGCTTGCAAGTTGTTGCAGGCCCGCAGCGGGAGTCAAGAGGGCGCCGGCGCGGAAGCGTGACGGGAAAGCCTCTAATTGGTCTGCATTGACCGGAAATGTCTCCGATCAGCGCAATCCCGCCTCGGCCAGGGACCGCATGATGGCGTAGGCGTCCGTGTTCGGATGGACGCCGTCGATGGCGTACTCGGCCCGCATTCCGTCTTCGTCGTTCCGCAGCGCCGAATGGTAGTCGATGAACCGAAGTCCGTTTTCGGCGGCGAACCGCCTCAGCCAGGCGTTCAACGCGACGATCCGTTCCGCCGGATGAACGTCCGGGCGCCAGAAGAAGCGATCCGCCGGCGGCAGGCTGGCCAGGACCGGTTCGATCCCGTTGGCGCGCGCCAGATCGACCATGGACCGGATATTGTCCTCATAGGCCTCCGGACTGGTTGGGCCGCCATTGCCGGCGACGTCGTTCGTTCCCGCCATGATGTGGACCTTGCGGGGATGCAGGGCGATGACGTCCGCGCGAAAACGCGCCAGCATCTGGGCGCTGGTCTGCCCTCCGATCCCCCGTCCCGCAATCGACCGCCCATCGAGGAAGGCGGGATCGGCGCGCGCCCAATTCTCCGTTATGGAATCGCCCAGGAACACGATGTCCGGCCGATGCCCTGAGGCCGCCAGCGTGGCGTTCTCCGCGCGGTAGACGCACAGGCCGGGCCAGTCCCGCGCCTCGCGCGCCGCCTTGGCCTCGCCAAAGGCCACGAAGTCGGCCTGCTGCGTCAGGGCGATCATGGCCGGCATGTCCACCGGTCCAGGCCGGATGAAGGCCGCGTTGAAGGTGCGAACCGACTCTGGCTCGGGCGGCAGGTCGGGACAGGCGGTCATTCCGACCACGGACGGCGGCGTATCCGCCTCCTGCATCACGCCGCCGAGCGCCAATCCCGCCACGATCGCCAAGATCACCGTCATGATCGCCTCCTATCGTTCCGTCGCGACCACAAGCCGTTCGATCACCGGCGTCAGGGCGATTAGAAGCAGCGCCGGCGGCTGGGGAGCTCCGACAATGACCTTCATGGCCGACGAGGAGGCGACCTGCGCCTGCGTCTGGCGATCGAACAGGGCTTGCGCCTCGGCGCGCCATTCCGCCGACGGCGGCGTCCCTGCCGTGGTGATGTCCATGGCTTCAAGGCCTAGACTGGCCAGACGCGATACGTCCTCGGAGATGGGGATGGCCTCTTCCAGGGGTCGGATGCCGCGGGCGACGGCGACGAACCGCGCATGGTTGTCGCGGTACCGCTCCAGCGCCGCCTTCAATGAGGCTCCGCCCGCTGTATCCCCGGCCAGCCAGTCGGCCGTCCAAGCCTGCAGGCGGTAGATCTCGATGCTGTCGGGGGCAGCAATGTCCGCCAGACCGGTCAATACGGGCATCTTCAACGGCCGGCCTGACCGGAAAGCGGCGAAGACGTCCGTCAGCCGACCCATGTTGCGGACCGGCGCGGTGACGGCGGCGAGGGTCTCGACCGCCTCAACGTCCGACGGCGCGAGGCGAGCCGCCATCCGATGGCGCCGGCTCAGGTCGGCCAGACCCTGGGCGCGCAATCCTTCATGGACGACGACGACCCGCCGCGCGGCGGCGTCCTCGTCCCGGACCTCGGCCGGTGACCAGAATCTCTCCGCCAGCAGGGCCGTACGCGGCCACAGCCGGCCGTCGATCATCTCGTCGCTGATCGTCTCGCTCCACAGCGCCGCTTCGGCGCCCAGGACGAGGGCCGTCTGCTCGTCGCTCAGCGGCCGCTCCGGCGCGGGCCCTATGATCTTTTCCGGGCTGTCGGGCGGGGTCGCCGCGACATCGAGCGGATCACGGCCGTAATGATCCAGGCCGGGCCAGAGCAGATCCAGGTAGTAGCCGGCGGACACCACGGCCGGATTGCCTTGCCCGGTAATGTGCGCGGTCGCCTGGGAGCTGCGCCATGCCTGGACCACGACCCGGTCGTCGATCGGCCGATGGGCGACCTCCTCCCATCCCATGGGGATCTTGCCCATGTCGGTCAGAATGGCGACCACACGCTGGAAGAAGCGGTCCTGCAGGTCCGTCGTATCCGAGACGCCGTTCTCGGCCATGTAGGCCTGGATGGCGGGATTGGAGGTCCAGGCGGCCGGGGACACCTCATCTCCGCCGACATGGAAATAGGCGTCGGGAAACAGCGCCGTCATCTCTTCGAGCAGGCTTTGGATGAAGACGTAGGTCTCCGCCTTGGCGGGGTCCATCGCCGCGCCCATGAGCTGGATGCGGTTCGACGGATCGATCGGTCCGGCGCTCAGTTCGGGATAGGCGGCCAGGATCGCTCCCGTATGGCCGGGCAGATCGATCTCCGGCACGATCCGGACGCCTCGATCGCTGGCGTAGGCGACCAGTTCGCGAACCTCGTCCTGGGTGTAGAACCGGCCTCCTCCCACGACCTGGGTCAGGCGTGGATAACGCAAGCTCTCGATCCGGAAGCCTTCGTTGTCGCTGATGTGGAAATGCAGCACGTTCAGCTTCACGCGCTCCATCATGTCGATCTGGCGCTTCAGCGTCTCCAGTTCAACGAAATGGCGCGCGGTGTCGATCATCAAGCCTCGCCAGCGGAATCGCGGCTGGTCCTCGATGGCGACAAAGGGGACGGAGAAGCCGTCATCACTGGCGCGGATCAGTTGACGCAGCGTGGCCAGCCCTCGCAGGACCGCGTCAGATCCATCCGCCTCCAGCGCGGCGCCGCTGCCGTCTATTGTGAGCCGATAGCTTTCGATGGCGTTCACCGAGCCCGCGCCGGGATCCGGTCTGGCGCGGATCGTCAGTGTCCCCCCCTTTCCTGAGGGAAAGCCCGCCAGAACGGCCACATCCGCTTCAAATCGCGCCGCCGCCCGTTCCAGCCGGGCGTCGGGAGGACTGGCGAACACCACGTGAAAGGGCCCAGACAGGACCAGTGTCGCCGCACCCGCCGGCTCTGTCACGGCGCGAGGCATCGGCATCAGTGGAAGGTCGGATGCATGCACGGCGCCAGCCAACAGCAGCCATGCTCCGGCGATGCCGACCAAACGCCGCACCCCTCTCGGGTTTGTCCTCGCCATCTCGCCCAACTCCAGCTCCTCGCCAACCAGCACAGAAACCCATGATCTGCATTTACAGTCAGGATTGTCTAGATGTTGATTTCCGCCTGCCAGCGGACGGCGACGCGCGAGCAGCGCTTGAGCATGCGCTGAAAGACGACAAGACTTCGGGGCAAACTAGGACGAATGGAACAAAGTGGTCCTCAGGCCTCAATGATTGACTTGGTCAGGCCCCCGCATGGCGCTGTCAGTCCAACTTGTCTCCACCGAGGACGGCCGTAAATAGCTGACTGGGGACGATTTTCATGACGCTGCCGTCGTTCAAGCGCCACCGCTTTTCGGCGGAGCCTACGCCTGCCGATCTGACGACGAGAACGGCAACAACAGGGCTTCAAATCCCAGGCCTCCGCCCAGCGATTCCTCACCACTCACGCCGCGATCTACAACACTTCTAACGTCCAGAGACATCTGATCAGCCGCCCTACCCTTCAACGCCTTCGCGCCGAAGCCGAGGCGACGTGGGCGGTGGCGATCGCCTAAATCGGAACGTGTGGGATAAGCCTCACCACGAAGCGGTTAAGCTGACAGCAGCTTGGCGGTTAACCTGACAGCGCTCTAGTGATTGTCGTCTGCGCCGCTGGAAGTCTCGCCACTACATTCAGCCCTCCCATCAGCGACCTCGCCAGGATGAGGCGGCCGCCCAGGGCGTGGCTCAGATCTTCGGCGATGGCCAAGCCCAAACCTTGGCCCGGCGCGCTTTCGTCCAGGCGCGCGCCGCGTCTGCTGACGATGGCGAGTTCTGCGGCGGGGATGCCGGGTCCGTCGTCGTCGATGGCGACGACCACGTCTCGACCATCCAGCCGCGCGGTCACGCGAACTTCCCTTCGCGCGTACTTTGCTGCGTTCTCGAGAAGGGGGCCGAGCAGGGCCTGGAGATCCTCGCGTGAGACGGTGGCTGTCAATTTCGGTGAAATCTCGTTGGTGAAGATGATCGCCTCGCCCGTCTCGGTCTGTTCGAGCACGCCGATCAGTCCCTCCACCGTTTCGGCGATTTGCACTGATCCGGGCGCGATGGTCGCCGCGCGAGATCGCGCCAACTCTCGGTCGATCGCTGAACGGATGGCCGCGACCACGCCGCCCAAATCGCGACCGACATGGCTGTCCTGCTCCAATCTGGCGCTGAGGGCCGCTAGCGGCGTCTTGAGCCCATGCGCTAAGTCGGCGGCGCGTCTTCGCGCCCGGCTCAGATCATCGTCTCGCGCCTGGGCCAGCCCGTTGATGGCGTCCACCAGGGCGTCGATCTCCACCAGGCGTCCGCGCGGGAGGCGCGCCGAAGGGCTGAGGCGCAGGTCGGAGAGTTCACGCTCGATTTGACGCAAGGGCCGCAACCCCAGCTGAACCTGAACCCACGCAGCGGCGGCCAGGACAATCCAGAGCCCCAGAAGATAGAGCGCAAGCTCGCGCCCGAATTCCGCACGCGCGCCAGCCATCTCTGCCGCGTTCTCACCGATCTGGATCAGGACAGCGGGGCGCATGGCGTCAGGCCGGATCAGGCGTTCGATTAGGATCAGCTCCCCGCCGAACGGATCGACGGTCCTGCGCAGGGTCCAGCGCTCGCTGACGGCGGTCGCCGAAGGCGGCAGGGTCTGATCCCACAAGGACCGGGACCGGACCGCGGCGATTGGATTGGACGCCTGCCAGTAGAATCCGCTAGCCGGCGTTTCCAGCCGCGGGTCCGTCAGCGTCGGTGGAAGGACCACGCGACCGGCGGCATCCAGTTGAAGGGCCGACACAAGGCGCGTCGCCTCGCGCGTCAGTTGGACCTCAAGCCGGTGCTCGAGATGACGGTCGAACAACACGATCATGAAGGCCCAGGCGACAACCAAGGCGGCGCAGATCGTCACCGCCGCGCCGATCAGGAGCCGCCATTTCAACGACCGCAGGATCATCCGCCAATATCGAGTTGGTAGCCGAAGCCACGACGGGTGGTGATGGTCTCGGCGCCGCATTTCCGGCGGATGCGGGCCACGAGCGCCTCGATCGCATTCGCGTCGCTCGGATCGCCCGTTCCATAGAGATGGTCGGCCAGTTCGCCGGCGGACACAGCGCGGCCGGGCTGGTGAGCGAGATAGTCGAGAAGGCGGTATTCAAGCGGCGACAGGCGAACGGGCGCACCGTCCACGCTGGCGCTCATGCGGGTCGTGTCCAGCCTCAATCTTCCCGCCGTGACGACGTTCGAAATGCGGCCTGCGCTGCGACGGACCAGCGCACGGAGACGCGCGATCACCTCGCCGGTTTCGAACGGCTTGGCGATATAATCGTCCGCCCCGGCTTCGATGCCTTCGACCTTTTCCGTCCAGTCACCCCGCGCCGAGACGATCAGGACAGGGAATCCCCGGCCCTCCCCCCGCCAGCGCCGCAGCACGGACAATCCGTCCAGACGCGGCAAACCCAGGTCGAGCACGGCGACCGCGTAATCCTCGACATCGCCCTGGAACCAGGCCGCCTCCCCGTCCTGCGCGGTGTCGACGAGAAAGCCCGCCGCCTCGATGGCGCGCCTGAGATTGTCGCGGATGTCGGGATCGTCCTCGACCAACAGGCAGCGCATCAATCGTCCTCGATTTCCTGAACCGCAGCCGTGCGGGCGTCGAGCTTAACCTCCCTGACCCGTCCCGTCGAAGTCAGAACCTTTACCTCATAGCGCCAGGCGCCATGATGCCGGTCCAGTTCGACCTCGATGACGTCTCCGGGAACCACCCGTTGAACTGCGACGAGAATCCTGGACAGCGGCAGGATTTCGCCGCGGCGCAGCGCCTCTCGCGCGGCGACGTGGTCATCGTCGTCCCATCCGGCGACGGCGAGGGACGGCGAAACGATGCAGAGGAGGCCCGCAACGACGGCGGGCGCGAACGAGCGGAGGCGAAATGAGATGTTCATGCCCCGATCATGACCTCCGTTTGCTGACATCTCGCTGACGGCGAAGCCACGGCTTCCGTCAGCGAGCGGCGGCCACCCTGCTTCCACAGGGAGGCTTCACCATGCGTTTAATCCTCGTCGCCGCGAGCGTGCCGGTTATCAGCGTGTCCAGTGCGGTGTCCGCCATGGCCCAGCCGGCGCCGGCGGTTCAGACCGCACCCGCCGGGACGACCGTCTATGGCGCGGACTTCTATCGGCACAGCGGGGCGGTCACGGCTCTGGATCTCATCCAGCGTACGCCAGGCTTCTCCCTCGTCGAGGCCGACCCTGACGTCCGTGGCTATGCCGGATCCCTCGGCAACATTCTTGTCGACGGGATGCGTCCGACGAGCAAGACGGAGAAGACCTCAGATCTGCTGGCGCGGATTCCGGCGCAGGGCGTCGAGCGCATCGAGCTCATACGCACCGGCTCGACCGGGGTTGATCTGGCGGGTTTCATCATCGTGGCGAACGTCGTGCGGCGCGCGACGGCCGCCGGCGAGGGCGCGGTGGTCCTTGGCGCCACGGCCGCGAGCGACTGGTCGGAAGGTTGGGGACGGATCGAATATTCGCACAAGTCCGACGATCGCCTGCTGGAAATCTCAGCGGGACGCGAAGCCGAGCTCGACGACGACAGTGGGACAGGCGTGATCCGCACTCGGGGCGCCGACGGATCGAGCCTGGCGCTGGCCCAGAACAGTCGCGTCATCCAGCACAAGGACGATGTCGGCCTGTCTTGGCGCCGCACGGCGCTCGGCGGGGACGTGACCCTGTCTTCCTCCGTTCGACGCGACATGAAACGGGACGACAGCCGCTACGCCGACGTCTCTCGTGAGGCGCCCGATCAGATTCTGACCGAGACGGAGGACGATCGCCAGGCCGAGGCGGCGCTGCGCTATGAACGCGACATCGGCCATTCCCGGCTGGGGATGCTTCTCAGTCACAGGATGGGTTGGCTCGACGCCCAGGAAGACGAAAGCGAAGGCGACGCCGCCGAGCGATTCACCGAACAGACGGACACCGCCGAAACCATCCTGCGCGCGGAGGTGTCCCATAAGGCGTCGGATCGTCTGACCCTGACGACAAGCCTGGAGGGGACGCGCAACATCCTGACCAGCGACGCGTCGCTCGAGGAGAATGGGGACCTGACCAGCCTTCCCGGCTCCTCGGTTCGAGTCGAGGAACGTCGCGCGGAAGCGGCGGCGGGCGCAGTCTGGCGCTTGGCCGGAGGGCTGAGCCTGCAGGCGGCGCTTCGGGTCGAAGCCTCGCAGATCGTCCAGGAAGGCGACGCCCGGCTGGAGCGAACCCTCTTCTATCCCAAGCCTCGCCTTTCGATGCAGTGGAATACCGGTCAGGCGGATCGCTTCACCGTGACGGCGTCGCGCGAGGTCGGGCAACTCGATTTCGGAGATTTCGTCGCCTCCGCCTCGCTGGACCGCGGGACCGTCAGCGCGGGCGCCGGAGACCTCAGGCCGGATCGGACCTGGCGGCTGTTCGCGAGTTGGGAGCATGGCTTTTGGAATGACGGCGCCCTGACCCTGAGCTGGACGCACGATTGGATCGAAGACGCCATCGATCGCGTCGTGGTCCTGGCGAACGGCGAGATCTTCGACGCGCCTGGAAACATCGGAAGCGGCCGACGGGACACCTTGGCCATGGATATACAAGCGCCGCTGGACCGCTTCGGGATCGCCGGCGGACGGCTTCGCGGATCACTGGCCTGGCGAACCAGCCAGGTCACCGATCCGACCACCGGCGAGCATCGACCGATCTCGGAGGAAAAACCGGTCGAGGGGGAGATCGCCTTCACCCAGGATCTGGCGGCCGGACGTCTTCAGTGGGGTCTGGAACTGGACCACATCGCCGAGCGCGAGATCGAATACCGTTTCGACGAGATCACGCGCTCCTCGGAGGGCCTCGGCTGGACGGTCTTCGTGGAGCGTCGCATCGGTCGGGCCTGGCGCGTTCGGGCGGAGGCGACGGATCCGTTCGGGCGGACCTTCCGCGAACGGCGCGAGATCCATGACGGACCCCGCTCGACCTCCCCGCTGGATGAAATCGAGACGCGCCGCCGTGACTCGCCTGGCTACGTCAGCGTTTCGCTCCGTCGTAGTATGGGCGGCTAGGCCAGCCCTCGGGCGCATCGAATCCGTAATAGCCGCCGCCCCGCCGGAACCGCTCCAGCCGTTGAAGCTCCCGCGGATCGGCCTTGGCCCGCCAGGTCGAGACACCATTGGTCAGGTCGGCGGGCGTCAAAACGAGCGGCTCCCACACAGCTTCGCCCTGTACGTCGTGAAGAGTGTAGGTGACTGTGGGCGTGCCATCGGTCAGGTCGAAACGCATTAGACCGACGTTGACGCTGCGGGTCCAGGTGTCACGGACGCGCACCTCCGGCGCCTGGCGCGTGTTCTTGTTCGCAGGCATCTGGGCCAGAGGCGATGAGCAGAAATCGTAGATGTCGTATCCGCCCTGCTCGGAGCGCGGGATGCAGTTCAACTCGCCCATATGGCTGTCGCCCGAGATGCAGAAGACGCCACCGATGCCGTGATCGCGAATGAAGTCGAAAATCTCGTTGCGTTCAGTCAGATAGACGCCCCAGCTGTCGCCGCCGCTCTCGTTCTCAGCGCTGGAAAAGCCGCCGCCGGACACCAGCACCTTGAACGGCGCTTCCGATGCGGCCAGCTCGCGCTTCAACCAGGCCTTCTGACGCGACCCCAGCATGGTCTTGTTCGCGTCATCCGTCTTGTCCGTCGGATCGCGATGGTAGCGACCGTCCAGGAAGAAGAAGTCCACGCCGCCATACGACTGCTTGAAATAGACCCCCGGATTGCCGGCTTCGCCATAGGCCGGGTTAGCCCACACACGGCGGAACACCGACAGAGAGGCGTCCTTGAACGGGCTGCGGCCGTCAGAGTCATTATAGCCGAAGTCGTGATCGTCCCAGATCGCCAGTTGCGGCGTCGAACGCAGCAGCGGCTCCAGCCGCTGGACCACCCGGCCGCGGCCATACAGGTCCATCAGCGCCGCCGGCTGGTCCGTGTCGCCATAGATGTTGTCACCCAGCCAGAAGAACAGGTCCGGCTCCAAACCCTTCACCGCGTTCCAGATCGGCTGATCCGGGTCGTATTGGATGCGACAGCAGGAGCCGAAGGCGACGCGGAAGGCGGCGGGTCCGGCAGGTGCGGTGCGGGTCCGATAGGGGAAGAACTGGAACCGATCCCCCTGGCCGTCATACTTGAGGCGATACCAGTAATCGGTGTCGGGCTTCAGGTTCTCGATCCGAAACACCAGACAGCAGTCCTGCGCAGTCTCCGCCACCAGGGTCGGTCCCTGGATCACGGTGCTGAAGTCGCGATCCTCGGCGTATTCCAGGGTCACGGGAAAGGCCCCCGAAGCGCGCACCCAGACCGTGAAGTGACGCGGCCCCGGCGCACCGACCATCGGCCCCTGAAGCGCGCGGGGATAGCCCAGCGCCTGAGCCATCACGCGCGGAGCGGCCGCCATCAGCGCGGCCAGCGCGGTTCCGGCCAGAAAACGCCGACGCGCCGGCGATCGCATGCTCATCTCAATCCCCCTTGGCGGCGTTCAGCTCATGAATGAGCGCGTCGTGGATCGCGCCATTGGTGGCGCAGACATGACCCGCGTGGATATCGATCGGTGCGCCGTCGACGCCGGTGACCTGCCCTCCGGCCTCTCGGACCAGAACGACGCCCGGCGCCATGTCCCAGGCGCTGGTGCAGCGCTCCCAATAGGAATCCCAGCGTCCCGCTGCGACCCAAGCCAGATCGACCGACGCCGCGCCCGTGCGGCGAATGCCAGCGACGCGCGGTGTCAGACGCGCCATCTCACGCGCGAACACCGGATGATCGGGCTTTCCATTGAAAGGAATGCCGCAGCCAAGCACCGCCTCCTCCAAGGTGGCGCGCGGGGAAACGAAGATGCGCCGACCGTTCAGCCAAGCCCCCTGCCCTTTCTCCGCGACATAGAGTTCGTTCAGCATGGGCAGGAATATGACCCCGCCGATCACGTCGCCATCTTGCGCCAAGGCGACGTTCACGCCCCACAGGGGCGTCCCGAACAGGAAGTTGGTGGTGCCGTCCAGCGGATCGACGATCCATTGTCGCCCGCTGCGGTCGCCGCCTCGCGCGCCTCCCTCTTCTCCGAGAAAGCCGTAATCAGGCCGCGCCGCCGTCAGGATGCGGTGCGCCGTCTGCTCGGCCTCCTCATCGGCGATCGAGACCAGGTCGGCGGGGCCGGATTTGGCGCGCACCGTCAGGTCGGACAGTTGCGCGAAACGACACTCCAACCCGGCGGCGGCGGCCTTGGCCGCTTCGATCATGGTCTTAAGGTCGTCGGAAGGCGACATCGGCGCGTCCTCAATCATGCAGCTTGGTCTTCCACAGGCTGGCCGCCAGCAGCATCGACACCACCGAGGCGCCGAGCCAGAACCAGATGGCGGGGCCGAAGTCATAGACCTTCATGCCGGCGACCTCAGTCATATGGCGTTCGATCAGGAAGCCGGACACCTGTTCCTGAATGGCGGCCCCGATGTAGCTGAAGATGCCGATCACCCCCATCGCGGCGCCCGCGACCCGCTTCGGCGCGATATCGACCGCGAAAAGGCCGCCGAGGGACGTGACAAGTCCGGTCAGTCCCATGCCGAACAGGAGCATGCCGATAATGATCACGGGCAGGGTGTTGGGGCCAAAGAAGAAGAGCAGCAGGCCGACGATCTCCAGCACCGCGAACAGCAGATTGGCCGGCGCCCGACGGGCGTTGAACACCTTGTCCGAGATCACGCCGAACAGGATGGCCCCGGCGATGCCCGCGATGGTCGAGATCATGAGAAGGCCGCCGGCGGCCGGCAGGGAATAACCACGCGCCTCCTGAAGATACAGCACTCCCCAGGAGTTGATGGCGTATCGGGTCACATAGGTCGTGGCGCTGGCCAGACACAGAACCCAGATAGCCGGGATGCGCAGGATGCTGAGTTGAAGGCCAAGCACGGACTTGACGCCCGGCTTCGGAGCCTCGGCGTAATGATCCTTCTTCCAGTCCGCCACGGTCGGCAGGCCCAGGGTGCGCGGACGGTCCTGCACCAGCATCCAGGTTCCGAGGGCGGTCAGCACGCCGATCGCTCCAGGGCCCCAGAATCCCCACCGCCAGCCCAGAAAGGCCACCACGGTGGCGCCGATCAGGAAGGTCAGACCCTCGCCAATGGAATGCGCTGTGCTCCAGACGCCATAGGCGCGCCCGCGTTCGCGATTGGAGAACCAGCCCGTCATGGCCACCACGCCGCCGGGCGCGCCAAAGCTTTGGAACCAGCCGTTCAGACCCCAGATCAGGGCCGCCGCCCAGACGGCGGTGGTAAAGCCCATCAGCAGATTGCACACGGCCGTCGCCAGGAAGGCGAATCCGAGGAAGCGTCGCATGTTGGCGTGATCGGCCAGGAAGCCGTTCGTCAGCTTGCCGATCGCATAGGTGTAGAACAGGGCCGAACCGATCAGGCCCAGTTCCGTGGGCGTGAAGACATTGGCGTCCAGCAACGGCTTTTTCACCACCCCCAGCGCCAGGCGGCAGGTGTAGATCAGCCCATAGCCCAGGGTGATCGCCAGCATCACCCGCACCCGATGGCGGCGATAGAGACGATCGATCTCCTTGGGATCGGTCAGTACCGGGCGGTCTTCTCCCGTGGCGAAGAAGCGAAGCAACGCATTGGCCATCGTGGCCTCCCCATGTGGGGCCGGGATCGACGTCCCGGCCTCTCTTGCTTCAGCCTACGAAAATCCCGCACAGAATGGAAGGATAATTCCATTCTACGCCATAGTTGGAATAACAAAACTCTGATCCGCCACGGCCCCGCCTCGCGGCCAGCGCTGGGTCACGATCTTGGTGCGGGTGTAGAAGCGCACGCCGTCCATGCCGTACTGGTTCAGATCGCCAAAACCCGATCGCTTCCAGCCGCCGAAGGAGTGATAGGCGACCGGCACGGGAATGGGCACGTTGACCCCGACCATGCCGACCTCCACCTGTTCGGCGAACTCCCGCGCCGCATCGCCGTTGCGGGTGAAGATCGACACGCCGTTTCCGTACTGGTGCCGGCTGGGCAGCGCCAAAGCCTCCTCGAAGGTGGCGGCGCGAACGATTTGAAGGACCGGTCCGAAGATTTCGTCCTGATAGGTCTTCATATCCGGCGTCACCCGGTCGAACAGGGTCGGCGCCAGGAAGAAGCCGTGCTCGTGTCCTTGCAGGGAAAAGCCTCGTCCGTCCCTGACCAACTCGGCGCCCTCATCCACCCCCATCTGGATGTAGTTTTCGATCCGCGCCTTGTGGGCGGCCGACACCACCGGACCATAGTGGGCGTCAGGGTCAGTCGAGACGCCGACGCGCAGGCCTTCGATTGCCGGCAACAGCTTTTCCCGCAGACGCTCGGCCGTCTCGTCCCCCACGGGGACGACCACGGGCAACGCCATGCAGCGCTCTCCGGCGGATCCATAGGCGGCGCCAATCAGGTCCGCGACCGTCTGGTCGAGGTCGGCATCGGGGAGGACGATGCCGTGGTTCTTGGCGCCGCCCATGGCCTGGACGCGCTTGCCGTGCTGCGCGCCAAGAGCATAGACCGACTGGGCGATGTCGGACGAACCGACGAAACTGACGGCCTTTACGGTCGGGTGACGAAGCAGGCCTTCGACGATCTCCTTGTCGCCCTGAACGACGTTCAGGATTCCCGCCGGGGCGCCCGCCTCCATCATCAGTTCGGCCAGCCGCACGGGCACGGAGGGATCGCGCTCGGACGGCTTCAGGATGAAGGCGTTGCCCGCTGCGATGGCGGGGCCGAACATCCACATCGGGATCATGGCCGGAAAGTTGAACGGCGTGATCCCCGCCACCACCCCCAGCGGCTGGCGCGCCGAATAGACGTCAATGCCGGGCCCTGCGCCCTGGGTGAACTCACCCTTCAGCGCGTGCGGGATTCCGCAAGCGAACTCGATCACTTCCAGACCGCGCTGGATGTCGCCCCTGGCGTCGGCGACGACCTTGCCATGCTCGCTGGACAGCAGGCGCGCCAGTTCATCCATGTGGACCTCAAGCAGGCGCTTGAACTCGAACATGACGCGCGCGCGCCGCTGAGGATTCACTGTAGCCCATCCCTTCTGGGCTACGGCGGCGTTCTCCACGGCCTGGTCCATTTCGGCCAGCGAGGCGAGTTGGACGCGCGCCTGCACTTCACCAGTGTTGGGATCGAAGACATCGCCGAAGCGGCCGGAAGTGCCGACGACCGAACGGCCGCCGATGAAATGTCCAATATTGCGCATGTCGAGAATCCGAAGTTGGGGAGGCGTCAGGAGGCGGACTTCACGATCCATTCGTGAGCGGGATCGTTGCGGAAGATCCATTTTCGCTGGGGCCCGGCCATCACGTTCAGGTAGTAGACGTCGTAGCCGTGGGGTGCGCCGACAGGGTGATAGCCTCGGGGCACCATGACCACATCGCCATCCTCCACCGCGACGGTCTCATCCAGCGTACGGTCGTCCGTGTAGACACGCTGGACCGCGAATCCCTGCGGCGGGTCGATGCGGTGATAGTAGGTTTCCTCAAGCAGGGTCTCTTCCGTCGGCGTGGCCGTATCGTGCTTGTGCGGCGGATAGCTGGACCAGTGACCGCCTGGCGTGATCACCTCGACCACCAGCAGACCTTCAGCCGGCTCGGTCTCCGGCAGGATGTTGCGGACATAGCGGGTATTGGTCCCGATACCGCGCACTTCCTGACTCATCGACGAGGCCGGGATGCGACGCGGCTCCCCTCGCCCCTGCCCCGGCGCGCTGCACACCGCCAGTTCGACCGGCGAACGGGCCGTCACCGCATAGGCGACGCCTGCGGGAACGTAGACGGCGCCCGGCGCGCGTGTCTCGAAGGGGCTGGAACGCCCGCCGACACCTTCATAGACCTGATCTCCGGCCGTCACGTCGGCCAGGCCGGTGACGATGACGAGACAGACCTCTCGCCCCGCCTCGCCGCCCGCATAGGCCTGCCCCTCGGCCAGACGCACGACGCGAAAGCCGACATGCTCCCAGCCCGCGCTGTCGGGCGTGACATCCAGAACCACCCCGTCGGCGTCCGGCGCCTGGGGACGAACGCGAAGCTGAGGCATCAGACCAGCCCCGCTTCGGCAGCCCGCGCCTTGAGCGTGCGCAGGCCCAGGTCGGCATAGGTCTTGGGATCAGCCAGGGCGGGATCCTGCTCGGCCTCGATCACAATCCAGCCGGAGTAGTCGATCCTCTTCAAGGCGGTCATGACCTCGGCGAAGTCGATGCCGCCATCGCCGGGAACGGTGAACATCCCGGCCAGCACGCCGTCGAGGAAGCTCGCCCCGCCCTTCTTGATCTTCACGAAGGTTTCCCAGCGAACGTCCTTGCAATGCACATGCGCCACCCGCTCTGGATGGTCGCGGATCAAGGCCAGGGCGTTCAGACCGCCCAGTGCGGCATGTCCCATGTCCACGGTGAACCCAACAGAAGGCCCGGTGGCGGCGATGAAGGCGTCGACGTCGGCCTGCCCCTCCACCACGGTCCCCAGGTGATGGTGGTAGGCGAACTTCAGGCCCTGCGCGGCCACATAGTCGGCGACAGCGGTCATGCGCGCGCCAAATGTCTTCCAGTCGCCGGCGGCCAGTCGCGGCGTGTCCGCCAAAGGGGTAGCGCGCGCGCCGTGGACCGCGTTCGAGGTCTCCGCGAAGACGAACACGGTCGATCCCAGCGCCTTCAGCAACGCCAGATGATCCTGCAAGGCCGCGATCTCGGCGTCGGCGTCCTGAACCAGCAGAGAACCGGAGTACCAGCCGCCGATCAGATCAAGGCCATAGCCGCCAAGAAGCATCTTCAACGCCGCAGGCTCCCGGGGGAAACGCCCGCCCAGCTCCACGCCTTCAAAGCCGACGTCCCGGATCTCCGACAAGATGGAGTCCAGCGGCGTATCGCCGCCCAGTTCCGGCATGTCGTCGTTGCTCCATGCGATCGGGCTCACGCCCCAGCGGATGGTCATGACAGGTCTCGCTTCATTCTGACTTGGTTTTCGTAGTCGCGCCGTGCGGCGCCGACCTGAGGTCGTTCGGACACTTCGGGCACAGCGACATCCCACCACCAGCCGCCAGCCTCGGTGGTCTTGAGCGGGTCGGTGTCGATGACCACGACATAGGGGCCTGCGGCGGCGCGGGCGCGGGTCAGCGCCTGAGACAGTTCCCCGATGTTCGCGACATGCTCTGCTTGCGCGCCCAGACTGCGGGCGTGGGCGGCGAAATCGATATCGGGCAGCAGCTCATGACGAGCATCCGCCAGAAGGTTGTTGAACCCTGGCGATCCCGTCGCCTGCTGCAGGCGGTTGATGCAGCCATAGCCACGATTATCGAGCAGCACGACGATGAGCTTCAGCCCCATCATCGCCGCTGCGGCCAATTCGGAGTTGAGCATCAGATAGCTGCCGTCACCGACCATGACGACGACCTCCCGCTCGGGCTCGGCCATGCGGACGCCAAGACCGCCGGCGATCTCGTACCCCATGCACGAATAGCCGTACTCCAGATGGTAGCCGCCGGGCCGATTGGTCCGCCACAGCTTGTGGAGCTCTCCCGGCAGCCCGCCCGCGGCGCAGACCACGACAGCGTCGGGCGACATCGTCGCCTGGACTGCGCCGATGACCTGGGCGTCGGAAGGCTGGATCTGGCCGGGATCGCTGGCCACAACAGCGTCGACGGCGGCGTTCCATTCGCCGACCGCCCCGGAATGCGAATCCGCATTCGGCGCGCGCCATTCCGAAAGCGCCTCGATCAGGCGTTCGAGCGTGACGCGGGCGTCGCCCACCACAGGCTCCGCGTCCTGCTTTGCCGCGTCGAACGCCTGGACATTGACCTGGAACAGCCGGCGCCCGGCGAACAGGCTGCGCGACCCCGTGGTGAAATCCTGCAGACGGGTCCCGACGCCAACGACCAGGTCGGCCGCATTGGCGGCGGCGTTCGCCGCGCTGGAGCCTGTCACGCCGATCGACCCCAGCGCCTGGGGATGATCCCAGGCCAGGCTGCCCTTGCCGGCCTGGGTTTCCGCCACGGGAATTCCCGTCGCCTCGACCAGCGCGGCCAGCGCCGCCTCCGCCTGGCTATATAGAACGCCGCCGCCCGCAACGATCAGCGGGGCCTTCGCGGCCCGCAACGCGTCAACCAGTCGATCCAGTTCGACCGCATCGGGCGCGGGACGGCGCACCCGCCAAACTCGGCGCTCGAAGAAGTCCGTGGGATAGTCGAACGCCTCGGCCTGCACGTCCTGGCAGAAGGCCAGCGTCACCGGTCCGCAGGCCGCCGGGTCCAGCAGGACGGCCATCGCCTTCGGCAGGGCGTCCAGCAACTGCTCCGGCCGCAGGATGCGATCGAAATAGCGGGACACGGGCCGGAAACAGTCGTTGGCGCTGACCGTCGCGTCGCCGAAATCCTCGACCTGCTGCAACACCGGGTCCGGTCGGCGGCTGGCGTAGACATCGCCCGGAAGAAACAGAACCGGCAGACGGTTCACGTGGGCCAGGGCGGCTGCGGTGACCATATTGGTCGCGCCAGGTCCGATCGAACTTGTGCAGATCATCGCTCGACGGCGACGCATCTGCTTGGCGTAGGCGATCGCGGCATGGGCCATGCCCTGCTCATTGTGCGCACGCCAGGTCGGCATGACGTCGCGATGAGCGTGCAGCGCCTCGCCAAGGCCGGCGACATTGCCGTGCCCGAAGATGGCCCAGCATCCCGCGAAATAAGGAAGCTCGACGCCATCGACGTCCACATGCTGGGCGGCCAGCCAGCGGATGGCGGCTTGGGCGGCGGTCAAACGCACGAGACTCACGATCACACAGCCTCTTCCAGATGGTCCTGGCCGGCAGCCGCCTGTTTGGCCTCGCGCCAGGCGGCGACCAGCGTTTCGAAACGCCGCGCCAGTTCCTCAACCGCCGCCTCATCGTCGATGCGATCGGACAACCAGCGCTCCGCCACGTCGGCGAAGATCGTCCGACCGACAGCGAAGCCCTTGACGATATCGACCGACGCCGCCGCCTGGAAGGATGCGATCAGCGCATCTTCCGGCGACGACAGGCCCAGCAGCACCACGCCCCGGCACGCAGGATCGTTGGCCAGCACGGTCCGCTCGGTCAGCGCCCACGCCGCCATGCTGTCGTTCGGCTCCAACTTCCACCAATCCGGCTTCAGGCCAAGGTCGTAGAAGCGCTGGATCGCGCGAGCGATGGTGTCGTCCTCGAGCGGCCGGGTCCGGGAGGCGATGATCTCCACCAGCAATTCATGGCCCGTCTTGCGCGACGCATCCTGCAACCGCAGCAGTTGGCGCTCCTGCCGCTCGCGCAGGTCACCGGGATCGTCCGGGTGATAGAAGCACAGGCATTTGACGACATGGTTGGCCGGCCAGGTCGCCAGTTCCGTCGCCACGTCGGGGGCGCTCTCGAACTCCAGCGGGATAGAACCCGGAAGTTCGATCGGCCGGCCGATCCAATAGGGATGATCGGCGGCCGCCTCTAGACCACGCATGCCGAACCGCCCATCCAGCAGGACGCCAAAGCCGGGATCGCCATGTGCGAGCCGATCAACGGCGCGCAGCGCCAGCGCCTTGAAAGCGGGAACACGGCTCACATCGGCGCCGACCTTGCGGCACAGATCTTCGAACTGACTGCGATGATCCATGGCCAGGACGGTTAGGCCCGGATAATCGCCGCGACGCGTGCTGGTCCAGTGCAGGTGCTCAAGCGCCGCGTCCTCGCGCAGGCGGAGGGGTCGGTCCTCGCGGTCCATGAAGGCCTGAAGCTCTTCCCAGGTCGCCATGGCGGGCGCGCAGCCGTGACGCGATACGACGATGGCGCCGCAGGCGTTGGCGTATGCGCAGCAGGTCTCAAGCGGCTCGTCCCGCAGCCAGCCGCGCAGAAACCCGGCCATGAAGGCGTCGCCCGCCCCCAGCACGTTGAACACCTCCACCGGAAAGCCCGGGCCGACGACGCCCTCATCCAGCGTGTCGGGAATATCCTCTGGAAACGCCGAGCAGCCATCGGGGCCGCGCTTGCACACCAGAAGAGCGTCGGTCTTGGCGCGGATGCCGCGCAAGGCGGCGATCGTGTCGGTGGCGCCGCCGAGGATATGCACTTCTTCCTCGGTGCCCACGATCAAGTCGCACAGCGGCAGCACTTCCTGCAGGCGCCGCGTCACTTCGGCGTCGGCCACGAACCGGTTCTCGCCCATGTCCCTGCCGGTAAGCCCCCAGAGCACGGGGCGATAGTCGATGTCGAAAACGACCTTGGCGCCATTGGCCCGCGCCAAACGACAGGCGGCGACGCTCGCCTCGAAGACATTCTCACGCGACAGATGCGTGCCGTTGATCAGCACGGCGCGGGCGCGACCGATGAAATCGGCGTCGACGTCGCCGGCGGTCAGCGCCATGTCGGCGCAGTTCTCGCGATAGAAGATCAGGGGAAATGTGTCGGGATCGCGAATGCCCAGGAAGACCAGGGCCGTCAGTCGTTCAGGGTCGTCGACCACCCCCGCGGCGTCGACGCCCTCTCGGATCAGTTCCTCACGAATGAAGCGGCCGAAATGATCGGCGCCAACGCGGGTCAGAATCCCGGTCCTGAGCCCCAGGCGACTGGCGCCGATGGCGGTGTTTGTTGGGCTGCCGCCGATATATTTGGCGAACGAGCTCATGTCCTCGAGCCGCCCGCCGATCTGTTGTCCGTAGAGGTCTATGCCGGAACGCCCGATCGTAATCAGGTCGAGTCGGTCGTCAGGGCGAGGAACCACGGGCGGATATCCGAAGGCGTCACCGGCCCAACGCGACCGGCGATGTAACGTATATTCTACGCCATTCCATTCCGCAACACCTGTTTCATTTTGCGGGCAACTTGGAACGATTTTTCAAAGCCGACCGATTTCGCTTCGGCGCGGTGGCGGCGAAAGCAAAGCCGATGACCAGCGCCTGGGCCAGGCACATCGAGGTCGAAAGGGAACGGAACTTGCGGATCTCCGCCTCGCGCACCTGCAGAACGTGGTGCGCGGGCTTGGCGACCGGGCTCACCAGGCTGTCGCTGATCGACAGCACCCTGCAACCGCGCGAAACGGCCTCATCGATCAGTGTCACCGCCTCCTCGGCATAGGGGTGATAGCTGACGGCGATCATCAGGTCGCGATCGGAGACGGCATGCACCTGCTGCCGCGTCATGCCGCCCACGCTGTCGATGAACACCGTCTTCTTGTCGACCTGATGCAGCGAATAGGCGAGATACGCCGCCACCGGAAAGGAGCGTCGGAATCCCGCCACATAGACGGTGTCGGCCTCTGCGATCATGGCGACCGCGCGATCCAGGTCCTCGGGCGCGACGGCCTTCTCCAAGTTCTGTAGCGCCAGGACATTGCCTTCGACGAACTCGGCCAGGACCTGCCCCGGGTCACCGGCCGACCGACCATCCGCCGCGTCGCTGAACTGGCGGACACGCTCGCCGTAGGCCAGGGAGGCATTGCCCGCCAGCAGTTCGTCGCGGAACAATCGCTGCATCTGCGACGCGCCTTCGAAGCCGAAGGACTTGGCGAAGCGGACGATGGCCGACGGCTGCACTCCGCTGCGATCGGCGAGAACCGCCAACGTCTCCAGTCCCACGGCGTTCGGTTCGTCCAACACATAGCGCGCAATCTGCTGCAGGCGCTTGCTGAGGTTTTCGTACTGATCGAGAATCGCCGCGCGAAGGGCGTCGGCCGACTGCGGCGGAACAGGCGTATCGTTCATGAGGCGCTCCACAACTCCTCCGATAGGTAACCCTACCCCGCGCGCGCCTCAACGACATAATGGAACGCTATGAAAATTCCGTTCTATCGTATGGACAGAATATGAGTTCCATGCTGATTGGCCCCAAGAAGCGCGGGAGGGCGCGATGGCGGACAGAAAGACAGTCGCCTTGATCGGCGCGGGGCGCATGGGCTCGGTTCATGCCGGCAACGCCGCGCGACATCCTGACATCGATCTGGCTTTCGTCGTCGATCCTCGCCCGGACGCCGCCAAAGCCCTCGGCGACCAGTGGGGCGCCCGCCCAGCGTCATTGCAGGACATCCTGGCAGACGACGCCGTGGAGGGCGTGCTGGTCTGCAGTTCGACGGACCAGCACCTGGCGCACGCCCAGGCCGCGCTGGCCGCTGGCAAGGCCGTTTTCTGCGAGAAGCCGATCGACCTGGACCTGGCCAAGGCGCGGGCGGCGCGCGAGGATTTCTGCGATGCGCGCTTCGTTCTCGCCTTCAACCGCCGCTTCGACCCGAACTTCGTCGCCTTGAAAGACCAGGTTCGCGCCGGCCGCATCGGCGATATCGAAACGCTCCAGATCGTCAACCACGACCCCGCCCTGCCGCCCCTCGCCTTCATCCCGACCAGCGGCGGACTGTTCCGCGACTTCACCATCCACGACCTCGATCTGGCGCGCTGGCTGCTGGACGAGGATCCGGTCGAGGTCTTCGCGATGGCCAGTTGTCTGGTCGATCCGGTGATCGCGGACCTGGGCGACGTCGACACCGCCCGCACCGTCCTGAAGACCGCTTCAGGGCGCCTATGCCTCATCTCCAACACCCGCCGCAGCGGCTATGGCTATGACCAGCGCATCGAGGCCTTCGGCTCTTGCGGCATGATCGCGGCCGATAATCAAAGAGGCGATTCTTGCGTGAGCCTCACGGCACGAGGAACGGCGGCCGCGCCGATCCTGCCTGACTTCCCATCGCGCTACGCCCCCGCCTACGCTGCGGAAATGGCTCACTTCGCCGATGTGCTGTGGGGCCGAGATACGCCCCGCGCCACCTATGACGACGGCCTCAAGGCCCTGGCGCTGGCCGATGCCTGCGCGCGATCAGCGGCCGAGGGGCGCGCCATCCCCGTTTCTTTCGACTGAGGAGTTTCACCGTGTTCAACGTCGCCCTGATCGGCGCGGGCCGGATCGGCAAGATCCATGCGCGCAATATCCACCAGCACGCCCGCCTGCGCCTGGCCGGCGTGGTCGATCCGGTCGCAGAGGCCGCCCAGGCCGCCGCCGCTGAATACGAGACGCCGGTGCGCGACCTCGATGAGGTGCTGAACGATCCAACTGTCGCGGGCGTGGTGGTGGCCAGTTCCACCGACACTCACCTTGAATACAGCATCCGCGCCGCGCGGGCGGGCAAGGCCGTGTTCTGCGAAAAGCCCATCGACCAGGACCTCCAGCGCGCCACCGACGCCGCCGGCGACCTGAAGAACGCCAAACTGCTGCTGGCCTTCAACCGTCGCTTCGACCCCAACTTCCAGGCGCTGAAGGCCCGACTGGATTCGGGCGAGCTCGGGAAATTGGAAAGTCTCCAGATCACGTCCAACGACCCCGCCCCGCCGCCGCCGGCCTACGTGGCCGTGTCGGGCGGCCTGTTCAAGGACATGGCGATCCATGACTTCGACATGGCGCGCTGGCTGCTGGGCGAGGAGCCGGTCGAGGTCTATGCCGCCGGCAGCTGTCTGGTGGACCCCGAAATCGGTCGGCTGGGCGATGTGGACACGGCGCGGACCCTGCTGAAGACCGCTTCCGGCAAGCTGTGCGTCATCGCCAACAGCCGCCGTTCCGGGTTCGGCTATGACCAGAGAATCGAGGCTTACGCCTCCGAAGGCATGATCCGCGCGGACAATGTTCTGGAAAGCACCGTGCAGGTCTGGTCCGAAACCGGCCCGGCCGCCGACCGCTTCCAGAACTTCTTCCTGGACCGCTATGCCGAAGCCTATCGGCGGGAGATGGATCACTTCGCCGACATGCTGGACGGCGCCGCACCGTCCGTGGGTTACGCCGACGGCGTCGCCGCCCTGGCGCTGGCCGAGGCCGCCGCGCAGTCGCTGCGCAGCGGCCAGCCGGTTCGTCTCTAGCGCGCGCGAGGATCGACCAGCTTCGCCCGCACGATGCGGGCGAAGTCGGTCATCGGGCACAGATCGGCGCAGCCCGGAATCGCCAGATACTCGATAGAGGCCGGATTGTCGGCGGTCAGGGGCTGGAGGTAACGCACCTGGTCCATGGTCTGGGACCGATAGAAGGCGCGCACGAACTGACGCCCCTGCGCGTCCGCCAGCAACTCGAAGCCGACACCGCCCGCCGGCGGCGGATCGTCCTTGGCGTAGCCCGGCACGGTCCAGTGCAGGTCCAGCAGCCCGCCCAGGTCGGCGATGTTGGTGTCATGACCGACCAGAACCGTCAGTTTCGGTCCCGTCTCCAGCGCCGTCAGCATGTGCCGCGCCAATGGCGAGGCGGCGTGGGCGGCGACGTAGGGCGCGCGTCCCTCGAAGTAGAACTTGATCGAGTGGAACTCGAGCAGGGTCTCGATGTCGTCGCGCGTCAGCCGCCCCCAGGCCACATCCTCCATCGGCATCCCTTCCAGATATTCCAGCAGGAAGGTCTGGGCGATGGTCGAAGCCAGGCCGAACGGATCGCCGACATCGGGCCGATCATCCTCGTTGCGCACAACGCCTGCGGGCATGTCGGACAGAGAACACGAAGACGACGCCCCGATCTCGGCGCAAAAGGTCGCCGAACAACAGCCCAGGGCGCGGTCGAGCAGGGCGAAGCGCTCGGCGTTGGCGGCCTTCAGCGCCTCCATCCCGCCTTGCGGCGCCAGGGCCTGCACGGCGGCATAGGCGAGGTCGGGATCCAGCGTCGTGGCGCCCACGTCGATCGGATGGAACTCTACGTCTTCCTCGGCGGATGCGGGGAAAGACGGGGCGAGACCGCAGCCGGGGGCCAGGCCCTCGATCAGCGCGCGCGCCGTATCCTGAGTGCGCGACTTGGCGCTGGCGGCGACAACCACATCCCCCGCGGCGGGACACCCCTCGGCCGGCAGCAGGTCGTTGGCGGCCAGCCATTGCCGATCCCACTGTCCGAGCAGGCGTACGGCGGCATAGCCGTGATGCGTAAGCTCGCCAAAATCCACCGACCACACGGGCCACGGCTGATCAGCGACACCGTCGGGGCCGATGCGAGCCTTTGTGGGCGGCCTCACACCGTGCCGCATCAGCATGACGACCCGCTCGACATGCAAGTCATTGTCGACGGTGCTGACGGCCGCCCCAGCTACGGACATTGGCGCTGTCGACGAGGCGCAAGCGCCGATCAACAGCGTCGCGGCCAGCGGCAGCAGGATTTTCTTGGACATGTCGATCTCCGAAAAAGAAACGGCGGTTCCTTGAGGAACCGCCGAAGAGTCAGGAGGCGTTACAGTTTAGAAGGCGTACTGGAGTCCGGCGCGCACCGAGTAGCCGTAGCGCTCGTTCTCCGCGACACGGCTCCTGTTCCCCACCCAGTAGCGTTGCGGCTCGTCGTTCAGGTTCGAGCCCTCCAGGAAAACGGTCGTCCTGCCGAACTTGTAGGCAACACGCGCATCCCATTGATCGAAATCGCCGACGTACACGTCCTCGCTCGCATCCTCGCCGACCGACAAGAGGTTTGCCGACCGATAGGTGTAGGCCAGACGCCCCGAGAAGCCGTAGTTCTCGTAGCTGATCTGCGCCGACGCCACCCTGTCGGACTGGCTCAGCAGCGGCACCTCATCGGTTCGACCCGGCACGCCGGACGCCTTTGAATCCACCAGGGTCAGGTTCGCGCTCCCGCTGAAGCCCGACACAGGCAGGAAGTCGAACTCCATCTGGGCGTTGAACTCAATGCCCGACACCTCGGCCTTATCGGCGTTGACCGGCCGCGTGACCTGCGCGTCCGGCAGGAAGATGCCGGCATAGGTCACATCGCTCTCGTCGCTGGTCGCGAAGTAGATCGGATTGTCGATCTCCTTGCGGAACACCGCGACCGACAGCAACCCGCCTTCGCCGATGTAATATTCCATCGCGGCGTCGAAGTTGACGGACTTCAGCGCTTCCAGGTCGGGATTGCCCAGTTCGACCTCTTCGTCGCCTTCATTGACGATGACGTAGGGCGCGATGTTCTCGTAGTTCGGACGCCCGATCGCGGTGGTCACGGCCGCGCGCAGAACCAGATTGTCAGAGGCGTCGTAACGCAAGTTCACGCCGGGGAACCAGTCCGTGTAGCTGCGCTTGCCGAAGGTGTCGAAATCCTGATCGACAGTGGAATCCTCGGTGATGCTCTTGGCCGCATAGTCACCTTCGGTCCGTTCCACGCGCACGCCGGGAATGACGGTCCACTGACCGTATTTCAGCGTCGCCATGATGTAGGCGGCGGTGATCCGTTCGGTGATCTCGTAGTCGGCGGCCAGGGTGTCGCCGATGGTCGATTCCTCGTCCAGTTCGAAGTCCGAGCGATGAGCCTGGAAATAGGCGTCGGCCAGGGCCTGGCTCACGGTCGGACCAAACGCATAGCGGCCGTCATAGATACTGTCGATCGACCGGCCCATCACCTCGTCCAGAGTGAAGCCCGGCCCCTCGTAGTCATAGGTTTCGGCATTCTCGTCGTTGGTCTTCTTGCGATCGATGATCTTGGCGCCGACCTTCACGGTCGAACCATCGCCGAAGTTGATCGGCAGGCTGTAATCGATGCGGGCCTGGTACAGATCCTCGACAGCTCGGCGGCTTTCATAGCTGACGCTGTCGGCCTCGTAGTTGGAGGCGTCGTAGGCCGCGGCCTCAGGCGTGAAGATGAACAGCGGGTCGCTGACGTCATAGTGGCCCGAAACGCCGCCGAAGCCGAATTCCCATTCGTCCCGGCGCGGATCGCGCTTGTTGGCGCGGGAATAGGTCGCCTCGATCTTCAGCTCGCGCTCGCCGAAATTCCAGTCGCCGCCGAAGGAGCTGGTGAAGGTGTCGGTGTTCTCGGCGCGCGTGCGAACACGGCGGTTCACGTCCGCGTCGGCGAAGTCGCCGCTGGTCGCCGTAGTGTTGGAGAAGACGGTGTCATCCTCGTCCAGTTCGACGCTGAAGTTGTCGCGCGTCTCCGCATCCTCGAACTTCGAATACAGGAAGCGGGCGAACAGTTTGGTGTCCATGTTCGGACGCCAGTCGAAGTTGGCGACGCCGCCGGTGCGCGTCCGATTGTCGTGATACGGACGGATGGTGAATTCTTCGGGGACCTCGTTGCCGTTGACGTCGATGCGCGTTTCGCCGCCCTGCAGATTCTGCGCCTCCGAGTATCGGTCGGAGTAGTTGACCGCCAGGACCATGCCGAACTGGCGATCCGGCCCGAACACCGTGCCGTAGCTGGCGTCGAACTCGTACGGGTTCTTGTCCGCCAATTCGTTGTAGCCATAGGCTCCGCGCAGACTGCCGAAGGTGCGGTTGCGGTCGAAGGCGGTGACCGTCTCGATGTTGGTCGCGCCGGCGATGGCGTTGGCGTCCAGGTCCGGCGTCAGGGTCTTGACCACGGTCACCGCGCCGATCAGCGCAGACGGAATGTCATCCAGCTTGACCTGGCGTCCGTCCGGCTCCGGCGCCGGCGCCGTCTGGCCGTTCAGGGTCACGTTCAGCAGGTCGGGAGACACCCCGCGGACCGTCAGGTAACGGCTCTCACCCATGTCGTTCTGCACCGAGAGGCCAGGCAGGCGACGCAGCGCCTCGGCTACGTTCTGGTCCGGGAGGCGCCCCACATCGTCGGCGCGAACCTGATCGACCTGAGAATCGCTGGCGCGCTTGCTATCGATCGCGGCGCGATCCGCCGCGCGGCGGCCGGTGACGACGATCTCCTCGACCTCTGTGGCCTGTCCGGCATCCTGGGCCCAGGCCGCGACCGGCGTGAGCAGACAGGTGGAAAGCAGCATTGCCCTGAGCGCGAGTTTGCCGCGAGTTCGCATGTTTCAGTCTCCCCGTTTGCCGTCTTCCCCTTGATGAGGAGCGGCTTGTTGTCGCAACCTTACGAACAAACATTCCATCACGCAAGCAAAATAGAATATCTCTTGCAGATCGCCGCGTCGCCGGTATCCTTGTTCCATATCAAGCGCCAAGAACGCGCACGGGAGAGAAGCCATGAAACGAGCACTAGTGACCCGCCTGATGTGCGCCTCTGCGCTGGCCAGCCTGGCGGTCTGCGGCCCGGCGATGGCTCAGGACGCGGCGCCTGCCGTCACGGCGCAGACGGTGACCCAGGCCACGGCGAGCGGCGACGCGAACAAGGCGGTCCTTCTCACTCCAAGGTCCGGAGCGCCTAGGGTCATCGCCACGGCCGGCCTCGGCGGATTGGAGATCTATGACCTGACCGGCCGCCGGTTGGGGGCCGTCGAGGCCGGTGAGGCAGGCAGCCTCGACGTGCGCGAAAATGTTCGTCTGGGCGACCAGACGCTGGATCTTGTGGTCGCCACCGACACGACCCAGAACGCCCTGCGATTCTACGCCTTCCAAGACGACAAGCTGGAAGAGATCGGAGCGCGGGCCGTGCCGCTCGGCTTTGCCGTCGAAGGGGTCTGCCTGTTTCGCAACGCGCCGGACGGCGGGCTCTACGCCATTGCGGTCGGCGACGGCGGAGAGTTCGACCAGCAACTGATCTATACCGATGCGGCCGGAAAGCTGGATGCGCGCCTTTCGCGGCGCATCGGCCTGCCCTCCCCGGCCGAGCACTGCGTCGCGGACGACCGCAGCGGCGATGTCTATGTGTCCGAGCAGGCCGTGGGCCTTTGGAAGTTCAGCGGCGACCCCGAGGCCGACGCCACGCCCACCCTGATCGACGCACCCCGACTGGGCCACGTGACCGAGGAGTTGGGAGGTTTGGCCCTCTACGACGGCGGGGAGGGTGCGCGGTATCTGATCGCGTCCGACGCCAGCAGCGGTGACCTGTTCTTCTATGATCGCGGCGACGACGACGCCTGGCGCGGCAAGGTCTCGGTCAAGGGATTGGATGGTGCAGCCGTGGCCGAACCCGGCGGGCTGTTCTCGGTCAGCACAACGCTTTCGGCGGCGCTGCCGCATGGCGCCCTTTTGGTTTCAGACGAGGACGCGGTCGGCGGCGCTAACTACAAGCTGCTTTCAATGGCCGATCTCGCGGGGCCGCTGAATCTGCCTCTGGGATCCCCTCAACCCACGGCGGTGACCTTGGAGCCGGCGTTCAAGACCGTGGTCGCCACCGTCGAAACCGTCCCGGTCGCTAGCGCGGGAGACGCCGCCGACGATCCGGCGATCTGGGCGAACCTCTCCGATCCAGCCGCCAGCCTGATCATCGCCACCGACAAGAAGTCCGGCCTGTATCTCTACGACATGCAAGGCCAAGTCGTTCAGCACCTTCCCGACGGCAAGATGAATAACGTCGATCTTCGCGAAGGCTTCATGCTTGGCGGCCAGCCGATAATCCTCGTCACCGCCAGCGACCGAACGCACAAAACCATCGCCATCTATCGCCTCGACCCAGAGGCCCGCCGTCTGGTCGAGATCGCCGACGGACCGCAGCCGACGGAACAGGGCGACCCCTACGGCCAGTGCATGTACCGCAGCCCGATCACGGGCAAGACCTACGTTTTCATCAACGACAGCAACGGTGAAAAGCGCCAGTGGGAACTGGTGGACGCCGGGAACGGCCGGGTGCGGGCGGTTCGGGTACGCGACTTCGCCTTCTCCAGCCAGGTCGAAGGCTGTGTCGCGGACGACCACTCGGGCGCTCTCTACGTCAACGAAGAGGACGAGGCGCTCTGGAAGTTGTCGGCCGAACCGGACGGCGGCGCCGAAATGACGGTTGTTCAGCGCGTCGTCGACAACCCCGCGCTGAAGGACGATCTGGAAGGGATCAGCCTCTACGACCTGGGTGACGGACGAGGCTATCTGATCGTGTCCAGTCAGGGGAACAACAGCTACGCCGTCTATCGACGCGAGGGCGATCACGCCTACCTCGGCTCGTTCGCCGTCGTCGCCAACCCGCAAGCGGGCATCGACGGCATCTCCGAAACCGACGGGCTGGACGTGACCAGCGCCAACCTCGGGCCGGGCTTCGAACACGGCGCGATGGTGGCGCAAGACGGACGCAACATGCTGCCCAACGCCCTCCAGAACTACAAGTATGTGCCGTGGAGCGCCATCGCGGAGGCGCTGGGACTAGAAATGCGGTGAATGGGCGCTGTCGGTCTGACGCTAACTTGTCTCCAGTGAGGTCGTCGTAAATGGCTGACTGGAGACGGTTTTCATAAATCTGCCGTCGTTCCAGCGCCATCGCTTTCCGGCGGAGGTGATCCGCCATGCGGTGTGGCTCTATTTCGGCTTCAGCCTGAGCCTGCACGATATGGACGAACTGCGGGCCCAGCGCGGCATCGACGTCAGCTACGAGACCATCCGCTGCTGGACGAAGACGTTCGGACCGCTGATCGCCAGGCGGCTGAAGAAGCGCCGGCCGCGCCGTCGCCCCGCTGGCATCTCGATGAGATGGTCTGCTGGATCGGCGGGCGGCGGATGTATCTCTGGCGCGCCGTCGAGGATGAAGGCGAGGTCCTCGACCTTGTCGTTCAGCGTCGGCGGGATACGGAAGCAGCGTTGAAGCTGCTGGGCCGACTGCTGCGAAATCAGCCCATCGAGCCGGAAAGGATCACGACCGACGGCTTGGCGTCATACGGCGCCGCGCTTCGGGAGCTCGGTCTGTCTCAGGTGCACAGACCGGGCCGCCTCAAGGCGATTAAACTGACAACACCCTCACGCCACCCTCCGCCCAAGCCATAGCCGCGCCAAGCGAGCGAATAACAAATGCGCGTGAGGCAGGCATTGGGCCTTGGCCTCGCCGCGCCGGGCCGCCCACACCCGCAAACAGAGAAGACTATTCCCTCGAAGCCTCATATCCTCGCGTGGGGATTTGGGGCGAGACGAGGCGGTATGCTGAGACGAGGCATGGGATTGCCGGGCGTGATCGCGCTCGGACTGGGGACCGCCGTCGGCGTGTCGATCTTCTCGGTGATCTCGCCGGCCTCGGCCCTGGCCGGGCCCGCCATGCTGGTCGCCGTCGCCCTGGCGGCCGCGCCCATGTTCATCCTGGCCCTGACCTACGCCTTCATGGGCTCGGCGGCGCCGACGGCCGGAGCGTCCTACGAATGGGCGCGCCGGTTCGTCTCGCCCGACCTGGCCTTCTTCACCGCCTGGCTGCGCATCGCCAGCAGCACCGGCGCCATGCTGATCCTGGCTCTGGTGCTGACGCGCTATCTGTCGATGGTCGTGCCCGTGCCGACCAAGCCGACCATGCTGGCGCTGTATGTAATGGTGTTCGGGCTCAACCTCGTGGGCGTCAAGGCGGCGGCGCGCGTGCAGACCATCTTGATGGGTCTGCTGCTGGTCATCTTCGCCGTCTTCGTGATCCGGGGCGCGCCGGCGGTCGAGCCCCAGGCCTTCGTCCCCTTCATGCCGCACGGTTGGACCGGGCTGCTGGCCGCCACGCCCCTGTTGATCGGCCTGTTCTTCGGCATCGAGACCGCCACCGAGGTCGGCGACGAGGTCAAGGACAGCCGACGCGCCATTCCCATCGGCATCGCGGCCTCCATCCTGTCGGCGCTGGCGCTCTATCTGGCCGTGGCGGCGACAGCCCTGGGCGTGTTGGGCGCCGAGCGGTTGGCGGCCAGCGAGACGCCGTTGCTGGACGCCGCGGCGGTATTCATGGGGCAGGACACGGCTCGTCTGGTTATCGTGCTGGCGGCGGTTGTGGCCATCGGCAAGTCGCTGAACGGCCTGTGCCTGATCTTCAGCCGCTATCTCTACGCCATGGGGCGGGCCGGCGCCCTGCCTTCGGCGCTGGGGTCGGTCAACGCGCGGTTCGGAACGCCGCATGTCGCCCTGGGCGTCGCCTTCGGTTGCTGCCTGATCGGCCTGATGCTGCCGATGGACCTGACCAGCCTGTTCCTGGCGGTGAACATCCCCAGCCTGATCCAGTACGCCGCGACCTGTCTGGCGGCGGTCCGCATCGTGCGCCGCCACCCGGACCTGTACGAGGGCGCGGCCTTCAAGCTGGGCCGCCGCACGACCGAGATCTTCGCCTGGATGGGCGTCGCGGCCGCCTTGGTCGTGGCGCTGATGGGCCTGACCGCCGACTGGACGCCCTATGTCGCCCTTCTGGCCTGGGGGGCGGTCGGCGCCGTCTATCGCACGCTGAGCCGTCGCCGCGCGTGACGTCGTTCGTTCAGATCGAGACCTCGGTCCCCTCGCCCACGGCCTGGGCGCGGTCGGCCAGGAAGGCGGCGCAGGCCAGGTCCTGCGCCACATGCCCGAGCGACTTGTAGAGCGTGACGTCGTTCGGCCACAGGCGCCCCGGCAGGTCGCCCGCGAAGACCTGTCCGATTTCTCCGACCAGATGATCGTCGCCCACGGCGCCCGCAGCGCGGGCGGACAGGAACTCCGCACCCTGAACCGAGACGCCCGGCGCATAGTCGGCGATGAAGCGCGAGCGGCGCACCAGCTCGTCATCCACCTCGCGCGGACCGGCATAGCTGGAGCCGACGACATTGACGTGCGCGCCCTCGGCGACCCAGTCGCCCGACAGCACCGGCTCGGCCGCAGCGGTCACCGTGCAGATGATGTCGGTGTCGCGCACCGCCTCTTCGGCTGACGCGGCCGCCCTGGCGATCAGGCCCGTGCGCTCGGCCATCCGCTCGGCGAAGGCTCGCGCCCGATCCGGCGAGCGTCCCCAGACCCGCACATCGGCCAAGGTCCGAACGCGCGAGATCGCCTCGACATGGGCTTCGGCCTGCTCTCCGTAGCCGAGAATGGCCAGGCGCGTCGCGTCGGGGTGCGCCAGGGCGTCGGTCGCCGCCGCGCTGGCGCAGGCGGTTCGGATACGGGTGACTTCGCCGGCGTGGACCAGGGCCGCGACCGCGCCGGTCGCCGGGTCGAACAGGACGACCAGCCCCTGGTGCGACTGGCGGCCCTTGGCGAAATTCTCGGGAAAGACGCTGACAAGCTTGGCCCCGAAGGCGGCGTCGTCCGCGAGCGCGCCCGGCATGACGCCGAAGGCGTGCCTGTCCGCCAGATGAAGGACCGAACGCAAGGGCTGGATCGTCCGGCCCGCCGACAGGTCCATCATCGCCTGACGCATCAGGGGGATGCAGGCGTCATAGGTCAGATGGCGACGGACGAAGGCCTGGTCCAGAATCCGCATGGTCGCCTCAGTGGTGATGCTCGGCTGCCGCCGGAGCGAACAAGGCGCCCTCGCCCGAGCGGTCGGTGGACGAGGTTTCGGGCCGGGTCGGCGGCTGGATGGTCACGGGCTCTGCGAAGGGCTGGACGCCCAATTCCCGATGAATTTCGGCCGGCAGATAGGCGACGCCGCCCTTCATCACCAGGCGTATCCGGCGGATGGCGTTGATGTCCCTTGTCGGATCGCCCGGAACCAGGAAGAAGTCGGCCAGCTTGCCGCGCTCTATCGTTCCCAGCGACTGGTCTACGCCCAGATATTCGTCGGCGCTCAGCGTACCCAGGCGCAGCGCTTCGGCCGGCGTCAGCCCCGCCTTCACATAAAGCTCAAGCTCGCGGTGGACGGTGAATCCGACCCCGTCGTCCGTGCCGGGCAGCAGTACGATCCCCTCGTCATGCAGCCGGCCGACGGTCTCCAGGATCTTGGCGAAACCGGCGTGATAGGCGGCGTCCTCCTCAGGCGTCTTGATATCGACGAATGAACGGCGGCGGTAGCGCTGATAGCCGATGGGCATATGGTCGACGAAGGCCTCGGCGGTCGGAGGGACTTCGCCCGCGCGGCTGAGCATCAGCACCTCCAGCGCCACCAGGGTCGTATCCAGGGCGACGTCGTTCTGCTTCATCAGGTCCAAGGTGTGCTGGACCGGCGCGCTGTCCAGGTCCAGCGAGGCGGCGCGCGGCATGGCGGTCAGGCGCAGGGTGGTGCGAGAATCCTCGCCAGGTTCAAGCAGCCACCCCAGCATCAACTGGTTGACATGGGCGATGTCGTCGTAGCCGGCCTCTATCGCCTGGTCGGGCGAGACGAAGGCCGGGACGTGGCCGGTCACGCCCAGGCCCAGCCGGTGCGCTTCCGCGGCCGCCGGGGCGACCCATTCGGGATGCAGAGAGTTGTAGATCTTGAGCTGGCGATAGCCGTGGTCGGCGTACCAGCGCACGCCCTCCAGGGCTTCTTCAAGGGTATCGGCGACGATGCCGTTTCGCGCGGAATAGGGGCTGCGGCCCTCAAGCAGGCCGTTTCGGCTGATGCGCGGCCCAGGCAGGACGCCGGCGTCGATCCGCGCGATCAGGTCCAGCAGGAAGCCGTTGTCATTGCCCATGTCCCGCGTCGAGGTGACGCCCGCCGCCAGATAGAACAGGCCGCCGTCCATGGAGCTGTGCGAATGCATGTCGTGCAGACCGGGGATCAGTGTCCCGCCCTGGCCGTCGATCTCATAGGTCGAGGGATCGACCGGCGCCGAGGCGGCGGGCTCGATCACGGCGATGCGGTCGCGGAAGACCGTAACCGTCGAAGGTTCGGACAGGGCGCCGCTGCGGGGATCGAAGATGCGGACGTTGCGGATGCGGACCGGAGCGTCGAACCGATGCGCCAGTCGCGCCTGGGCGTCCGTGATGCGCGCGGTCTCCAGTTCGGCGCTCAGGCGGTGCAAGGCGGCCTCTTCGCCTTCCAGTCCTTCGGCGACGACGACCGAACCGCCCCCGACCTGGGCGACGAAACGCCCCGCCTCGTCCAACATGACATAGCTGGGCGCCAGCGACAGGCCGGTCAGGCGATAGATCACCACGGGCAGATGTTGCGGGCCGAACGTCAGGCGACGCGCTTCGCTCAGGCTCAGGCGACCGCCCGGCAGCACATCCAGCGACTGGCCTGGCGCGTCCTTCAGAAGATTGGCGTAGAGGGCCAGGCTCCATGGGCTGTCGTCATTGGCGATGTAGAGCGCCGGGCTGGTCGCCACGACCTCTCTAGCGTCGGCCTGGCTGGTCCAGCGCGCCATTGCCCCGTCCTGGCTGAAGCGCTCCTCGACCGGCCCGCCGAAGGTCGAGGTCCCGTCGATAGTCCAACTCTGCGGATAGCCCTGGGCGTCGAGGCGCAGGGTTTCGCGATGCTTGGGGCCGCGTCCGTTGTTGTCGACGTGGTAGTCGATCGAGACCGCTCCCGCCTCCCGGTCCACGATCAGCCAGCCGACCTTTTCGCCGGACGACAGCACCGAGTATCGCTGGGGTTCGGCCAGCGCCGCGCCCGGCGCGCAGGCGATGACGAGTGCCGCAAGGGCGGCCAGGGCGTTCACGATCCGATGCGGCATATGACGTCTCCTCGGAAACGGCGATAGGATCACCGACGGCGCAAGAGCGCTTCATGAAGTTGCGACAGGCCTTCGTCGACAAGGGCCGCAGGCAGGCCAAAGCCCAGACGCATATGGCCGGCCAGTCCGAACAATTCTCCCGGCGCCGTCACCAGGCGCTCGTCCCGCCATAGCGATTCCGCAAGGACGCGGCTCTCGGGCGCGCCGACGATCTCGGGGAAGTAGATGCAGCCGTGCGCCGGAACTTCGCCCCGGATCAGGTTGTCGGCCTGCATCGCCTCCACATGTCGGGTCAAGACCGGCCGGCTCTCGGACAGAATGTCCCGCCAATGCGCTTCGAACGGCTCAGGCTGTTCCAGAACCAGGGCGGCGACGGCATGGGCCAGCTTGGATACGCCGAATTCCAGATTGGCGTTGGCGGCGACGATGCGTGTGATCACGTGCGGCTCGGCGATCAGCCAGCCGCAGCGGAGCGAATAGAGGCCGAACACCTTGCTGAGGCTGTTGGCGCGGATCAGGTTCGGCGCGGACTCCAGCCGCCCCGGCGTTTCGCGCGCGAAATCGGCATAGACCTCATCGATCAGCAGCCACGCCCCGACCTCGGCGGCGGCGGCGGCAAGGGCCAGGACCTCATCCTCGGTCAGCCAGCGTCCCGAAGGATTATGCAGATTGCTGATCACCACCATTTCGGTGTCGGGCCGCAGCCGCGCGCGCAGATCGTCGGGTGTCAGGCCAAAGTCGGGGGCCGTGCGCGGCAAGTCCTCGACCTCGGCCCAGACGCCGCGGGCCATTTCCGCCAGCACGTCGAACCGCGGCGTCTCGACCAGGACATGGGCGCCGGGAACCAACAGGGCGCGCATCGCCTGGGCCAGGGCGTTGGACGTTCCGGTCGTGGTCGCGATCATCGCTTCTTCGACGCCGTAACGATGCGCCAGCGCCGCCAGAAGATGCGGATTGCCGCGACCGAAGACGCTTTCAAAGCGATCCGTCATCCCTCGCCCGAAGGCGCGCCCGGCGACGTCGTGCAGCAGCGTCACCGGCTCGTCGATGGTGCTTTCGAACAGGATGCGCGCACCTGCGGGCAGGGGCATGCGGCGATAGAGTTCGCGCGCCCACAGACCGTAGCTGGCTTCGGCGTACAAAGGCGGGCCCGGATAGGCCGCACTCACGAGCCAGGCTCCACGCCGATGCGCTGTGCTGAAAGGATCATCGCCCGCCCATTGCCGGCGAACCCGGCGGCCCGCCCCACGGTTCGCATCATATCCCCACAGTCCTCGGAGAATCTTTGCGTTTGCATCTCTCAGTCATCGGATGTTTGAATAGTCCATGCACATCTGACGACGTTCGGAGATCGCCTTGCCGGCCAACCTTGACGCCATCGACACCCGCATACTGGAACAACTTCAGCGCGATTGCTCCATCTCCACGGCCGAACTAGCCGAGCGTGTGGGCCTGTCGCAATCGCCTTGCTGGCGGCGCATCCAGCGGCTGAAGGACGAGGGCTACATCAAGGGGCAGGTCGCCCTTCTCGATCCCGAGATGCTGGGCTTCACCCTGCACGTCTTCGCGGAACTGAAGATCACGCACCTGACGGAAGACGAGCGCGAAAAGTTCATCTCAGGGATACAGGCCTTGCCTGAAGTCGTTGAATGTTATTCGATCCTCGGGGAACGTGATGCGATGATCAAGGTCATCGCCCCCACCATCAAATGGTATCAGGATTTCATCTTCCAGAAGATCATGAAGTTGCCCGGCGTGGTGGATGTGAGTTCGACCGTCGCCTCTTCCGAAATCAAGCGATCCACCGCCCTGCCCGTCCGCAACCGCACCTACTGACCCCGCGCCGGTCAAACGCCGCATTGCGCCTCCGGCGTGGCGCTGCGCACCCAACGGTAGCCCTCCTTCGCAGGCCCCCACGGCATGAAGGGGATGGAAACGACGGCCTCCCCACGCCGGATCGCCAGCGCCACCGGCCCCGGCGCCTGTTGTTCCACCTCGCGCCAGCCTCGAGGATCGACCAGCACGTCGCCAACCGCCAGGCCGGCCTGTTCGACAGCCGAGCCTGCCGTCACGCGAGTCACGACGCCTTGGTCATCGACGCGGAAGCCGGGCTGAAAGCGTTGATAGATCGTCGCCTCGCGGTCGAAGCACGGCCCCAAGAGATCGGGTGGCAGGTCCAGCGGCTCGCCCGCCATCATCGCCTCGAAGTTGGCCACGCCCGCCTCGCCCAGTTCCCCACGCACCAGATCGATCCAGGCGTCGCGGCTGTACGGACCGCCCTCGCGACGGGCGGCGATCAACGCCGTGACGAGGTCGTCGACCCGATGCGTTCCGTTCGACGCGCGACGGATCATCGCGTCCAGCTGTGCGAAATAGAGCGGCCCACGCTGATAGGGCACGACCTGGGCGTCGCTGTCCGAGAAAAACAGGCGCGTCACCTCGTCGTTCGGCAGATTGCTGCGCGGGTTCTCGTAGTAGAGCCGCGCGAAGTCATTCATCCCCCGACCGAATTGCTCGACCGTGGTCAGTCCGACCCGGTGGGACAGCACCTCGGTGTAGTAGGAGGTCGCGCCCTCCGACCACCACTGGCTGGTCTCCTCGCCCAGTCCGTTCAGCCAGTTGTGCAGGGTCTCGTGCGCCAGCAGGTTCAGCAGGCCGTCGATGTCCCGGTCCTCGCCCTCCACCTGGCCGAAGATGAAGGAGCGATAGCCGCCGGAACCGCCGCCGGCGAAGGTCGGCGTGGTGCGCATAAACACGCGGAACGGCGTCGCCTCGTCGCCAAAGAAGCGGGCGAAGGCCTGATAGGCGGGTTCCAGACGCTGAAGGACGGCCGCCAGGTCATAGACCGGCGGCGTGATCCAATAGCCGACGAAATCGCCCTGCCCGTCGCTCGGCTGGCTGTTGAGAGGTCCGGCCATCAGGATGGCGCTCGCCAGGCCCTCGCGCGGCACGGTCGCCTCGATGTCCCCTTCGCCCAGGCTGGAGGCGCCGCGCGCGCCGGCGGGATAGTCAGAGAAGTCCCAGCTCAGCCGCACGGGACGCGGCCAGCCTTCCGGCGGCAAGGCCAGCAGGATCGCTCCGGAACCATAGAAGCCCGAACCTTCGCGCCGCATGTCGTACAACGGCCCGGGGCGCGTCTGGGGCGTGATGGTGCGCGGCACGGCGGCATAGCGGACCTGGACGTCCCCAACCGTGGCCCGCTCCGCCCGCCAGCGCCGGTCCTGACGGAACTGGGAGGGATCGGGCGGGTCGTCATCGATGGCCAGGGACAAAGGTCCGGCGGCGTCCCGGGCCGTCACGCCCTGCGGGTCGATGATGGCGGTCGGCGCCATGGCGCGCACGATGGGCGCCTGCAACAGCACTTCGCCCGCCGCAACGGACGGCGCCGCGAGGTCCAGCGTGACCTCCACCCGGGCCACCTCTCCCGCCTCAAGCCTGGGTTTGAGCCCGACACGAAGGGTCGCGTCCTCCGCGCGCGTCGCCGCCGCCAACAGCAGCAGGCCGCCGCCGATCAGAAGCCCCAGCCAGAGCCGGACGCCCATTCTGTACGCAGCCATGGCTCGCTTCCCCTCTCTCATGTCGCCGGACGCACGACGCCGACGTCGTTCTCGATCATGACCTCGACGCCGTAGGGCAGCGATTGCCGCCTGACCCGGGCAAGGATGCGCGTCGCTTCCTGCGCGTTCGCCGGTCGCGGCAGGCCCATCCGGTCCGGCGCGTCATAGCGCATCACCATCGGATAGATGCGGATTTCGCTCACCCGCCCGTGGTCGAAAGCGGTCACGGCGATGGCGCTCTCGTCCCACTCCGGGGGGAAACGCCATTCGCGCCCTGGCCGGCCGAAGCGTCGGTCGGCGTCGCCTACGTCGAAGAAGAGGCTGGCCATGCCGTAGAAGATCGGCTTGCCGCGATAGATCTCGATCCCCTCCAGCGCGTGGGGACCATGGCGCACCACGATGTCGGCGCCGGCGTCGATGGCGTCGTGGAACAGGGGGCGCAGAAAGTCGCCGGGACCTTCCTGGCCGCCGTGCGCGTCTTCGTCCTCGTGAAGGCTCGCCGTGTCGTCGGGGGTGAAGCCCTCGCCCTGATGGGCATGGATCGAAAAGACGACCAGATCGGCCTCGGCGTCGGCGCATCTCACGCTCTGCAACACCGCCTCCCGGTCGCCGGCGTCGACGTCGTAGGTCAACCCTCGCCCCTCGGCGAGGCGGAATCCCTGGCGGCCGAAGGATATCTCCCTCGGCGGCTCGGCCGGTGCGGGACGACCGTCCCGCCGCGCCGCGATGGCGGCGAGCCCCTGCATCTCCTCGACCGTGACCCGCAGGAGCGCGCGGACGTTCAGCGGACTGATCCCCGGCCGGGCGCGACGGTTTCCGCGCCCGTCGGCGGCGGGCGACATGGCGGTGAAGCTGGAGGCCGTGGCGACCAGAGCCACGCGGCCGCCCGGCGTGTCGACATAGGCAGGCGACCGCGCCGCGGTCAGGTCCGGACCCGCGCCCGCCTGCGCCAGGCCTGCCGCCTGGATCGAACGGCTCGTGGACATCAGTCCCTCCGCCCCCCAGTCGGTCGCATGGTTGTTCGCACGCGACAGCAGGGTCAGACCGATGCGCTTCAGGTCGAACGCCACCGCCGCATCGCCCAGAGGCGTGCCGCCGCCATTCTCGGCCGCCGGATAACCTGCAAAAGTCGCCAGGTCGAATATTCCGCCCTCGACATTGGCGAAGGCCACGTCCGCCTCCTCGAGCGGCCGCAGGGCCGCCATCAAGGCCGGATCGTCTCGATCCAGAAAGGCGGCGTAGGGGCCGATCATGTCGCCCGCGACAGCCAGCCGGAACCCGTCCCGCACGGAGGCGGGGCGGGCCTCGACGTCGTGGGCGGCCGCCGCGCCGGCGCTCGCACAGCCGAGCGCGAACAGAACGACCGCGAGTCGTCGCCTCATGGCAGGGCCCGCGCATAGAAGGCGCGAAGATGGTCGCTGGAAGCCTGACGTCCCGCGTCGTCGGAGAAGACGGCATGGCCGGTGCGGAAGACGGCGTTCTCGAACCGATCCGGCGGCAGATCCGCCGCCAGATAGTCGCTGACCGGGCGCATATAGGGGATGGTCAGGTCGTAATAGCCGGTCATCAGCGTCAGCCGCAGGCCGGGATCGGCCGCCATCAGCCGCTTGAACAGCATGGGGATCGAGATCGTCCCGCCCGGCACGTCCCAGTTCCACGCACGGTTCGCCTCGATCGACAGGCGGACATAGTCGTTGGTCGGGCGATAGCCGATCTCTTCGCGCGTCAGATGTTCGACCGCCTCGGTCAGATCGTAGTTGAGGGTGTAGGGCGAGGTCGACGGGTCGTTATAGGGCGGCTCGCGCGTTTCGGTGATCGCGGTCGGCGCATGGGCGCGGGCGTCGGAACCGCCGATCCGCTCTTGCCGGTCGGCCAGAAGTTTCAGCACGAAGTCATTGTTCGACGGCCGAAGATCAGCCTCCAGAATGGTCTGCTCCGACAGGCCCAGATAGCCCGCCAGTTCGGCGGCGACGGCCTGTTTGCGCGCCGGGTCGATCCCCTCCCCTTCGGTCAGGGCCTGGACGTAGGGGCCGCGCGCGAAGGCCAGCGCCTGCTCGGCCAGGACCTCGACCGGCGCGCCCAGATGCGCGCCCCTGCCATGAAACTGGGCGGCGGCCGCCCGCGATGGGACGGCCAGGATCGCGGCCTGGTCGGCCGCGGACTGGTCGGGCGGCCCGGAGGCGCGGCGACCGGCCGTGGTCGAAGGCGAAATCAGGGCCACGCCCCTCACCTTCAAGGGTTCCGCCTGCGCCGCCAGGCGTTCGGCGACCAGGCCGACGCGGACCCCGGCATAGCTTTCGCCCACCAGGAACACCGGCGCCCCGATGCGGCCATGCTCGGCCAGCCACTGGTCGATGAAGGCCGTGATCGCCGCCGCGTCCTCCTCGACACCCCAGTATTCCGCGCTCGCTCCCTCGCCGAAGAAGCGGCCGTAGCCGGTGCCCGGCGCATCGACGAAGACCAGGTCGGTCGCGTCGATCAGGCTGTCGGGATTGTCGACATAGCGGAAGCTGCCGGCCGTCTCGCCGTTCACCGGCATACGCGGCGACAGGCCTTCCCTGAGGGCGATGGTCGCCCCGCCCGGACCGCCGTTGAACAGGAAGGACACCGGCCGCGTCGCAGCATCGGCGCCGTCCGCCAGATAGGCGATCGAAAAGATCGTCGCGCGCGGATCGCCCGCCGCATTGCGCATCAGCATCTCGCTCGCCTCGGCGCGATAGGCGATCGCCTGACCCCGAACCTCGATGACGCCATGCGTGATGGCTGTCGAGGGCACGGCCGGGACGGCCGCCTCGGAGATCGTCGGCTCCACGGAGGCCGTCCCCGCGCAGCCCCCGAGAGCCAGAACAGCCAGGGCCGCGGAAGCGGATCGCCGCCAGTGTCGCATCGGATAATCCTTACTGAGCTTGGGGAGGCGGAGGGTTCAGCACGGTCCCGATGTAGCGGTCGCGCAGGGCGCGGTTGCGGGCCGTCATCGGCTGCTCCACGCCCTTGATGAAGACGCGGCGGGCCACGCTTGTGGTCTCCAGCGGATCGCCGCTCCACAGCACCAGGTCGGCGTCCTTGCCGGGCGCGATGGAGCCGAAACGGTCGTCGAAGCCGAAGATGCGCGCGGGATTGATCGTCACCGCCGCCAGCGCCTGGTCCCGCGTCAGGCCGTAGCGAACCGCACGACCGGCGATGAAGCGCGGCGTGCGGATCAGGAAGACGATGCGCGCCACGCTGGGCTTGAAGGCGATCAGCACGCCGGCCTGCTGCAGGATCGTCGCGTTCTCATAAGCCGCGTTCAGCCCCTCGAAGGTGAAGGCCTGGTTCTCCTCGCCGTCCAGCACGACAGCGACGCCAGCCGCCGCGATCTGCTCCGCGACCATCCAGGCCTCGGACCCGCCGGACAGGATCACGCGCAGGTTCAGCCGCTTGGCCGCCTCGAGAATGTTCAGGATGTCGGACGCCCGATCCGCCTCGACCAGCAGAGGTTCGCGTCGTTCAACCACCGGGATCAGGGCTTCCATGTCGATGCGCGACAAGCCCGTCTCGTCCAACTTGGCCAAGTCGAAGGTTTCCGGAGCGCGCGAATAGGCGCGCACGTCGCGCACCACCCGCTCCAGCTGCACCAGCATGGCGCCGCGCGAGCCGCCGGCGGCCGAGGCGCCCGATCCGCCGGCGTTCATGACCATGGCCGCATGGTCGCGCACCGCCAGGCTGAAGCCTTGGCCCAGATGGATCACCGCCGCCTGGCCGCCGAACAGGCGCGGCTGGCCCTCAATCAGGCGGCCGGGCGCGTTCGGGGTCACCACCGCACGGGTCACGCCCTCGATCCGCGCTTCCGGGATCTGGGGCGAGTTCGGGTTCACGTCGGGCAGCACGTCGAAGGCCGCGCTGATCGCCGTGGAGGTCGAACCCAGGCCGCCCCAGCCGCTGCCGATGGTGTCGTTCAGGGCCAGGGGTGTGACCGTCGCCACCATGCCCGGCGTCAAGGTCTGGCCCTCGGCGTCGATGATCCGCGCATCCGTGGGAACCGAAACGTTCGCGCCCACGGCGACGACGCGGCCATCGCGCACCACCACGGCGCCGTGTTCGATGTTCCCCGCCGGTCCCTGGCTCAGGATGCGGGCGTTGATCACGGCCAGGGTCTCGGCTTGCGCCGCGCCCGCCGTCAGAACCAGCGCCGCGGTCAGCAGAAGACGGCGCATCATGGCCGATCTCCTTCATGGGCGTGGGGTTCAGAATGGGGGCGGCGCACCTGACCCAGTTCGAAGTCCGACTGAGGCTGCGACGACGGATGGGCGCGGTCCTCCATCAGGACGCCATCGATGAAGACCAGGTCGGGGATGGAATAGACGCTGAACGGGTCGGTGTTCCAAAGCACCACGTCCGCCATCTTGCCCGGCTCCAGCGAGCCGGTCTGGTCCGCCACGCCGATGATGCGGGCGGGATTCAGCGTGACCCACTGGATCGCCTGCTCCGGGGTGATGTCCAGACCCGCCTCGCGCCCCGCCGTCATGGCCCGGCCCGCCTCCTGATTCAGGTGCTGCATCAGCATGACGTTGTCGGAGTGCATGGCGACCACGCCGCCGGCCTGCTGGACGAAGGCGGCGTTCTCCATGATGGAGTCGTAGGCCTCCATCTTGTAGCCGGACCAGTCGCCGGCCCAGGTCACCACCGCGATGTTCTCGCGCGCCAGCGTCGGGGCGATCTTGAAGGCCTCCAGCGCGTGGTGGAAGGCGGCGATGTGAAATCCGAACTCGTGCGACAGGTCGATCATCGCCAGCATCTCGTCGGCGCGATAGCAGTGGATGTGAACCTCGATCTCGCCATCCAGGGCGGCGGCGACGTTCTCCAGCATCAGGTCGCGACGCGGCGGGGTCGCCGACTGCCCCGCCTCGACCTTGCGGTGATATTCGCGCCAGCTCTGGCTGTAGTTGGCGGCGGCGATGAAGGTGGTGCGATAGCTCATCATCGCCCCTGCCCGGGTGCTGGGCTTGCCGCCCTGTCCGCCGGTCGGGTTCTCGCCGCAAGCCATCTTCAGCCCATAGGGCGCGCCTGGAAACTTCATGCCCTGCACGGCGACGGCGGGCGCATTCTTCAGCGTGACCGTACGGCCGTTGAAGAGGTGGGCGGAACCGGGAAGGATCTGAACCGTGGTCACCCCCGCCTCCCGCGCACGTTCGAACATCGGGTCCTGAGTCCAGACGGAATGCTCCACCCATACGCCGCCGGGGTTCGGGCCGCTCTCGTTGCTACTGTCGCCATTGGCGGCCGTGGGGCTGGAGCCGGCGCCGATGTGGGAATGCGGATCGACGATGCCGGGGGTCAGCCAGCGACCGCCCGCGTCGATGACCTGGGCGTCCGCCGGAATGGCGATGTCGCGCCCGACCGCGACGATCCGCCCGTCCCGCATCACCAGCGCGCCGCCGTCAATGCGCGGTCCCACCGCCGTCAGGAGGGTGGCGTTGACGATGGCGGTCGGTGCGGACGCCGCCGGACGATAGGTCGAAGGAAACGGATCGGGGTTCGAAGCCGGGTCCAGCCCCGCGCGCACAGCCGGCGGCGCGGGTCGAGGGGCGGCTTGGTCCGAAGGCTGGCCCGATGAGTGGACGGACGATTGGGCGACGCCCGCACAGGCGCTCAAGGCCATCAGGGCCATGGCGGCGACGCCCGCCAGACCGAAAGCGTTCCGCCGGCTCATGCCCGACCTCCCGCGACGAAGGCGCGGATGTCGGCGGCCATCGCCCGGCGCGCCTCGGGATTGCTGTAGGCCATATGTCCCCCGTCATACTCGGTCAGGGTGATACGTTCGCGCGGATAGGAGGCCTGGGCCGCCAGATAGCGCGCCGGCCCCACCGTGGTCGTGGTGTCGTAGAGGCCGGTTCCGACCAGCAGGCGGAAGTCCGGCCGCGCCGCCATCGCCTTCTCGATCCCCAGGTCATAGTCGAAGTCGTCGAACGGCCCGCCGCCCGCCCGCATCGTCGGCTCATAGCCCCACGGCCCGAGACGCGGCGCCCCGCCGCGATACTCGTCCAGCGGCAGGGTCACGCCCAGGTTCTCGCTGAAATGACGCCGCATCAGCGGGCCGATCATGGCGTTGACCTTGCCAAAGGGGTCCTTGGCGCGCTCGCCCTTCGACGGGGCCGGGCCGCTGTAGCGCGCGTCATAGACGCCCAGGATCAGGCCCTGGTCGCGCAGCAGTTCGGCGCAGAAATCCTGTTTGCTGATGATCAGTCGGTGGTCGAGATAATAGTCGGCCGATATCCCCGTCAGCCCTTCCAGTCGGCGGGCCACCGCCTGGCGACGATCCTCGGGCAGGTCGCGCCCGTGGCGCAGGGCGTCCAGATACTCGCCCATGCCGAAGGTCCAGGCCTCGTCCACCAAAGCGGATACCGGCCGTCCGCCCGTCTCGATCCGGCCGTGGAAGGCGGCGACGGCGGTCAGGGCGGTCAGGTTGGTGGCGTAGGAGACGATGTTGCCCGGCCGCTGGCTGGTCTCGATCATGTTCAGCGCCTGCCCCATCAGCATGACGCCGTTCAGCGGCAGGGTCTCGCTGAGCCGCCCCGCCATCATCGCCGCCCGCAGGGTGCCGTAGCTTTCCCCTAGCAGATAGCGCGGCGAGGCCTCGCGCCCCTGGGCGCGCAGCCAGGTCTCGACAAAAACCGTGGCGACACGGGAATCGCCCTCGTCCCCATAGGTCAGGCCGACCTTCGACGGATCGACCACCCGGCTGAACCCCGTCTCTGGCGGGTCGAAGAACACGATGTCGGCGACGTCCAGCACCGAGTCCGTGTTGTCCACCAGCGCATAGGGTTCCGCGATATCGGCGCGCACGTCGGTCGGCGGGTCGTAACGCTTGGGGCCGAAGCCGCCGATATGCAGGTACAGCGAAGCCGAGATCGGACCGCCGTTGAACATGAAGATCACAGGCCGCCTTGGATCGACCGGCTCGCGCACATAGGCGGTGGCGACGATGCGACAGGCGGGCAGGTTCTCCCCCTCCGGCGTCAGCGTCTCCTCGACCGACGCCGTATAGTCCAAGGCCTCGCCGTTGAAGACGCCCCGATGGCGGGTCACGAAACGGATGGGCGCTCGCACCGCCCGAGCCGATGCGCCCTTCGCGGAGCCTGCGGCGGCGCCCGTCAGGGCCAGGCCGGACATCAGGGCTCGACGGGACAGACGCAAGGACATCGGGATCGCTCCAAAACCACTCGAACAAAAGGGGACGCCCGGCCTCGCCGCGCGCCCCTTCATGTCCTTAGAAACGGGCGTTCAGACCCAGGAAGTACTGACGTCCCAGGATGTCGCCATAGTCGCGGGTCGGATACGACGGGCCTTCGTCGGTCAGGTTGGTGACCCCCGCCCGCAGCGTGTAGGCGCCGAAGTCGTACAGCACCGAGATGTTGTGCCGGATGTTGCGCGGAATGACGGGGCTCTGGGTCGTCTCGACCGTGTCGTAGAAGCCCGACTTCACCTCCGGCAGATAGTTCATGGAATAGGTCGCCCGGAACGGCCCGCGGCTGTAGCGGGCGTCATAGCGCGCCACCCAGTCCGGCGTCGCCGTGGTGCCTTCGCTGCGGGCGTAGTCGAAGCCGGTGACCGAGGTCTCGAGCAAGGAGGTGTGGGTCAGTTCGGCGCCCAGTTCCAGCCGCCCCAGGTCGCCCGCCGTAGTGATGAACCGATCGATCGGGAAGGCGTAGTTGATGTTGTACACCTCGCCTTCATAGCGGATCGTGCCCGCGTTGAAGGTGGTCGACCGCGCCGTCGCGACCTGGCCCAGTTCGTTGAAGGTGAACTGGTTGCAGACATCCGCCGGCATTGGCGAGGAGTCGAAGCAGGTCGCCAGGAAGTTCTGCGGAGCGAAGGCGGACAGGCCGTCCTGCAACTCGACTTCGATCCGATCCACCACGATGGTCAGACCTGGCGCGAAGGTGGGCTGCAACACCACGCCATAGGTCGTGGTGTCCGAAATCTCGTTCTTCAGCTCGGCGTTGCCGCCGGTGGTGACCATCACGTTCGCAAAGTTCTCGCCGGGGTCCTGAAAGCCTTCCAGCGGTCCCCAACCGGGGTTGGCGGCGAACAGGGCCTCGCAGTTTGCGCGACGCACCGCCGGATTGGGACCGGAGTTGATGCGGTCGGCGTCGCAGGGGTTGACCGCGATGGAGTCCAGCGCGGTCGAGGACGGCGCGAATAGCTGGTTCAGGGTCGGCGCACGGAAGTTGCGGCTCTTGGACGCGCGGAAGGTCACCCCCTCGACCACCTCCCAGCGCAGGCCCGCGCCCCAAACGTCCTCCTCGCCGGCGATGGAGTTGTCGACGAAGCGGTAGGCGCCGTCCAGTTCCAGCATCCGCACGAACGGCAGGGTGAACTCGCCCCCGAAGATCGGGATGAGAAGTTCCGCCGAATACTCATTGGTGTGATAGCTGCCGCGGGTCGGCACGCTGATCGTGCCCGAGCCGGTGCGGCCCTCCTGCGCGGCCTGCGAAGGCGTGAATTCCGCCTCCTCGCGACGATACTCGTAGGCGACCGAGAAGCTGGCCGGTCCGGCGGGCAGTTGAAACAGGTCGCCGCCCAGGGTGGCCAAGATGTTGTCCTGGGTGTTGGTGTAGGTCTGTCCTGTCGGCGTGGCGACATAGGCCTGCATCTCGGGCGTCACATTGCCCGTGCCGAAGATGTTGATCGGAACGCAGGCGGCGTCGTCATTCGTCGGGTCGGCGTCGACGTTGATGGCGCAGACGATGTCCGAGCCGGAACGGACGGCGTTGGTCGCATTGCGCATGTGCTCGGTCCAGACGCCCCAGCCCTTGGTCTCGCCGTCCACCTCGGCGTGGCTGTAGGCAAGGCTCCAGTAGAAGTTGCGATCCGCGAAGTCGAAGTCGCCGTCCAGCCCGATCTGACCGCGCCAGACATCGGTGTTGTAGACATATTCGCGCGTCGGCACGGCGTCGGCCCACTGCTTGGACAGATAGAGCGGGCCACCGGCGGCGAAGGCCGGATTGGCGGCCGACAGTTGCGCCAGCGCCTCCGGTGTCAGGAAGGCGTTGTCACGTGTGAAGCTGATCACGCCCGCGCCCGAGGCGGCGTTGTTGAGCACCGTGTTGCTGCCGCCCTGGGTGCCGAAGGGATCGCGCCCTTCGGTCGTCGAATAGAGGAACTCTCCCGACAGCCGGACGTGATCGGTGACGTCGTAATGGCCCAGGATCGAGCCGTTCAGGCGCTCCACGCCAGTGTAAAGGGCGGCGATATCGCGATAGTCCCAGCCGTCGCCGCCCGTGGAGAAGGGCACGTTCTGGCGCTCGCCGATATCGTAAGGAACCAGCCCCAGGCCATCGGCCGCGAACTGCTGCGGCTGCCCGCCCGCCTGAAGAATGAGCGCCGGAGACGGCGCTGGGGTCGTATAGACCACGCCATTGTAGCTGAATGGCCAGAAGTGGGCGTCGAAATATTCCTTCAGCGCCGGTATTCCGTCATCGGGTCCTGTGTCGGCGGGATTGGTCACCAGCAGCCGGGCGCGGTTCGAAGCCGGTCGGTCCCAGGCGTACAGCGGGTCCGACTTCGACCATTCGACACTCGCGGCCAGATTGGCGCGATTGTCCAGGAAGTTGCGCCCCGCCGTCAGGCGGACGCTCGATTGCGGATAGTCGCCGCGTGAGGACTCGCCGTACTGGACGTCCATCTCGACGCCGTCGAAGTCGTCCTTCAGCACATAGTTGACGACCCCGGCGATGGCGTCGGAGCCATAGACGGCGGCGCCGCCCGCCTGCACCACATCGACCCGCTCCAACAGGCCGACCGGGATCAGATTGGTGTCGACCACACGGTCGCCCATGCCCGAAGCCGTGGTCACGAAACGCCGGCCGTTGACCAGCGTCAGCGTCCGCCCCGCCCCCAGATTGAACAGGTTCGGAAACTGCATGCCGCTGCCCGCCGAGGCGCCGCCGTTATCGCCGATCGGCTGAGACGGCTTCACCGAGGTGACCTGGTTCAGCGCCTGTCCCGCCTGGACGAAGCCCCGCTCCTCCAGCACCTCCTCGCCGATCACGGTCACCGGCGCCGGCGTCGTGGTCTGGGCGCGACGGATGCGGGATCCGGTGACGACAATGTCCCCTACCTGAGCCGCCGCGACCCCGGCCTCCACCGACTCCTGAGCCCATGCGGTCGAGGCGCCCATGACGCCGACAAGGGCCGAGGCCCCGAACAGAACCGCCTTCTTCGATAGTTTATTCACGACAAACCCCCATTTTAGGCGCTCGTACCGCGGCATCCCCACCGCTCGCCCGATAACTGAAGGCTATTGTCGATTTGCAGAAATGTTTTGCCTTAATGTCATGCCAACGCCGCGTTTTGCGCGGCCTTCATGCAACGAAGCCCGGATTGACGCGTGAACACTGCGCCCTGAGAACCATTCGCATGTTGATCGGCTGGCTCGGCGCCTACCAGCGCCGCTTTAGGCTCAGCGGTGCTGTCAGTCTAACGCTACCTTGTTTCCACAGAGGATGGCCGCAAATGGCTGACTGGAGACGATTTTCATAAATCTGCCGTCGTTCAAGCGCCACCGTTTCCCGGCGGAGGTGATCCGCCATGCGGTCTGGCTGTATTTCCGGTTCAACCTCAGCCTTCGCGATGTCGAGGAGCTTCTGGCCCAGCGCGGGATCGACGTCAGCTACGAGACCATCCGCTGCAGGACGATCAAGTTCGGCCCGCTCATCGCCAGGCGGCTGAAGAAGCGCCGACCGGCGCCGTCGCCACGCCGGCATCTTGACGAAATGGTCTGCTGGATCGGCGGCCGGCGGATGTATCTGTGGCGCGCCGTCGATGACGAAGGCGAGGTCCTCGACCTCGTCGTTCAGCGCCACCGGGACACGCAAGCGGCGTTGAAGCTTCTGGGCC
>JAEWDF010000079.1 GCA_023390245.1 Pseudomonadota bacterium
GCCTTCGTGCGCGCGGGTCAGGGCGCCGAGCCGCTGTTCGCGCCCCTGGCGGTCGCGGGCTTCGGCGTCGCGGTCGGCGCGGGCCGCCTGGGCCGCCTGGCGGGCGCTTTCGGCGGCGTCGCGGGCGGCGGTCAACTCATCCTTCAGGTCGGCCAGGGTCTCGGAGGGCGCAGCGACGCTCTGGGCGGCTTCCAAGGCGGCGCGGGCCTCGGCGACCTCGGCCTCCAGGCGAGCGACGGTCTCGTCCAGGGCCTGGGCGCGGGCCTCGCGGCGGGCCTGGTCGCGGCTCAGCGCCTCGACCCGGTCGCGGGCGGCGGTCAGGGCCTTGTCGGCGGCGAAGGGCTTGAGGCGGGCGGCCTTCACCGCCTCTTCGGCGGCGCGGAAGGCCTCGGCGCCGGCCTTCAGGCGGGCCTGCGCCTGCTCCAGCGCCGGCTTGCCCTGATCGATCTCGGTCTCCAGCTCGGACAGGCGGGTGCGCTGGGCCAGGCGGATGGCGGCGGGCCGGGGCGCCTCGGCGCGGCTGACGAAGCCGTCCCAGCGATAGAGGTCGCCCTCGGTGGTGACCAGTCGCGCCCCCGTGGGCAGGCGCCGCGCCAGGTCGGCGATCCGGGCTCCGTCGGCCACGCCGCAGAAGGCCAGGCGCGCCGCCAGGACCTCCGGCGCGGTGACATGGGCGGACAGGGGCTCGACGCCTTCGGGCCAGGCCGGCGGCGGTGCGTCGGCGCCCGCCCAGTGGGCCGGCGCCTCGGGATCGAGGGCGGCGTCCAGGTCGTCGCCCAGGGCGGCGGCCAGAGCGGCCTCATAGCCCTTGGCGGCCGCGACCCTGTCCAGGGCCGGCGGATAGTCGCGCTTGCCGGTGACCAGCAACTGGGCCAGGCCGCGCGCTTCGGTCTGGAGCCGGCCCAGGCGGTCTTCGGCGGCACGGGCCTCGGTGCGGGCCTCCTGTTCGGCGCGAGCCAGGTCGCCGCGTTTCGCCTCGGTCGCCTCGACCGCCTCGCGGGCGGCGGCCAGATCGGCCTGGGCCGCCTCCATCGCTTGGCGGGCCTGCTCCAGCTCGGGCGTCTCCAGCGGCCCCAGCGCCTCGCGCTCCCGTTTGGCCTGGTCGTGCTGGGCCTGGACGCGGGCCAGCCGGGCCTCGGCGTCACGCCTGCGGGCGGTCTCGGCGTTGGCGCGGGCCTCGGCGGCGGCCAGGGTCCCGGCGACCCGTTCGACATCGGCGTCGGCCGCCTTGCGGGCGTCCTCGGCAGCGGCGAGGGCGCTGTCCAGCTCCGGGCCGCGTTCCGGGGCGGCGGCGATCTCGGCCTTCAGGCGCGCCAATTCGTGGTCCAGCCGCTCCAGTTCGCGGCGGGCGTCGCCGGCCATGCGGGCCTCGCGTTCCTGGTCGGCGGCGATGCGGGCGGCTTCGGCCTTCAGGCGGTCGACCTCGGCGCGCGCGGCCTGTTCGGCCATGTCCAGGCGGTCCCGCTCCAGCGTCGCGCGGTTCAGCAGGGCGGTGGCGACCGCGTCCTCCTCGCGCGCCGGTTTCAGACCCTCCTGCGCGGCGAGGGCGGCGGTCTGGGCGGCGGCGGCGGCGGTCGTGGTTTCGGCGGCGGCCTGGTCGGCCTCGCGCAGTTCGGCGGTGGCGGCCTCGGCGGCGACGCGGGCGTCGTTCCAGCGGACGTAGAGCAGGGCCGACTGGAGCGCGCGGATCTCGGCGGAAATCCTCTTGTACTTCTCGGCCTGGCGCGCCTCGCGCTTCAGGCGGTTCAGCGCCGTCTCCAGCTCGCGGCCGATGTCGTCCAGACGCTCGAGGTTGGCCTCGGCCGCCTTCAGGCGCAGTTCGGCCTCGTGTCGGCGGGTGTGCAGGCCCGCGACGCCGCCCGCCTCTTCCAGGATGCGGCGGCGGTTCTGGGGCTTGGCGGCGATCAGTTCGCTGATCTGGCCCTGGCGGACCAGGGCGGGGGAGTTGGCGCCGGTCGAGGCGTCGGCGAACAGCAGCTGGACGTCGCGGGCGCGCACCTCCTTGCCGTTGATGCGGTAGGTCGAGCCCTGCCCCCGGTCGATGCGGCGCGACACCTCCAGCACCGGGCTGTCGGTGAAGGGCTGGGGCGCGCGGCGCTGCGTGTTGTCGATGGTCAGGCTGACTTCGGCGTGGCTGCGCGGCGGACGGCCCGCGGCGCCGGCGAAGATGACGTCGTCCATGCCCTGGCCGCGCATGGCCTTGGCCGAGTTGGCGCCCATGACCCAGCGCAGGCTTTCCAGCACGTTGGACTTGCCGCAGCCGTTGGGGCCGACCACGCCGGTCAGGCCGGCCTCGATCTGCACCTCCACCGGATCGACGAAGGATTTGAAGCCGACGAGTCTGAGCCGCTGGAACTGCATCCGGTCAGAGCGCTCCCGACGCCGCCTCTATCGACCGGCCAGCAGAGGGTCGATGGCGGCCGAAAGGCCTTGCAGGCTGACGTCGTCCACGACGCGGCCGTTGACGAAGAAATAGGGGGTGCGATCGACGCCGGCGGCGCGAGCGCCGTCGATCTGGGCCTCGATCGCCTGCTGGGTGGCGGGCTCGGACAGGCAGGCGTGGATCTCGTCCCGCGTCTTGCCGGAGGCGGCGACGCCCCGCTCGAAATAGGCGCCCGTACCCTCGGTCGGCAGCAGGGCCTGCGCGGCGAAGAAGGCGTCCAGCGTGGCGAAGAACCGATCCGGCGCCGCGCACTGGGCCACGCCGGCGGCGGCGCTGGCGACGTTCGCCGGCTGCGTCGGAAGAGTGCGATAGATGAAGCGCACCTTGCCCGCGTCGATATATTTCGCCTTCAGCGCCGGCAGCACGTCGTCGTGCCAGTCGGCGCAGTGCGGGCACGTCAGGGAGGCGTACTCGATGACCGTCACCGGCGCATTCGCGCGGCCCAGCGCGTGGTCCGCCGCCGTGACGGGCGGCGGCGCGGACGGGTCGGCGCCGGCTAGGGCGACGCCGGCGGACGCGGCCAGAGCCAGGGCGGCCGCCGCCAGCAGGCGCGTCAGCGTCGCCCGCAGGATCATTTGGCCAACTCGGCGTCGATGGCGGCCGACAGGTCGGACATTTGGGCGCCTTCGCCGCTGCCGGGGGTGATGACTTCCTTGCCGTTGACGAAGAAGGCGGGCGTGCCGCTGACGCCGTCGGTGCGGGCGGACTGGACGCGGCGCTCCATGGCGGCGATGGCGTCCTTGTCGGTGACGCAGGCGTTGAACTGGTCCTCGCTGAGGCCGGCCGCCTGGGCGGTGCGCAGCAGCCAGTCGCGCGGCGAGGTGGTGATCATCTCCTGCTGGGTCGCCATCAGCTGGTGCACGACGTCGAAATACTTGTCCTCGCCGGCGCAGCGCGCGACCAGGAAGCCGGCCGTGGCGGCGTCGACCGGCGGGGTCGGCAGTTCGCGGAAGACGTAGCGGACCTTGTTGGTGTCGACGTACTTGGCCTTGAGGGCGGGCCAGGTGTTCTTCTGCCACAGCGCGCAGTGCGGACAGGTGACCGAGGCGTATTCGACCACGGTGACCTTGGCGCCTTCGGGCGCGCCCAGGGCCATGTCGCCCTCGGCGGCGGCGCCGGTCTTTCCGCCGCAGGCCGACAGGGCCATGGCGGCCATGGCGGCGCCGGTGAGGGCCGCGCGGCGGCTCATGCGGGCGAGGCGGGATTCGGTCTTGGCCATGGGACGTCCTTGATCGGAGCTATGACGGAATGATCGCGCGATTCCCCCGGAAGCGCGCGGTTTCACAGATGTCGAGAACAGGTGCGGCGATGTTTTGTCAATCTTCGCCGTTCGGGCGGGCGGCCGCGCGCGACAGGGCGGCGCGGCCCAGATCGGCCAGGGCGGCGCGCAGAGCCTCGGGCGCTGCGGCCAGGGCGGCGT
>JAEWDF010000090.1 GCA_023390245.1 Pseudomonadota bacterium
GGGCCGGACAGAACGGACAGCCCCGCCAGGACGGCCCCCGCCAGCGGCGCGCCGCCGCCCGCCGCCGTCCGCGTCGCCAGCACCGCCTCGTCCAGCCCGGCGTCGGCCGCCAGCACCACGGCGCGGCGGATCAGGTCGCCGTCGGCCTCGCGCGCCTTGCATCCGCGGGCCAGACGCTGGTGGAAATAGAGCCGGGGCCCCGGGCCCGACACGCTGTCCACGACCTCGTTCAGGATGGAGGCGGCCTCCAGGCGGAGGCTCTCGCCATCGTGCGCGCGGGCGGAGCGGTCCTCGACCAGGCGGCGGCCCAGCACCGCCAGGATGCGCCTCTGGGTGGAACCTCCCACGATCGGATCGATGCGCGGCTTCAGCCGGGGGAAGGGATCGGGCCCGCGATGGTCCCACAGCTTCAGCGCCACGGTCTCTATGGTGGCGTGGTCCGCCAACTGGACCGCGTCCAGGCCGCGATAGAACAGCCGCCCGTCGGCGATCAGCGCGACCGAGGATTGGACATCGGCCACGCCGCGCGAGGCGGCGCCGAGAACGGGCGGACGCACCCCGCCGTCGATCTCCTCTCCGTCGCCGGCCAGCCGGGCGATATCGGCGGCGGCATAGAGGCTGCGGCGGGGATCGGTCGGATCGGGGCGCGCGGCGATGCGGCCCCGGCTGACGTAGGCGTACAGCGTCTGGACCTTGACCCCCAGCCGGGCCAGAGCCTCGTTCCGCGCGATCCATCGTTCGTCCGCCGACATGCCGCCCCCCATGAGCGTTGCGCAAACAGAATGATCGGAAACCGACATAGCGGCGTTTGGTGTCCTTAACCCTAACGCGGCGCGAGGTCCAATCTCGCCGCCCCGGTTGGCTTTCCGCCGCGATTGCGCGAGAAAGATCACGAATGACGACGCCGCCCTCCCCCGCCGCCCTGGAAGACGCCCATCTGGCGACCCGGCGGATCACGCGCCTTTCGGTCGGGACGGCGGTCCTGCTCATCGCCCTGAAGGCCTTCGCCCTGGGCGCCTCCGGGTCGGTGTCCATCCTGGCGACCCTGGCGGACTCCGCCCTGGACCTGGTCGCGTCGCTGGCGACCTTCTACGCCGTGCGCTGGGCCGCGGCGCCGCCCGACGAGGAGCATCGCTACGGCCACGGCAAGGGCGAGGCCCTGGCCGCCCTGGTCCAGTCCGGCCTGGTGTTCGCCTCGGCCGTCTTCATCGGCTGGGAGGCGATCCAGCGGGTCGTCGATCCGCGCCCGGTCTCGGGCGGCTGGCAGGCGATCGGCGTGGTCGTGATCTCCATCCTCGTGACCGCCTGGCTGGTGTGGATGCAGGGCCGAGCCCTGAAAAAGACGGGTTCCTTGGCCGTCGCCGGCGACCGGGCCCACTACGCCGCCGACCTGGCCGCCAACCTGGTGGTGCTGATCGGCGTCTTCTCGGGCGCCTTCCTGCGCGCGCCGGGGCTGGACGCCGCGGCGGGCCTGGTCGTGGCCGTCTGGCTGGTCTGGGGCGCAATCGGCATGTTGAGGGCGGCGGCCGACCACCTTCTGGACCGCGCCCTGCCCGAGTCCGACCGCGACGCCATCGTCCAGGCCGTGCTGGCGGATCCGCGCATCTCGGGCGTCCATCAACTGCGGACGCGCATGGCGGGACAGGTAATCCTGATCCAGATGCACGTCGACCTGGAGCCGACCCTGACGCTGGAGGCGGCCCACGACATCGTGGTGGAGGCCGAGGGACGCGTCCTGGCCCACTTCCCCGCCGCCGACCTGCTGATCCACGCCGACCCGCGCGGTCGCGGCGCGCCGCACGGCGGCGTCTATGCGGAAGCGGCCGCCGAAGCGCCGGAGCTCCCGGCCGAGGCCGCCGCCGAGGCCCGGCCGCGCGGGCCCTGGTCCTGACGCGGTAAACGCGCGCTTAAGCAGTACGGGCGCATCAAGCGGCGATGTCCTCGTCGCGTGTCCTGTACCACTTCGCCTTCCAGCCGGCCTCGCGCGCCGCGCGGCTGGCCCTGGGCGAGGCGCGGCTGGAGTGGATCGACACGCCGGTTCGTCCCTGGGAAGCCGACTGCCCGCTGGGCCAGCTCAATCCCTCGGGCATGCCGCCGGTGGTGGAGACGTCCGACAAGGGCCGCCGCCTGGTCCTGTGCGACCTGCCCGCGATCCTCGGCTGGATCGAGGACCAGCAGAAGGGGCCGCTGCTGCTGTCCGCCGATGTCGCCGAGCGGGCCGAGGCGCGCCGGCTGGCGACCTGGTTCGAGCGGCGCTTCACCGACGAGGTCGACGCCGTCCTGCTGCACGAGCGGCTCGAGAAACCGCTGCTCAAGCTCGGCCCGCCGGAGGCCCGCGCTCTGCGCGAGGGTCGCGAGGCGCTGAAGGCCCATCTGACCCTGCTGGAGGAGCTGGCCGCCGCGCGCGACTGGCTGGCCGGACGCCGGCTCAGCCAGGCCGACCTGATCGCCGCCGCCCACCTGTCGGTGCTGGACTATTTCGGAGAGGTGGCCTGGACCGCCTGGCCGTCGCTGAAGACCTGGTACAGCAAGATCAAGTCGCGCCCCTGCTTCCGGCCGCTGCTGTCGGACCGCTTCATCGGCGTGCCGCCCTCGGCCTGGTACGCAGACCTGGATTTCTAGCCCGCGCTTGATCCGCCCCCGCGCGGCGCCCATCTTGTCGGTAGCCGACAGCCTTGCCGATTTCGGGAGGCGAACCGGCGTTTTGGTCGCTTGACGAGGACCCCGATGACGACGCGCACCATCCTGTTCGATAGTCCGTTCTTGCTGGGCTTCGACCACACCCGCGCCCTGATCGACCGCGCCGCCAAGGCCGCGGCCGAGAGCTATCCGCCCTACAATGTCGAACAGATCGGCGACACTGGCGTGCGCATCACCCTGGCGGTGGCGGGCTTCTCGCCCGAGGAGCTGAACGTGACCCTTGAGGGGCGTCAGCTGACCATCGCCGGCAAGCGGGACGAGGTGGCCAAGGGCGAGCAGGCCTTCCTGCACCGGGGCATCGCCGCGCGCGGCTTCGTGCGCAGCTTCGTCCTGGCCGACGGTCTGGAGGTGCAGGGCGCGCGGCTGGAGCACGGCCTGCTGCATGTCGAGCTGACGCGGCCCGAGGCCGAACGCGCGGTCAGGCGCATCCCCATCTCGGCCGGCTGATCCGGCGGCCGATGAACCGCCCGGCGGGCCGGGCATTGGTAAAGCGTAAGGAGGCGGTCCTATGACGCCGATGATGATGAGCAAGGAAGACTTCAGGGGCCTGGGCGCCCCCGACCTGGTCTATGTGCGCCAAGTGAAGGCCTCCGACCTGCTGGAGGATGCGGCCGACATGCGCGACCTGCAGATCGAGGCGGACCAGACCCTCTATGCCGTGCATGGCGCGGACGGCGAACGGCTGGCCGTCATGCTGGACCGCGACACCGCCTTCGCCGCCGCCATGGCGCACGAACTGGCGCCCGTCTCCGTCCACTGATCCCTTCCGCCGCCGCTCAGCCGACGGCGGCCTGGGCCTCGTTGTTCACGAACAGGGCGCGGATCGCGTCGGCGGTCGGCGCCCGGCGCAGCTGATCGCGCAGATCGGGCGAGCGCAGGGCGCGCGACACAGCCGCCAGCGCCCGCAGATGCTCGGCCCCGTCCTTGGGCGGAGCGAACAGGGCGAACAGCAGATCGACCGGACGGTCGTCCACCGCCTCATAGGCCACCGGCGTGTCCAGCCGCAAGAAGACCGCCGTCACCCGGTCGATGTCCTTGAGGCGCGCGTGCGGCACCGCCACACCCGCGCCCAGGCCGGTCGACCCTAGGGCCTCGCGCTCCAGCAGAGCCTCCAGGACGCGGCCTTCATCCACGCCCAACGCATGGGCGGCGACCTCAGCCACCGCATGCAGGGCCTGCCGTTTCGACGACGCGCCGCCGCGAAGCACCACGCCCTGCGGCGCGAGCAGATCACCGACGTCCATGAATACTCTCAAAGCGGCTGGATGCGGGCGCCCTTTAGAGCGTCCCGCGCCAAAGTCAAACTATGCGGTTCTTTTCTCGAGGCCGTCGACGTGGCCGTTCGGCTTGGCCGTCCGCTCCGGATCGATCCAGCCGACGTTGCCGTCCGGCCGGCGATAGACCACCGAAAGCCCGCCGTGGGCGGCGTTGCGGAACAGCACCACCGGATAGCCCGTCATGTCCAGTTCCAGCACCGCCCGGCCGACGGTGATGGTGCGGATTTCGTGCTCGGTCTCGGCGATGACCATGCCGAGCGGCGGCGGCTCGCCGGGCGCGCCGGCCTCCCCGAACACCTCGTCCTCGACGCTGTCGGGATCGCGCAGCACGATCGAGCGGGCCACCTCGCGGGCGGCGTTCTCGGTCTTCTCGGGTGACAGCCCCTTGGGGCCGATGTGGTGGTCCTTGAGCCGGCGCTTGTAACGGCGAACGCGGGTCTCCAGCCGATCCAGCGCCTCGGTGAAGGCCGAATGGGCGTCGCCGCCGAATCCGGTGGTCACCAGGGTCTGCCCCGAGGCCAGGCGGACCCAGCAGTCCACCCTGAAGTTGTGGCCATCCTTGGACACCACGACCTCGGCGTTCTCACCGCCGCGGACGAAGTATTTGCCCACCCCGTCTTCGAGTTCCTGGGAGATGCGCGAGCCTAGCGCTTCGCCGACATCCACGTGCTTGCCGCTGACTTGGACTTGCATCCAGATAGAACGCCCCCGGCCGCATTTGGTGTCAATGCGGCATCACCGATTTGTGGTCGCCTCGGTCAGCCGGCGCGTAGCAGGCGGCGGCGTTCGACGGAGGATGGAATCCTCAAGGCTTCCCTATACTTGGCGACGGTCCGGCGGGCGATGTCGATGCCGGCTTCCTTGAGGATCTCGACGATCCGGTCGTCGGACAAAACGTCGCCATCGCCGCCCTCCGCCTCGATCATCGTCCTGATCCGATGACGGACGGCTTCGGCCGAATGGGCGGCTCCGCCATCGGCCGACTGGATGGCCGCGGTGAAGAAGAATTTCAGTTCGAAGACGCCGCGCGGCGTCGACACATATTTGTTGGAGGTGACGCGGCTGACCGTCGATTCATGCATGCCGATGGCGTCGGCCACCGTCTTCAGGTTCAGCGGCCGCAGGAACTCCACGCCGAAGGCCAGGAAGGCGTCCTGCTGGCGCACGATCTCGGAGGCGACCTTGAGGATGGTGCGCGCCCGCTGGTCCAGCGACTTCACCAGCCAGTTGGCCTGGGCGGCGCAGTCGGCGACATAGGTCTTCTCGGTCTCGGAGCGCGCCCCGGTCCGCACGATGCCGTGATAGCGCTTGTCCACCAGCAGGCGCGGCAGGGTGTCGGCGTTCAGTTCCACCCGCCAGCCGCCGGCCGGATCGGGACGGACATGGACGTCGGGAATGACGGTCTGGGCCGGCTCGCCGCCGAAGCCGGCGCCGGGGCGCGGCGTCAGGGCCTTCAGTTCGGCGATCATCTCGGCCAGGTCCTCGGCGTCGACGCCGCAGGCCTTGCGCAGGCCCGCCAGGTCGCGCCGCGCCAGCAGGTCCAGATTGTCCAGCAGCGCCGCCATCGCCGGGTCGAAGCGGTTGCGCTCCACCAACTGCAGCTTCAGGCATTCCGGCACGGAGCGGGCCATCACCCCGGTCGGCTCGAAGCCGTGGCAGACCGCCAGCACCGCCTCGATCCGCTCGACCGGCGCGCCCAGCCGGTCGGCGAACTCGGCCAGTTCGCCGCGCAGATAGCCACCCTCGTCGGTGGCGTCGATCAGGGTCAGGGCGATGCCGTGGTCGGCGGGCGTCAGGCCGGCGGCGGACGCCTGGGCCTGAAGATGCTCCCACAGGGTCGGCTCATGCGTGTCCGGACGTTCGCCGTCGCCCCCGAACGCCTGGCCGCCGCCCTTGCCGGCGGACGACCAGTCCGACAGGCCCGGCTGGGCCGCCTCGTCCATCCGGTCGGACACCCGCTCGCCCGGGGCGGCGTCGCCATAGACGTCGTCCGCGCCGGCGTCGATCGCGCCCTCGGCGCCCTGGCCCACGCCGTCGCCGAAAGCCAGCTCGCCATCCTCCGCGGCCGATGTCGGCGTCTCGACCGGTGCGTCGGGGCCGTCGGCGTCCGTCTCCTCGCGCTGGAGCAGCGGGTTCCGCTCCAGCTCCGCCTCGACGAAAGCTTCCAGCTCCAGGTTCGACAGTTGCAGCAGCTTGATCGCCTGCTGCAGCTGGGGCGTGATGACCAGCCCCTGCCCCTGCCTGACCTCCAGCCTCTGACCGATCACGGTTGCGAACCCCCGCGGGCCGACTGGCCCGAAACTTGCTGGGGCAGGATGTGACCGAAAGCGTTAACGCCGCCCAAACGCGGCGCTCACGCCCCTGCGCGGTTCCTCACCAGGTCCTCCACCACCGACGGATCGGCCAAGGTCGAGGTGTCCCCCAGCGACCCGATCTCGTTCTCGGCGATCTTCCGCAGGATGCGGCGCATGATCTTGCCCGAGCGCGTCTTGGGCAGGCCCGGCGCCCACTGGATCACGTCCGGCGCGGCGATGGGACCGATCTCTTGCCGGACCTGGGCGACCAGGGCGCGGCGCAGCGCCTCGGTCGGCTCGATCCCCGCGTTCAGGGTGACATAGGCGTAGATGCCCTGACCCTTGATGTCATGCGGGAAGCCGACCACGGCGGCCTCGGCGACATCGTCGTGCAGCACCAGGGCGCTCTCGATCTCGGCCGTGCCCATGCGGTGGCCCGAGACGTTGATGACGTCGTCCACCCGCCCGGTGATCCAGTAATAGCCGTCCTCGTCCCGACGGCAGCCGTCGCCGGTGAAATAGCGGCCCGGATAGGTCGAGAAATAGGTCTCGAAGAACCGCCGATGGTCGCCATAGACCGTCCGCATCTGGCCCGGCCAGCTGTCGGTCAGGCACAGGTTGCCCGACGCCGCCCCTTCCAGCGGCTGGCCGTCGGCGTCGACGATCTCCAGCTCCACGCCCGGCAGCGGCTTGGTCGCCGATCCGGGCTTCAGGTCGGTGGCGCCCGGCAGGGGCGAGATCAGCACGCCGCCCGTCTCGGTCTGCCACCAGGTGTCGACGATCGGCAGGCGGCCGTCGCCCACCACCTCGTGGTACCAGCGCCAGGCCTCGGGATTGATCGGCTCGCCCACCGTGCCGAGCAGGCGCAGGGACGCGCGCGACGCCGCCTTCACCGGCGCGTCGCCTTCGCGCATCAGGGCGCGCAGGGCGGTCGGGGCGGTGTAGAAGATCTCCACCTTGTGCTTGTCGACCACCTCCCAGAAGCGGCCGACGCTCGGATAGTTGGGCACGCCCTCGAACATCAACGTGGTCGCCGCGTTCGCCAGCGGGCCGTAGACGACATAGCTGTGGCCCGTGACCCAGCCCACGTCGGCGGTGCACCAGAAGACCTCGCCGGGGCGATAGTCGAACACCAGTTCGTGCGTCCAGGCGGCCCAGAACAGATAGCCGCCCGTGGTGTGCAGCACCCCCTTGGGCTTTCCGGTCGAGCCGGAGGTGTAGAGGATGAACAGCGGGTCCTCGGCGTTCATCGGCTCGGGCGGACAGTCGGTCTCGACCTTGGCGGCCTCCAGGCCATAGTCGAAATCGCGCCCGGGGGTCATCGGCACGTCGCGGTCGGTGCGGCGCACGACCAGCACCGTGTCGACCTTCACCTTCTTCAACGCCTCGTCGACATTGGCCTTCAGCGGCACGTGCCTGCCGCCGCGCAGCCCCTCGTCGGCGGTGACGACCAGGGTGGAGCCGCAGTCCTCGATCCGGCCGGCCAGGCTGTCGGGCGAGAAGCCGCCGAACACCACCGAATGGATCGCGCCGATGCGCGCGCAGGCCAGCATGGCGTAGGCCGCCTCGGGGATCATCGGCAAATACAGGGTGATGCGGTCGCCCTTCCTGGCCCCGTGCGCCTTCAGCACATTGGCCATGCGGCACACCTCGGCGTGCAGTTCGCCATAGGTGATGCGGCGGCTTTCGCCCGGATCGTCGCCTTCCCAGAGGATGGCCACCTCGTCCTTGCGACGCGGCAGGTGGCGGTCGATGCATTCGACCGAGACGTTCAGCACCCCGTCCTCGAACCAGCGGATGCGGAAGTCGTCCTTGTCGAAGGAGACGTTCTTGATCTTCGCCGGAGCCTTGATCCAGTCCAGCCGCCGCGCCTGTTCGGCCCAGTAGGCCTCGGGCGTCTCACGCGCCGCGATCCGCGCCGCCTCATAGGCCTGGCGGTCCATGTGGGCGCGGGCGGCCAGGTCGGCGGGGACGGGATAGATCTCGGGGTCGGACACGCGTCGGCTCTCCTGCATGGCGCACGCCGCCACCAGACATCAAGTCGCGCGCCGCATCAATCCGCCGACCGGACTCAGCCCTCCAGCGACACCACCGGTCCCGCCTCGGCTTGGCCCGCCGCGCGACGGCCGGACCGGCGCTTCAGCCAGCGGCGGATGCGCGACTGGATCGGATCGTCGATGGCGAAGTGGAAGGCGAAGGCGAAGGCGACCGCGCCCAGAACCCCCATGGCCCACAGCGCCCATTGCACCGGCTCGCCCAGGGCGAACCGGGCGGCCAGCACGTTGACCACGCCGAACCAGGCGATGCGCACCACCTCGTTGGTGATGAACATGGAGAAGGACACCATGGCGGCGACCTCCACGATCCTGGACGGCTTGCGCACCGGGACCGCGCCCGCCGCCAGGATGACGACCGAGATCAGCGCCAGGGCGATCAGCGCATGCTTGTCGTGAAGCTCCAGCGCGAAGAAGCCGACGGCGGCCAGCACGCCGGCCCAGCCGGCCAGCCGCGGCGAGATCCACACCTTGGCGGCGAACCAGGCCAGGCACATGCCTAGGAAGAACAGCGGCAGGGCCCGGATGAAGCCGTAGCGCATCGGCATCTGGTGGACGGGATAATCCAGCACGGCCCAGCACAGGGCGTTGGCCGCCAGATAGACGCCGACGCCCAGGGCCAGCGCCGCCCAGGGCCGCATGCGCATCAGCCCCCGGATGATCCACGGGAACGCCAGGTAGCAGCCGAGCAGGGCCGAGATCGACCAGGTCGGCGCGTTCCAGCCCAGGCCGCCGTGCACGCCGTAGGACTGCACCAGCAGCAACTGCGCCGGCAGCTGGTCCCAGGCGAACCATTCGGGATTGCGCGGCGCGACGCCGGCGGCTGCGCTCAGCAGCACCAGGGCGACCAGCGACAGGCCCATGATCAGGTGCGCCGGCGTGACCCGCAGAAAGCGCTTCAGGAAGAAGTCGCCGTGGCTCATCCGCCCCTGGCCGACCGAGGCCCCATAGACCCGCATCAGCACATAGCCGGAATCGATCAGGAAGAAGTTGGTCAGTAGGAAGCCGCCGCGCTCGAAGATCGGATTGACGATCTCGGCCAGGGCCGCCGGCCCCGCCGCCTGGAAATGATGCAGGATGATCAGGAAGGCCACGATGAAACGCAGGGCGTCCAGCCAGCCGCCGCGCGCGATCGGAACTGTCTCATTCCGGGTCGAAAACAGGGTCCAGGGCATCCGAAACGCCTCCTTCGGCGCGGTCCCCGCAAGAGCCGCGCCGGAAAGGTCGTTCCGCTGGAAGCCTCCGGGCCGCGCCCGGTCAGCCCTCCTCGTCGGCGGCCATGCCCATCATGTGGAAGCCGGCGTCGACATGGACGACCTCGCCCGTGGTCGACAGGCCCAGGTCCGACAGCAGCCACAGGGCGCAGCCGGCGACGCCCTCCATCGAGGTGTCCTCCTTCATCGCCGACATGGCGCGGCCCTGCGCGATCATGCCGCGCCCGCCCGAGATGCCGGCCAGCGACAGGGTGCGCATGGCCCCGGCGGAGATGGCGTTGACGCGGACGCCCTGCGGCCCCAGGTCGCGCGCGATGTAGCGGGTCGCCGCCTCCAGGCCCGCCTTGGCCACGCCCATGGTGTTGTAGTTCGGAATGGCCCGCTCGGCGCCCAGATAGGTCATGGTGATCATCGAACCGCCGTTCGGCATCAGCTTGGACGCGCGCTTGGCCACGTCGACGAAGCTGAACACCGAGATGTTCATGGCCAGCAGGAAGCTGTCGCGCGTGGTGTTGTCGACGAAGGAGCCCTGCAGCTCGTTCTTGTTGGCGAAGGCGACCGAATGGACCACGAAGTCCAGCGTGCCGAAGGTCTTCTCCAGCTCGGCGAAGGTCGCGTCCATCGAGGCGTCGTCGGTCACGTCGCACGGCAGGATGGCCTTGGCCCCGACGCTTTCGGCCAGCGGGCGCACGCGGCGCTCCAGCCCCTCGCCCAGATAGGTGAAGGCCAGCTCGGCGCCCTGGGCGGCCAGCTGGGCGGCGATGCCCCAGGCGATGGAGTTGGCGTTCGCCACCCCCATGACCAGGCCCTTCTTGCCCTTCATCAGCTCGCCGGTCGGCAGGGTCCAGCCTTCGGTCGCGGCCATGAAATCTCTCCTCGAATGTCTGGCGCGGAGGGTTAGCAGGCGCGGCGGCCCGTCTCAATGCGCCTTGTCCGTGGAACCCCTCCAGCGCCATGCAGTCCCCCCATCAGAAACGGGAAGGGGATGACCGTCGCTTCCCGTCTCCTTCCCGCCTTGTGGCGAGGCGGCTCAAAGCCTGACGGAGAGACGGAAGGGCGCTAAACCGCTCGGGTCAGCACCTGGTCCAGCCTGTCCAGGAACTGGCCCCAACCGGCGCGGGCGCCGCCAAAGGCCTGCTTCTGCTCGGGGCGGAAGCCGGCCTGCTCGACGCGCAGATGCGTGCCCGCCGCCGTCGGAGTCAGGGTGAAGGTGACCACGCTCTTCAGATCGTAGGCCGGGTCCTCATGGGCGAAGTCCCAGCTGTAGGACAGGGCCCGATGCGGCTCGATCGCCAGCACCTGGCAGTCCAGCACCCCGCCCCAATCCCCGGTCAGGTGGAAGCGATGGCCGACCTCGGGCCGGAAGTCGGTCTTCATCAGCCAGTCTTCGATCAGATGCGGCTGGGTCAGGGCGTGCCAGAGCTTTTCAGGCGGATGCGGCAGGTCGCGCTCCAGCACGACGGCGTGGACATCCTGGGCGTGATCGGTCGTCGGGTCGGTCATTGGTCCATCCGGTTCAGAAGAGCGGAAAGGGCGTCAAGGCGGCCGTCCCAGAAGCTGGCCATGTCGCGGGTCCAGTCGTTCAGCGGCGCCAATGCCTCGGGCCGAGGGCTGTAGCGGGTCTGGCGCCCCTCGGGCCGGTCGCGCACCAGCCCGGCCGCCTTCAGCACGCCGAGGTGTTTGGACACCGCCGGCTGGGACACCCCGGCGCGAGCGGTCAGGGCCCCGACCGTCTGCTCCCCCTCGCGGCACAGGTGTTCGAACAGACCCCGGCGGGTGGGATCGGCGAGGGCGCGGAACAGAAGATCGGGGGCGGGGGGCATGAGAGATATAGCTGGTTGGTTATATATCAATCCATAACCGGCAGGTTATGACTGAGTCAAGCGCCGGCGCATTGCCGGAGGACTCGCGCGTTATGTCGGAATGCGGGGCGCGCTCAATGCGTCGGGGATGGCGGCGTTCTCCTCCGCCGTCTCTCGCCGGAGCGGGTCGAGACCATATTCCGGACGTGCATGATTCCGGACGTACATGGCCGAGATCCCTTGACTGGCGCACAAGCATCGACAGCTCGGCCGTCGATATCCTATGCAAGATTGGGCAGGGGATCGTTCGCGCGGGGCGTTGCGGACGGTCGAGTGGGAGAGGACGACACGGAGTGCCGACAGCCAGTGGTCTGTCCGACCGTCTGAACGACACGCTCGAAGCGATCGATGCGGCCGGGCTCGGGCTTGAATCCTGGTCCGCCGCCCTGGCCCAGGTGCGCGACCTGACGGGTTCGCGCGTCGCTCAACTGACCGGGATCGGCAAGACAGGCGCCCCGTTCAACTGGACGACCGAAGCCAATGACTGGAGCGCGCTCGTTGACGCCGGCGGCGTCGATCTGCGCATCAATTCACGTCGCCGCGTCGGCATGGCGGCGCCCCTGTTGGCGGTGAGAGACGAAGCCAGCTTCGACACCGAGGGCGACAGCCTGAAACATCCCGCCTATGGGGATTTCCTGCGGCGCTGGGACTATCCCTACGTCTGCCTGTCTCCCGTCGCGCGCTCCTTGGATGTGACGGCCTCTCTCAGCGTCACGCGCGGAAGCGCCCAGGGCGGCCTGAACGCCGAGGGCAAGCGGGTCTTCGCGGCTGTGGCGGGCCGTGTTCGCCATGCGGTGCGAACCCAGGACATGCTGCAGCAGCGCACGCTGGAGCGCATCGTCGCGACATTCGATCAGATGTCCCAGACGGTCTTCGTCTGTGACGAAGGCGGCCGGGTCATGGCCTGCACGCCGGGGGCCGAAGCCCTGGTCGCGGCCGGCGATCGGCTGACGCTGACATCGGGGCGGTTGGGCGCTCGGTCCTGGCGGGCGGCGAACTGGCTGTCCGAGGCGATCGCGAGGGGATGCAGCGATCCCGCCATCGCCTCGTCTCCAGGCGTCGTCCACGACGGCCAGGGCGAGCGGCCGCTGGTGCTGGACATCATACCTGTGCCCGCCCTGGCTTCCGACTTCTGGGGGGCCGCCGCCGTGCTGGTGGTGGCGCGCGAGCCGGATGCGGCGCGGGCGGCCGCGCGTCTTGCCCGACTGGGCGCCGCGGCGATGGGCTTCACGGCCACCGAGGAAGCCGTCGCCCGCGACCTCCTGGCCGGCCGCTCGCCGGCCGAGACCGCCAAGTCCCTCGGGATCGCCCTCAACACCGTCCGCACGCATGTGCGGGCCCTCTACGCCAAGGCCGGAGTGCGCAACCAACTGGCCTTCGCGGCCTCGTTGAGCGCGCTGAGATAGCCGCAACCGGTGCGGCCTCCTGGCGGGCGCCGCCTAATGCACCCGCGCCTTGCCGATCTCCAGCCCATCCGCCCCAGCGGTGACCGCGATGACTCCGCCATCCTCGATCTCGCCGGCCAGCAGCTTGCGCGCGATCGGATCGACCAGGTCCTTCTGGATCACGCGCTTCAGAGGCCGCGCGCCGTAGACGGGGTCGTAGCCCTTGTCGGCCAGCCAAGCCAGGGCGGCGTCGTCCAGGTCGAGGGCCATGCGGCGATCGGCCAGGAGCTTCTCGAACCGTGACAGCTGGATGCGGACGATGCCGCCCATCTGGTCGCGGCCCAGGCGGCGGAACAGGATGATCTCGTCGATGCGGTTCAGGAACTCGGGGCGGAAATGGGCGCGCACGGCGTCCATGACGAAGGGGCGGACGGCCTCCACGTCGTCGCCCTCGCCCTGTTCGGCCAGGAACTGGCTGCCCAGGTTCGAGGTCATGATGATCAGGGTGTTGCGGAAGTCGATGGTGCGGCCCTGGCCGTCGGTCAGGCGGCCGTCGTCCAGCACCTGGAGCAGCACGTTGAAGACGTCGGGGTGAGCCTTTTCGACCTCGTCGAACAGCACGACCTGATAGGGGCGGCGGCGCACGGCCTCGGTCAGGGCGCCGCCCTCGTCATAGCCGACATAGCCGGGAGGGGCGCCGATCAGGCGGCTGACGCTGTGTTTTTCCATGTACTCCGACATGTCCAGGCGGGTGATGGCCGCCTCGTCGTCGAACAGGAACTCGGCCAGGGCCTTGGTCAGCTCGGTCTTGCCCACGCCCGTCGGCCCCAGGAACAGGAAGCTGCCCAGCGGCCGGTTGGGGTCGTTCAGGCCGGCGCGGGCGCGGCGGACGGCGTCGGAGACGGCGGCCAGGGCCTCGTCTTGGCCGACGACGCGGGCGCCAAGCGCGTTCTCCATCTTCAGCAGCTTCTCGCGCTCGCCTTCCAGCATCTTGTCGACGGGCACGCCGGTCCAGCGGCTGACGACGGCGGCGATCTGTTCGGCGTCGACGACCTCGGGCGTCAGGCCGGCGCCCTTTTCGGCCTCGGCGCTCTCGGCCTCGGACAGCGACTTCTCGATCTGCGGGATCTGGCCGTAGGCGATCTCGGAGGCGCGGCCCAGGTCGCCGGCGCGCTGGGCGTTGGCCAGTTCCAGGCGCAGGCGGTCCAGCGTTTCGCGCAGCTGGGCCGACTGGCCGACCTTCTCCTTCTCGGCCTTCCATTGGGCGGTCAGGTCGTCGGACTGGCCTTCCAGGTCGGCGATCTCGTCCTCCAGCTTCTCCAGCCGGTGCTGCGAGGCCTGATCGGTCTCCTTCTTCAGGGCCTCGCGCTCGATCTTCAACTGGACCAGTCGGCGGTCGATCTCGTCCAGGGCTTCGGGCTTGGAGTCCACGGCCATGCGGACGCGCGACGCGGCCTCGTCGACCAGGTCAATGGCCTTGTCCGGCAGGAAGCGGTCGGTGATGTAGCGGTTCGACAGAGTCGCGGCGGCGACGATGGCGCTGTCGGAGATGCGGACCCCGTGGTGGACCTCGTACTTCTCCTTCAGGCCGCGCAGGATGGAGACGGTGTCCTCCACCGACGGCTCCTCGACGAAGACGGGCTGGAAGCGGCGGGCCAGGGCCGCGTCCTTCTCGATGTACTTACGGTATTCGTCCAGGGTGGTGGCGCCGACGCAGTGCAGTTCGCCGCGCGCCAAGGCGGGCTTCAGCAGGTTGGAGGCGTCCATGGCGCCGTCGGTCTTTCCGGCGCCGACCAGGGTGTGCATCTCGTCGATGAACAGGACGATCTGGCCTTCAGCGGCCGAGACCTCGCCCAGCACCGCCTTCAGCCGCTCCTCGAACTCGCCGCGGTACTTCGCGCCGGCGATCAAACTGCCCATGTCCAGGGCCATGACGGTCTTGTCGCGCAGGGATTCCGGCACGTCGCCGTTGACGATGCGCAGGGCCAGGCCCTCGACGATGGCGGTCTTGCCTACGCCCGGCTCGCCGATCAGAACGGGGTTGTTCTTGGTGCGGCGGGCCAGGACCTGGATGGTGCGGCGGATTTCCTCGTCGCGGCCGATGACCGGGTCGATCTTGCCGTCGCGGGCGGCCAGGGTCAGGTCGCGGGCATAGCGTTTCAGGGCGTCATAGGCGTCCTCGGCCCCCGCGCTGTCGGCGGTCTTGCCCTTGCGCAGGTCGACGATGGCGGCGTCCAGCTTGTCGGCGGACGCGCCAGCGCCCGTCAGCACCTCGGCCGCCACCCCGCCCTCGCGGGCCAGGGCCGCCAGCAGGCGTTCGGTGGTGACAAAGGCGTCGCCGGCCTTTTTCGAGGCCGCCTCGGCGGCGGCGAAGACGCGGGCGGTGGCGCCGTCGAGATAGAGCTGGCCCGAGCCGCCCTCGACCTGGGCGCGCTTCTTCAGGGCGGTTTCCGTGTCGGCCTCGGCGCGACGGGCGTCGCCGCCGGCGGCGGTGATCAGATTGCGCGCCAGGCCGTCGCGTTCCTCCAGCAGCACCTTCAACAGATGCTCGGGCGCGAACTGCTGGTGACGCCGCGCCAGGGCCAGCGACTGGGCCGACTGGACGGCCTGTTTGGCGCGGTCGGAATAGAGATCGAGATTCATTCGGCGAGGTCCCCTCAGGAGGCGGATTTCTTCCCAAGAACGCCCTTTCACGAAGCGACGCCTTGAGCTGTCGCAAACGAGATGGTGTTGCCGATTTGGCGCACAAGGGCGGAGCCGCAGGATTTCGACCCGCGGCGCATCGCGGGGATTCTTTAAGGTCGAGCTCGGTCCATTCCCGCGCCGGGGTGTTCTGCAATCGGCCGAACGCCGTGTTCGACCCAGACGCTCAAGAGGAACCGTGATGAAGACCACCCTCGCCCTCGCGGCCGCCGGACTGCTGGCCGCCAGCGTTCCCGCCCTGGCCCAGACGCGGCCCCCGGCTCCGCCGGCCCACGCCACGCCGTCGCAGTCGACCCCCCACGCGCCCGGCCAGATGACCGGCCCCCGCCCCTACATGTCCGAACCGGGCGTGCGGTCGCAGGGTCCGAACGGGCCGGCGTCCGACATGGACTATGGCCGCTGGGAGACCAGCTGGGGCGCGCGGCCGCCGGCGCCGCCGTCGCACTTCACCCGCCACGCGGACTGGTATCGCCATGTGCGGGCCTGCCAGCAGCGCTACCGCAGCTACGATCCGCGCACCGACCGCTTCGTGCCGCGGCGGGGCCAGACGGCGACCTGCCGCCTCTGAATCGGACCGGACCGGAAGACGCCGCCGTTCCTCAAGGCGGCGTCTTTGCGTCCGGCGGCGGCGCGGGCTAAGCGTCACGGGAAAAGCCGGAGCTGTTTCCCATGTCGATCCGCCTGTCGCGCCGCACCGCCCTGTTCGCCTCGGGAGGCCTGGCGGCGCTCTCGGCCCGCCCGTCCTGGGCGCAGGAGGCGGCGAACGACGACGCCTCCCTGGCCGAGACGGTCGACGCCTTCGTCCGGCAGGCGATGGCCGCCTGGCCAGACCAGCCGGCGGTCGGGATCGCCGTGGTCAAGGACGGCCGCACCGTGCTGGCGCGCGGCTATGGCGTGAAACGCCAGGGCCAGTCGGAAAGGGCCGACGAACACACCCTGTTCGCCATCGCCTCCAACACCAAGAACGTCACCGCCTCGGCCCTGGCCATCCTGGTGGACGAGGGCAAGGTGGAGTGGGACGCGCCGGTGCGGACCTACCTGCCCGACTTCCGCCTGTCGGATCCCTGGATCAGCGACCACATCACCGTGCGCGACACGCTGAGCCACCGCGCCGGCTTCGGCCTCGGCGCCGGCGACCTGCTGTTCTGGCCCAACAGCGACCGCACCCGCGCCGAAGTGGTCGCCCAGGCCGCCTTCGTGCCGATCGAGGACGGCTTTCGCGCCCACTACCACTATTGCAACCTGATGTTCGTGGTCGCCGGGGCGGTGATCGAGGCGGTCTCCGGCCAATCGTGGGAGGACTTCGTCCAAGCCCGCATCCTGGACCGGGTCGGCATGGCCGAGACCGTTCCCCTGGCGCGCCTGGCCGATCCGGCCAGGTCGGCCCTGCCGCACGCCCGCCTGGGACCGCCGCTGCGCTATCAGGGCGAGATGCGGCCGATCGCGGATTCGATCGCGGAAGTGTGGAACTGGGATTCGGCGGCGGCAGCCGGCGGCGTCTGCACCACGCCGACCGACTGGGCCAAGTGGATGGCCGTGCGCCTGAACGAGGGCGAACTGCCGGACGGCTCTCGCCTGTTCTCGGAAGAGGCGGCGCGCGAGATGTTCCGGCCGAACATCATCATCAGCGGCACGCCGGGCCCGACGGCCGAACTGCCGGGCCGGGCCATCGCCTCGACCTACGCCATGGGGCTGCAGGTGCAAGACTATCGCGGCGAACGGCTGATCAGCCACGGCGGCGGCTCGCCCGGCGGCATTTCGGCGACCCTGCTGATTCCAGGCCGCAAGACCGGCTTCTCCATCTTCACCAACGCCGAGGAAAGCTATCTGCTGCGCGCCCTGCGATCGGGCCTTGCCGACATCTGCATGGGCAAGACCGGCTTCGACTGGATCGCGGATTCCCAGAAGCTGGAGGCGGAGGGGATCGAGAAGTCCCTGGCCGCCGCCGCCGAGATCGACGCCAAGCAACGGACGGGCGCGGCGCCGTCGATGCCGCTGGACGCCTATATCGGGACCTGGCGCGATCCGTGGTACGGCGACATCGAGATTTCCCGGCGCGGCGGCGGCCTGTGGCTGGACTTCACCCACACCCCGTCGCTCAAGGGGCCGCTGGAGCCTTATGACGGCGAGACCTTCCGCACCCGCTTCCCCGACAAGCGAGAGGAGGACGCCTTCGTCACCTTCGCCATCCAGACGGCCAAGCCGGCGACGGCGACGATGAAGGGCGTGTCGCCCGACATCGACTTCTCCTACGACTACCAGGACCTGCGGCTGACGCGGATCTGACTTCGGCTCAGCCGGCGGGCTGGGGCGTCAGGGTGATGCGACGGCCCGCCAAGGGGTCGCGCACGCCGCGCGGCTCCAGCCGGTTGAAGGGGACCCCGCCGATGTAGGACAGGGCCTCGGCGGTCGCTTGGGCCAGTCGCAGGCCACGCGCCATGTCTGCGCCCGGGGCGGCGACGATCACCGTCGGCCCGTCGCCCACGCCGACCAGTTGGGCCGCATAGGCGATGGCCGGCTCGGCGCCGGGCGCGAATTCCGTCGACCCCGGCAGGAACAGCGTATCCCCATCCAGGATCACGACCCGGCCCTGCTGGCTGACGCCGGCGGCCGGAGCCGCCGCCGCCGCGTCTCGCGGCGCGGATGGCGCGCCCGTCTCATGCACCTCCGGGGCCTTTCCCGTTTCCCGCGAACAGGCCGCCAGCGCGAGGCTGACGACCAAACCCAAGGCGCTCGACTTCATCGCGTCAGTTCCAGCAGCTCCAGCTTCGCCTCCTGCCTGGGCCAGGGCAGGGCCAGGCGCCAGCGCTGGTCGCCGATCCGCTCCAGCAGGCCGATCTGGTCGCGCTCGCGATCCTGGCCGTAGCGGGGGAAGTGCGCCTCGTCGCCCCAGGCCTGGGCGCCGACATAGACCAGGCGACGGTCCGTGTCGGGATAGAGCAGGCCCCGCGTCCGCTGGGAGCCGGTGGTCTTGCTCAGGATCAGGTCGCCGCCGCCGCCCAATTCGACAGAACAGGCGAACCACGGATAGGCGACATAGGCGAGACCCTGGCCCTCCACCCGGCGGCCCAGCTTGACGGTGCGGCAGCGATAGGTTCCCGGCGGCGGCTGCAGGCGGCCGGCCAGGCCGGCGTTGGGATCGACCAGGGGACCCAGCTTTTCCACCTCGCCGGCGAAACCGGCGTCCTCCGCCTCGGCGCGGGCCAGGCGCCAGGCCTGGTCCAGCCGGCCCAGCAGGCTGGCGTCGGCGGACGTGGCGACCTTGCGCCAGTCGTCGGTCCCGCCCTGTTCGGCCTCGGGCGGCAGGGCGCCGTCCTGGCCGGGGCGTCCGGCTTCGGGCGCGGCCTGGTCCGGCACGCCGGCGGCCGGCTCGGACACGGCGGGCGACATCTCCGCCGGGGTCGAAGGACTGTTCTCGCCGCAGGCCGAGACGGACAGAAGGGCGGCGGCGCACAGCAGGGACGTGGCGATCGGGCGCGGGCGGCGGGTCATGGGCGTTTCCTTCGCGAGAACCTGAGCCGAAAACGGTCAGGCCGCGTCCCGGTTCATCCGCGCCTTCATCCGCCTGGCCGGCGACGGGGGTCCAGCAGCAGTCCCGATACGGTCGCGGCCAGCAGGCGCGGGGCCAGCGGCAGGCGCGCCATCTTGCCCAGCACATGATCGCGGATCCACGGCCGCACCCGACCCTCGGCCTGGTAGAAGGGCGTGAAGGCCAGGCTGAGCGCCTGATAGAGCCGCAGATGCCAGCGTCGCGCGCGGACATAGGCGTCCAGCGCCTGATCCAGCCGCCCGTGGGCGTCCAGCGCCTCGGCCAAGGCCAGGGCGTCGAGCAGCCCCATATTCACCCCCTGCCCCAGTTGCGGGCTGGTGGAATGGGCGGCGTCGCCGACGATGGCCAGGCGATCCGCCGCCGGCCGGGCCAGGGTGTGATGACCGTAGCGGGCCAGGACCAGGGCGTCGGGGTCGGCGATGGCGTCCAGCACCGGCGCGGTCTCGGGCCACAGCGACTGCACCTCGGCCTTCCAGGCGTCCAGGCCTCGCGCGCGCCAGTCGGCGTGGGTCTCGACCTTCAGGCTCCAGAAGAAGGTGGCCAGCCGCTCTGGCGAACCGGGCCGCGCCCCGACCGGCAGCACGCCGATCATGCGGCTGGCCCCGCGATAGACCTGTTGCAGGGCGCGCGGATCGAAATTCGGATCGTCGGGCCAGGGCGTCGTGGTCCACAAGGCGCCGAAGGCCAGGTCGCGCCGGCGCGCTCCGTTCGCCCGGGCGATGGGCGAGCGCGCGCCCGAGGCGTCGACGACCAGATCGAACCGGCGCGAACGACGCCCGTCGGCGAACGCCAGGCGACCGTCGGCGGCCTCGACCACCTCGCGTCCCTGCTCGAAGGCGACGCCCGCCTCGACGCAGGCGGCGTGCAGGACATGGAAGAGGGTCGCGCGATGAACGCCCAGCGCCAGGCGCGGACGCCTGAGGTCCGAATAGCGGACATCCAGCACGACCCTCCCGCCAGGCGCCGCGCGGCCGAACAGGTGATCGATGGGCTGGGCCTGCGCCTCGACGGCCGGGGTCAGGCCCAGGGCGTCCAGAACCGCCAGGCCGGTGGGTTGCAGCATGAAGCCCGCGCCGACGGGCCCCGCCGTCTCGAACCGCTCGTGGACCACGACACGCCGGCCCTGGCGCGCCAGCATCAGGGCCGTGGCGAGCCCGGTCGGACCGGCTCCGACAACGGCGATGTCGGCCGGACCGCCCAGCTCAGCGCGCCGGGACGAGTTCGATCAGGTCCAGGTTGGATTCGTTCTGTGGCCATGGGATCACCAGCCGCCAGCGCGCCTCGCCCACCCGCTCCATCACGGCGACCAGGTCCCGGTCGGGATTCTGGCCGTAGGAATTGGCCGGCGGGTCCTGGGCCAGGGCCATGGAGCCCAGCATGACCATCTGGCGGTCGTTCTCCGGGAACAGCAGGCCCGAGGGGCGCTGGGAGCCGGTGACCTTGATGAACTTCAGGCCGCGCGGCGTCTGTTCGATGCGGCAGGCGAACCAGCCATAGACCACATAGCCGAGTCCGTCCTCACCGCCCTGGGAGCCCAGCTTGACGGTGCGGCAGCGATAATCCCCCGCCGGGGGCGTCACGCCGGGACGCGCCGCGTCGGGATCGATCAGGTCGCCCAGGCTGCTCAGGTCGCCCGACCCCTTCTGCCGCCGGGCCTGCTGCAAGGCCAGGTCCCAGGCCGCACCGCGCCGCTGGTAGCGATCGCGATCCCCCGGCGTGATGACGCCGCGCCAGTCCATCAGCGTCGCCCCGCCGCCGGGCGCGCCCATCGAGGGCGGCGGAGGGGGCGGGGGCGGAGGCGGAGGCGTCGTGGCGCAGGCGGCGACGCCGGCCAGGACGGAGACGGACAGGACGAGAGGGGCAATCGAACGCATCGGCGCTTCCCTTGCGGTGAAGTCGCCTTCCTTAGGCCCCGGCGAGGCGCACCGCGTCAAGGGCGCGCGCCTGATCGGCGAGCGCATGGGCGTCTTCCGACGGCGTCGACAGGCCGGCCAGCGCCGCCTTGAGCGCCTCCAGGTCGAGCGGCTTGTCCAGCCGCAGGCGGACGACGGCCGTCCCGTCATCACCGCCCACGCCGACGATCGGAATGGCGCGGACGGCCGGTTCGGCGGCCAGTCCGTCGGCCAGCCGCCCCGCCTCGGCCATGTCGAGGTCCAACAACGCCACGTCCGGCCCGAGCGCGCGCGCCAGCTCCAGCCCTTCGTCCGCGTCGGCCGCCCGGTGCAAGGCGAATCCCAGCGTCTCGGCCGCGCGACGCATCAGGGTCGCGGCGGCCGGATCGTCGCAGAGATGCAGAACCGTAACCCGCTCCAGGCCCATCGGCGACACGGGCGCCGCGGCCGGAAGGTCCAGGGTGAAGACCACGCCCTCGCCAGCCTTGGCCGCCGTCAGGGTCGCCTGCATGGTCTCGGCCAGCCGCCGGGCCGCCGCCCGTCCCGGCGCCGCGCCAGGCGCATGGACGGCGGCGGCGAAGGGCGCAAACAGGTCATCCAGGCGTTCAGGCGCGGGAAGGCCGGCGTCACGGACCCACGCCTGGGTGCGCGCGCCGAGGCGCCGGATCTCCAGGCGCACCGTCTCGCCCGCGCGCGCGTGGCGCAGGGCGTCGAGGATCAGCCGCCGCAGGACGCGACGCAGG
>JAEWDF010000095.1 GCA_023390245.1 Pseudomonadota bacterium
GGGCGGCCGCGCGTCCGGTCTCCGCCGTCTCCGCCGCCCCGCCCAGGCGGCCGCGCAGGCGCAGCGCCCAGGCGCTGACGGCCAGCGCCAGCCCGGCGGCCCCCGCCGTGGCGACATAGGCGATGTCGGCGTCGGCCATGCGTCTCCCGGTTTGAAGTGGACCCGATTCGCCGTTCACCATACTCCAAACGCACGAATTTGCGCGCGTCCGGCGCCGGCGCGCGCCTTGCGTCGTCGCGCCCGCTTGCATCGACCGCGCCGGGCGGCGATAGGCCGGGCATGTCCGATCCCGCCGACGCCGCCTTCTGGGCCGACCAGGCCGCTCCCTCGCTGGAGGATTTCGCCCGCCTGGCGCGCGAGGCGTTCGACGCCCTGCCCGAACCGTTCCGCCAGGCAGCGGGCGAGGTGGTGTTCCGCATCGACGACTTCGCCGACGCCGCCACGCTGGACGACCTGGGGATCGAGGACCCGTTCGAACTGACCGGCCTCTACCACGGCGTCGACATCGGCCGCCGCGACGGCCTGGGCCCGGCGGCCGAGCCGTCGCGCATCTTCCTCTATCGCCGTCCGATCCTGGACGAATGGTGCGAGCGCGGCGATGTCGGCCTGGCCGAGATCGTCGCCCACGTCCTGATCCACGAGATCGGCCACCACTTCGGCCTGTCCGACGACGACATCCACGCCATCGAGGACGCGGCGGACTGACGCGGGGGCTTAGCGGCCCGACTTGGCGGCCAGGGCGGCCTTCTCGCGGGCGACCTCGTCCTTCACGGCGCGTTGCCGGGCCGTGGCCTCGGCTTCCAGACGCACCAGGTCGCGGTTCTTCTCGGCGGAGGCTTCGGCGCGGGTGACGCCGGCGGGACGGCCGGTGATGTCGGGAATATAGATGGGCTGGGCGCAGACGCGGCTGTCGATGTCGTACCATTTGCCCGCCGCCTCGCAGCGCTCGCCGGGATCGACCCAGTAGCTCTGAAACACGAAGATGCCGGCCAGCACGACGCCGAAGACGCCCAGGAACAGCATGCTCAGGCGCGGAAAGGTCAGGAAACGCTTCATCTCTCGTTCCGTTAAGGGCGTGCCGGTTCCGGAACCTGACGCCGCGTTACGTTGACAGGCCTTCGCGACCGCTCCATGTCCTGCCCCATCAATCAGGCGATTTCACGGATAGACCCATGAAGGTTCTCGTCCCCGTCAAACGGGTGATCGACAGTAACGTCAAGGCCCGCGTCAAGGCGGACCAGTCGGGCGTCGACCTGGCCAACGTCAAGATGAGCATGAACCCCTTCGACGAGATCGCCGTCGAGGAGGCCGTCCGTCTGAAGGAAGGCAAGGAGCATCACGCCGCCGGCACGGCCTCGGAGATCGTCGTGGTCTCGATCGGCGTGACCCAGGCGCAGGAAACCATTCGCACGGCGCTCGCCATGGGCGCGGACCGGGGCGTCCTGATCCAGTCGGACGCCGACCTGGAGCCGCTGGCGGTGGCCAAGCTGCTGAAGGCCGTCGCCGACGAGGAGAAGCCCGACCTGATCCTGATGGGCAAGCAGTCCATCGACGGCGACAACAATGCGGTCGGCCAGATGCTGGCCGCCCTGCTGGACTGGCCCCAGGCGACCTTCGCCGGCAAGCTGGTTGTGGACGGCGGCAAGGCGACGGTGACGCGCGAGGTCGATGGCGGTCTGCAGACCGTGGCGGCGCAGCTTCCGGCGGTGGTGACCGTGGACCTGCGGCTGAACACGCCGCGCTACGCCTCGCTGCCGAACATCATGAAGGCCAAGAAGAAGGAGATCGTCACGAAGGCGGTCGCCGACTACGGCGTCGATGTCGCCGATCGCCTGAAGGTGCTGAAGGTGACGGAGCCGCCCAAGCGCGCCGCCGGGATCAAGGTCGAAAGCGCCGCCCAACTGGTCGAAACCCTCAAGTCCGCGGGAGCGCTGTAAATGGCCGTCCTCGTCATCGCCGATCACGACGGTTCGGCCGTCCGCGACACCACCCACAAGACCGTGACCGCCGCCCTGGCCCTGTCGTCCGACGTGGACGTGCTGGTGCTGGGCAAGGGCGCGCAGGGCGTCGCTGACGCGGCCGCCAAGATCGCCGGCGTGCGCAAGGTGCTGCTGGCCGACGGCGACGCCGTGGGCCACGGCCTGGCCGAGGCGGTGGAGGCCACCGTCCTGCCGCTGGCGGACGGCTACGACGCCATCCTGTCGCCGGCCAACACCGACGGCAAGAACTTCGCCCCGCGCATCGCCGCCAAGCTGGACGTCGCCCCGATCTCCGACATCGTCGAGGTCGTTTCGCCCGACACCTTCGTGCGCCCGATCTACGCCGGCAACGCGCTGGAGACGGTTCAGTCGGCCGACGCCAAGAAGGTCATCACCGTGCGCCCGACCGCCTTCGCGGCGGCCGGAGAGGGCGGCTCGGCCCCGGTCGAGACCGTCGCGGCCGGCGAAGCGCCCAAGACCGCCTTCGTCTCGGAAGAGATGGTCAAGTCGGACCGTCCGGAACTGGGCGCCGCCAAGATCATCGTCTCGGGCGGCCGCGCCCTGGGCTCGGCGGACGAGTTCCACGCGGTGATGGAGCCGCTGGCCGACAAGCTGGGCGCCGCCATCGGCGCCAGCCGCGCCGCCGTCGACGCCGGCTACGCTCCCAACGACTATCAGGTCGGCCAGACCGGCAAGGTGGTGGCGCCGCAGCTCTACATCGCCATCGGCATCTCGGGCGCGATCCAGCACCTGGCGGGGATGAAGGACTCCAAGACCATCGTCGCCATCAACAAGGACCCCGACGCGCCGATCTTCCAGATCGCGGACTACGGCCTGGTCGCCGACTACAAGACCGCCGTGCCGGAACTGATGGCCGCCCTGGGCTGAGACTTCGTCTCTGGCGTATGACAAGGGCGCGGCGCTTCGGCTCCGCGCCCTTTTTCATGGAGGTTTCCCTGGCCGATCTTGCCGTCAAACTGCAACCCGGCGCCTCCGCCGACCGGATCGAGGGCTGGGAGACCGATCCCGAGGGCCGGCCGGTGCTGAAGGCGCGCGTCCGGGCGCGGCCGGTGGAGGGCGAGGCCAACGCCGCCCTGCTGAAGCTGATGGCCAAGGCGCTGGGCGTGCCGAAGTCGTCTGTCGCGTTGGCGCGCGGCGGTCAGTCGCGGCTGAAGATGATCCGGATCGACGGGCTGGAAGACGAAGATCTGCACGCGCGATTAGCCGGCGTCTTGGCGCAGGGATGACGCGGGGTCGTCGCCGCGCTACCTGATCGTCATGGCCACCACCCTGTTCATCGACGCCGACGCCTGCCCCGTGAAGGAGGAGGTCTATCGCGTGGCGCGCCGCTACGGGCTGAAGACCTATGTGGTGTCAAACGGCTGGATGCAGGTCCCGCGCGAGGCGCTGATCGAGCAGGTGGTGGTGGACGCCGGACCGGATGTCGCCGACGACTGGATCGCCGAGCGGGCGGGACCGGGCGACGTGGTGGTCACCGCCGACATCCCCCTGGCCGACCGCTGCCTGAAGGCCGGCGCCCAGGCGCTGAAGGCCAATGGCCAGCCGTTCACGCCGGATTCCATCGGTTCGGCCCTGGCCGGGCGGATGGTGGGCGAGCACCTGCGCTCGATGGGCGTGGCCACCTCCGGCCCGCCGCCCTTCTCGGCCGCCGACCGCTCGCGCTTCCTCCAGGCGCTGGACCAGGCCGTGGTCAGGGCGCGCAAGGTCGCCCCGTGACAGTCATTCCGGAGGACGAGCTGGAGTTCCGCTTCTATCGCGCCGGCGGACCGGGCGGGCAGAACGTCAATAAGGTGGCGACGGCGGTGCAGATGCGCTTCGACGCGCGCAACTCCCCCAGCCTGAGCGAGCCGGTCAGGGAACGGCTGATGAAGCTGGCTGGCAGCCGCCTGACGCTGGACGGCGTCATCGTCATCAGCGCCGTTCGTTTCCGCACCCAGGAGCGCAATCGCGCCGATGCGATCGAGCGGTTGCAGCAGATGGTGGATCAGGCCTCGGTGCGCCGCGCCTATCGCGTGCCGACCAAGCCGACCCGCGCCTCCAAGGAGCGCCGCCTGAAGGCCAAGACGACTCGTTCGACGATCAAATCCGGCCGTGGCAAGCCGGCGCTGGACTGATCCGTCAGACGATGGGCGGCGGCCCGGCCAGGACGTCGCGCTTGCCGGCGTGGTTAGCGGGGCTGACCACGCCTTCCTGCTCCATCCGTTCGATCAGGGTGGCGGCGCGGTTGTAGCCGATCTGCAGCCGGCGCTGGACGTAGGAGGTCGAGGCCTTTCTGTCGCGCGTCACCACCGCCACGGCGCGGTCGTAGAGATCGTCGCCGGTCCCGCCGCCCCCCTCGTCGAAGCCGCCGTCCCCGTCGCCATCCGGCTCGTCGGTGATCAGGTCCAGATAGTCCGGCTCGGCCTGAGCTTTCAGGTGCTTGCACACCTCCTCGACCTCGCGATCCTCGACGAACGGGCCGTGCAGGCGGGTGATGCGGCCGCCGCCGGCCATGTAGAGCATGTCGCCCTGGCCCAGCAGCTGCTCGCCGCCCTGTTCGCCCAGAATGGTGCGGCTGTCGATCTTGGAGGTGACCTGGAAGCTGATCCGGGTCGGGAAGTTGGCCTTGATGGTGCCGGTGATGACGTCGACCGACGGGCGCTGGGTCGCCATGATCAGGTGGATGCCGGCCGCGCGCGCCATCTGGGCCAGGCGCTGGACCGCGCCCTCCACGTCCTTGCCGGCGACCAGCATCAGGTCGGCCATCTCGTCCATGACCACGACCAGATAGGGCATGGGCTCGGGCCGGATCTTCTCGGATTCGTAGACCGGGCGCCCCTGCTCGTCGAAGCCGGTCTGGACCGTGCGTTCGAAATGCTCGCCCTTTTCCAGCGCCTCGCGGGCGCGGTCGTTGTAGCTGGCGACGTTGCGCACCCCCAGCTTGGACATCCGGCGATAGCGGTCCTCCATCTCGCGCACCGTCCATTTCAGCGCGACGACCGCCTTTTTCGGATCGGTCACGACCGGCGCCAGCAGGTGCGGGATGCCGTCATAGACCGACAGCTCCAGCATCTTGGGGTCGATCATGATGAAACGGCATTCGGCGGGCGAATGGCGGTACAGGATCGACAGGATCATGGCGTTGACCCCGACCGATTTGCCCGAGCCGGTGGTGCCGGCGATCAGCAGGTGGGGCATCCGCGCCAGGTCGGCGACATAGGGCTCGCCGCCGATGGTCTCGCCCAGGGCGAGCGGCAGCAGGTGGCCCTTCTTGTCGTATTCGGCGCTGGCCAGCAGGTCGCGCAGATAGACGGTCTCGCGCTTGGCGTTGGGCAGTTCGATGCCGATGGCGTTGCGGCCCTGGACCACGCTGATGCGGCAGGCGCGGGCGGACATGGAGCGGGCGATGTCGTCGGCCAGGGCTACGACGCGGCCGTGCTTCACGCCCGGCGCGGGGACCAGTTCGTACAGGGTGACGACCGGGCCGGGGCGGATCTGATCGATCACGCCGCGCACGCCGAACTCCTGCAGCACGCCCTCCAGCATCTTGGCGTTCTGCTTCAGCGATTCCTCGTCGACCGAGGCGACGCGCTGGCCGGGCTTGGCCAGGATGCCCAGCGGCGGCAGGTCGAACGCGCCTTCGGGGCGGGTGAAGTCGAAGGCCTGCTGGTCGATATCCGCGTCCTTGCGCGCCTTCGGCGCCTTGACGGCGGCGACGCGCGGCTCGGCCTCACGGCCGGCGCCGGCGGGCCGGGATGGCGCCTGGGGCGCGGGAGCGGGTTCATCCTCCCACGGCGGCAGGTCGGCGTAGGCGTCGGCGGCCGGCGCATCCTCCGGCTCCGCGGCGGGGGCGGCGACCTTGGGCTTGGCCTTGCGG
>JAEWDF010000013.1 GCA_023390245.1 Pseudomonadota bacterium
CGCCGGTGTTGCGCAGGTCGAGCATCATCACCGCGTCCGAGACGCTGGCGGTCGGCACGTCGACCTTGGTCTCCGCGATCACCACCGGATTGTCGGCCGGCTCCTCGGCGTCGTCGCCGCGGAACACCGTATAGCCGGCGTTATACTCGAAATCCTCGCCATTGGCGGCGCCGTTCCTGGCGCCGGTGCTGTGGCGGTCCTTCAGCCGGCGCATGTAGCGCCGAAGCTGCTTCTCGATCTTGTCCGCGGCTTGCTCGAAGGCGATGTTCGCCTCCTGCGGGCTGCGCCCGGATCCCTTCAGCACCAGGCCCTGGGTCACCGGCATGAAGATGTCGCAGATGAAGCCGTTGTCGTGCGGGCCCTGTCCCAGCGTCACGTTCGCCGAGACGGCGCGCGCGAAATGCTTCTTGGCGATGCCCTGCATGCGAGTCTGGGCGAGCGTCTTGAACGCTTCACCGACCTCGACCTGATGACCGGAAACGCGAATATCCATGTCGGTCCTTTCGGCTAGGGGCTTAACCCGGAACATCCCGTAAAAACGCGGAACGCTAATCCTAACGTAACGGCGGAAACCTCCGCCGGTTGCTTACTCCATCAGCCAGACGGGGTCCTTCAGTGTCGCCACCATCTGGCGGTGACGCTCCAGCTCGTGCTCGGAGGCGTGGTGCAGCCGCGCCGCGTGCATGACGCGCTCGTAGGCGGCTCTGACCTCGGGAACGGCGCTCTCGGCAATCTCCAGCTCCATGCCGATCTGCCGCCCGCCGGTCAGCTCGACGTAGACGCAGGTCAGCAGCTGCGCGTCGAGCAGCGCGCCGTGCTTGCCGCGCGCCGAAAGGTCGACGTTGTAGCGCTGGCAGAGCGCGTCCAGACTGTGCTTGGCGCCGGGCAGCTTCGACCGCGCGATCTGCAGCGTGTCGATCATCCGCTCAACGAACAGCGGCGGGCGCTTTGCCTTGCGGAGTTCGTGGTTGATGAACCCCAGGTCGAACATCGCATTGTGCGCGACCAGCGGCGCGTTGCCGATGAACGACAGGAAGTCGTCGACGATCTCGTGGAAGCACGGCTTGTCGGCCAGGAACGCGTCCGACAGCCCGTGGACCGCCTCGGCCTCGCGCGGCATCGGCCGCTGCGGATTGAGATAGGCGTGGAAGGTCCGCCCGGTCTCTACCTTATGGACGATCTCGACGCAGCCGATCTCGACAAGCCGGTGCCCGTCGAGCGGCGAAAGCCCCGTCGTCTCGGTGTCGAAAATGATTTCACGCATCGATGAGCAGATGCGACTCCACCGCGAGATAAGCAAGTGACGAGGCGACGAACCGCCCGTCGCGTCACCGCCAGGCCCAGTCCGGTCGGGATGACGACATCGGCGCGCGCGCGCTTGTCGGCGTCAGGCATCTGCTTGGCGAGAATCGCGTCGAGCTTGGCCTCGGTCATTCCCGGCCGCCGCAGCACGCGGGCCCGCTGAACCCGCGCCGGCGCCGACACCACGACCGTCAGGTCGACCAGCCGCCAGCTCTGCCCCTCGAACAGCAGCGGAATGTCGAGCACGACGATCGCATGCCGCCGGTGGCGGCGCAGGAAATCGCGCTGCTCGATGCCGACCAGCGGATGGATCAGCCGCTCCAGCTTCGCCAGCGCCTGCGAATTGCCGAAGACATGCGCGCCGAGCTTTTCCCGGTGGAGGCCGCCCGCATGCGTCGTTCCCGGGAACATCGCCTCGATGGCCGGAAGCGCCTTGCCGCCTGGCCCCTGCAGCGCGCGCACCGTCGCATCGGCATCGAACACCGGTACGCCGAGCTCCCGGAACATCGCGGCGACGGTCGATTTGCCCATGCCGATCGATCCGGTGAGACCCAGCACGATCATGCTGTCAGGATTGCCCTGAGCTCGGCGTCGAACTGTCGCGGCGCCGGCGCCCCATAAAAGAGTTCGAACGCCAGCGCCGCCTGCCCGATCAGCATCGCCAGGCCGTCGATCACCTGATGTCCTCGCGCCCGCGCGCCCGCGAGCAGCTCGGTCTCGAGCGGCGCGTAGACGGCGTCGTAGAACACCGCGCCGGGCGGCGCGTGGCTGAAATCGAACGGCAGCGGCGGCTGCCCCTTCATGCCGAGCGGCGTGGTGTTGACCACCAGGTCGAGGATTCCCTTGCGATCATCGAAGGCGAAGTCGGTCGGGGCTCCGAAGTGCGCGAGATCCACGCAACGATTGTCCTCGGCGTCGAACTCGGCGCGAAGCGACCGCGCCTTGCCAACGTCTCGGGCCGCGATCACCAGGTCGAACCCCTCGCTCCACAGGGCATGCGCCACCGCCCGCGACGCACCCCCGGCTCCGAGAATCCGCGCGATCCGATAGAGATGCCGCTCGGCGAGCAGGGGCCGCAGCGGCTCGAGGAACCCGGCCGCGTCGGTATTGTAGCCGGCCAGCCCTCCGTCGTCCTCGACCACCACCGTGTTCACCGCGCCGATCTTCTCGGCGAGCGGGTCGATGCGATCGAGATGCGCCATTACCGCCTGCTTATGAGGCACCGTCACGTTGACGCCACGAAGCCCCATCGCCGGCAGCGCCTTCACCGCCGCGCCGAGCTTTTCGGGCGAGACGGGGAAGCGCGAATAGTCGCCATCGATCCCAAGCTTGCCGAGCCAGAAGCGGTGGATGACCGGCGACTTCGAATGCGCGATCGGCCATCCGAAGATTCCGGCGGATGCGGGCGTCAGTCGAGCCATTCAAAAAACTCCGTCATCCCGGCAAAGGCCGGGATCCAGTCGGACCGTCGTGCTGAACCCCGGCCTCCGCCGGGATGACGGCTGTTGGGATGGATGGTCATGCGGAAATGACCCCGCGGACGCGCAGATAATCGAGCAGCGCAAGCAGCGGCAGACCGAGCACCGTGAAATGGTCGCCGTCGACCTTGGTGAACAATTGCGCGCCCAGTCCCTCCAGCCGGTACGCCCCGACGCAGCCGAGGATCGCTTCCCCTTCCGCATCGAGGTAGCGGTCCAGAAATTCGTCGCCGAATTGCCGCATCCTCAGCTTGGCGCTGTCGACGACCCGCCACACCGGCTTGCCGTTCTCCGCCACCACCGCGGCGGAGATCAGCCGGTGCTCCTGCCCGGCCAGCCCCCGCAGCTGCGCCGCCGCCGCGGCGCGATCGGTCGGCTTGTCGAGCAACGCTCCATCCGCGGTGACCAGTACCTGGTCCGCCCCCAGCACGAGAGCGCCCGGCAGCTTGTTCGAAAGCTTCACCGCCTTAACCTCGGCAAGCGCGTCAGCGATGTCGCGGGCCCCGCTTCCTTGCGCCTTCAGCGACGCCTTGATTTCGTCCTCATCGACGTGAGGGCTAAGCGCCTCGAACGGCACGCCAGCCGCCGTCAGCATCGCCCGCCGCGCCGCGCTCTGCGAGGCCAGGACCAGCTCAGGCACTTTCGTCCTCCACGCGCTTCTGATGAAGATTGATGATCGCCGCCGCCGTTTCCTCGATTGATCGCCGCGTCACGTCGATCACTGGCCAGTCGTTGTCGGCAAAGATTCGCCGGGCAAAGGCGGT
>JAEWDF010000017.1 GCA_023390245.1 Pseudomonadota bacterium
CACCTGCACCGTCGCCTCGGCCCCCAGCTGGCGCGCCCAGCCGTGGGCGGCGCGGTCGGCGGCCGAGGCGGCGACGGCGGCCAGACAGGCCAGGAAGCACAGCACGGCGATGACGGTCATCAGCCACGGCTCGCCGGCCGCGGCGGGCGGCAAGAGTCCGGGACGGCGGGCGGGCAGGAGGCGGGCGATCATGCGGCGGCGCGCCCGGCCTCAGCCAGCCGTCCCTTCTCCAGCCGCAGCACCCGCGCGCCGGAGCGCTCGGCCAGGGCCTGGTCGTGGCTGGCGATCAACACCGTGGCGCCCAGCCGGTTCAGCGACTGGAACAGCCGCAGCAGCTTCTCGGCCATGACGGCGTCGACGCTGCCGGTCGGCTCGTCGGCCAGGATCAGGCCCGGCCGGGTGATGACGGCGCGGGCGATGGCCAGCCGCTGCTTCTCGCCGCCCGACAGAGCCGGCGGGCGGGTCTCCATCCGCGCGCCCAGCCCGACCCACTTCAGCATCTCCTCCACGTCGGCGGCGTAGTCGGCCTCGCGCCCGCCGGCCAGGCGCAGCGGCAGGGCGGCGTTGTCGAAGGCCGACAGGTGGTCCAGCAGGCGGAAATCCTGGAACACCACCCCCATGCGCCGCCGGAAGGCCGGCGCGTCGCGCCGGTCGACGCCGGTCACATCGGCGCCGAACAGGCGGATGCGGCCCGTCTGCGGCCGCTCGGTCAGGGTCAGCAGCCGCAGCAGCGTCGACTTGCCCGCCCCCGACGGGCCGGTAAGGAAGTGGAAAGAGCCGCGCGGCAGACTGAGGCTGACGTCCCGCAGAATCCCGGGCGCGTCCGCATAGCCGAAGCCCACGCCCGACAGGCGGACGGTTTCGGACGCGGGAGCGGTTTCGGCGGCGCTGGCGGGCGAGGACGGCATCGAACGGTTTCTAGGACGGGGCGCGAGGTCGTCCCTTCGGGAGGGGGCGTCAAGCCTCGCAGTCGGACAGCATGATACTGACCTGCCCCGCCTGCGCCACCAGCTATTTCATTCCCGACGACGCCGTCGGGCCGAACGGCCGCAAGGTGCGCTGCCAGTCGTGCGGCGAGGTCTGGCGCGCCGCCGGCGACGAGCCGCTGGAACTGACCGTCGCGCCCGAGCCCAAGGCGGTGATCAAGCCCGACCCGGCGCCCGAGCCGACCCTGGCCGAAACCCCTGCGCCGGAGCTGCCGCGCGCCTTCCGCGCCCGCGCCGAGCAGCAGCGCCGCCTGCGCCGCGCCGCGACCCACGGGGCCGTCTGGGCCGGGCTGGCGGGGGTCTTCGTCGCCCTGATCGTCTCGGCCCTGCTGTTCCGCATCGAGGTGGTCGAGGCCTTTCCCCGCGCCGCCGCCGCCTACGCCATGGTCGGCGCCCCGGTGAACCCGGTCGGCCTGGACTTCGAGGCCCTGTCGGCCAGGGAGGCGCCGAACCATCCCGGCGCGGTCCTGGTCTCCGGCGCCCTGCGCAACGTCCGCGACGAGGAGATCGTCGCCCCGCCGGTGCGCGTCGCCCTGCTGGACGGCCACGGCGCCGAACTGGCCTTCCGCGTGGTGGAGATCGACGCCGCCCCCGTCCTGCCAGGCAAGGTGCAGGGCTTCGCGGTGATGATCCCCGACCCCGGCGGCCATGCGGCCGACATCGGCGTCGACTTCCTGCCGGTCGAACGGCGCGCCCGACCCGTTCCGCCGAAGGCCGCCGCGCCGCGCCAGACGCCGGCCCAGCCCCTGCGGAGCGCCCCGCCCGTGACGGCGGCGGCGGGAGGTCTGCGCTCGGCCATGGCGCCCGGCCTGCCCGGCGCCGACGGCGCCCCGGTCGAGGCCCAGCCGATTCCGGTGGTGGACAGCGCCCCCGCCGAGGCGTTATCCGCCGCACATGGCTGACACCGCCCCGAAGCCCGCCGTCCTCCTGCCCGAGGCCGAGGTCGCCCGCATCGTCGCCGACCTGGCCGCCCGCGTCGCGCCCGCCATCGACGACGACACGGTCGCCGCCGTTCTGCTGACCGGCGGCCTGTGGTTCGCCGCCGACCTGACCCGCGCCCTGGCCCGCGTCGGCCGCCACGTCCATTTCGACGCCCTGTGGCTAGCCTCCTATGGCGACGACCGGACCAGCAAGGGCCGGATCGAGGTCCGCGCGCCGTTCCAGCGCCCGATCGCCGGCCGCAAGGTGCTGATCCTGGACGACGTGTTCGACACCGGCCTGTCGCTGGCCGAGGCGGTGCGGATCGCGCGCGAGGCCGGAGCGTCGGAGGTGCTGACCTGCGTCTTCGCCAGGAAGCCCTGGCCGCGGCCCCGCGCGCCGGAGCCCGACTTCGTCGGCTGGGAGGCGCCGAACCGCTTCCTGGTCGGCTACGGCCTGGACCACGCCGGCGCCCTGCGCGGCCTGCCGGACGTCTGCGCCCTGGACTGACGTCCCCGAAGTCTCGCGTGACCCGGAAACGGGCGTGAAAGCGATGGCAGGGGCGTCTCGGATTGCGCGATCCCGTCATCCTGGGGCTCGTCCCGAGGATCCATTCCACGGCCCCGCCAGCGATCGGATGGATTCTCGGAGGGTCGACACGCAGCCGCCCCGAGCGCCGCAGCCATGGGCCCTCGGGACGAGCCCGAGGGTGACGGCCTTCTTCGCGGCGCCCGCGTAATATTTCGATGTCAAAGACCCGGCCGTCGAGAATCGGCCGTCCCGAGTCTAACCGGACAGCGAACCCAGGCGGGTCGATCGCCAGCCCTGTCCTCACAATCGCCGCGCCGATGTCCCCGTTGTCCCGACAGTATCGGTCCCGACTGTCCCGCTCAGAGCCAGTCGGCGAAGGGCTCGCGGTCCAGCATCTCCTCATAGGTCGGGCGCGGCCGGATCAGGGCCCAGCGGTCGCCGTCGACCAGGATTTCGGGGACCAGGGGCCGGCTGTTGTATTCGCTGGCCATGACCGCGCCATAGGCGCCGGCGCCGGTGAAGGCGACCAGATCCTCGGCCTCCAGCGGCGGCAGGGCGCGGTCGCGCGCGAAGGTGTCGCCGGTCTCGCACACCGGGCCGACCACGTCGCAGGGCCGGGCGTCGCCGCCGACCGGGCGCACGGGGACGATGTCGTGGAAGGCGTCGTACAGCGCCGGGCGCATCAGGTCGTTCATCGCCGCGTCCAGCACCAGGAAGCGCCGCCCGTCCGAGCGTTCGTTGACCTGCACCACCTGGCTGAGCAGCACGCCGGCGTTGGCGGCCAGGAGGCGGCCGGGCTCGAAGGCGGCCTCCACGTCCAGGCCCGCCAGCACGCGCGCCGCCATGGCGACATAGTCGGCCGGCGACGGGGGCTCCGCGCCGCCGGAATAGGGCACGCCCAGGCCGCCGCCCAGGTCCAGCCGCGTCACCGCATGGCCCTGGCCGCGCAGGGTCCGGGTCATGTCGGCCAGGACCTGGAAGGCCGATTCCAGCGGGGCCAGGTCGGTGATCTGGCTGCCGATATGGCAGGCCAGGCCGACGGGGGTGACGTGGCCCGACGCCGAGGCGCGGGCGTAGAGGTCCAGCGCCTCCTCCACCGGCACGCCGAACTTGTCGCCCCTGCCGCCGGTGGTGATCTTGGCGTGACCGCCGGCGCCGACGTTGGGATTGACGCGGATGGCGATGGCCGGGCTGGCGTCCAGCGCCGCCGCCACCATCGTCAGCCGGTCCAGCTCCGCGCCCGACTCGACGTTGATCTGGCGCACCCCGACCTGGATGGCGAAGGCCAGTTCGCCGTCGGTCTTGCCCACGCCCGAGAAGATGATCCTCTCCGGCGGCACGCCTGCGGCCAGGGCGCGGCGGATTTCGCCCTCCGACACCGTGTCGGCGCCCGAGCCCATCCGCGCCAGGGTCGCCAGCACCGACAGGTTGGAATTGGCCTTGACCGCAAAGGCGATCAGGGCGTCGCCCAGCGCCTCGCGATGCGCATCGGCGGCGGCGCGCAGCAGGCCATAGTGCCGCTTGAGCGTCGCGGTCGAATAGACATAGACCGGCGTGCCGACGGCGTCGGCCAGCGTCTCCAGCGAGACGCCCTCGGCGTGCAGCACGCCGTCCTTCAGGTCGAAGTGGTGCAAGGCCTAGCGCGGATCGTTCTGGGCCGCCGGGGTTCCCAGCGGATTGTTGGGGCCGCCGTCGATCGGCACGCTGCTGGACGGCCGGTTGACCATCGCCGGATCGGGCAGGCTGGGGCTGCTGCGGTCGCGCGTGGCGCGCTCCGGCGCCGGCGATTCCAGGTCGGCCATGCGGCCGCATCCGGCGGTCAGGAGGGCGAGCGCGCCCATGAGGATCAGGGTCTTCTTCACAGGCGGCTTCTCCAGTCGGCGATGCGCGCGCGGACCTGTTCCGGCGCGGTTCCCCCAAAGCTCTGGCGGCTGGCGCAGGAAGCCTCGGGCGACAGCACCTTGTAAACCGCCTCGGTGATCCCGGCGTCCAGTTTCCGCAGTTCGTCCAGCGGCAGTTGCACCAGGTCCACGCCCAGCTGCTCGGCCCGCTTGACCGCCGCGCCGGTGACGTGGTGCGCCTTGCGGAACGGCAGGTTCAGCTCGCGCACCAGCCAGTCGGCCAGGTCGGTGGCGGTGGAGAAGCCCCAGCCCGCCGCCTCGGCCATCCGCGCGGTGTCAGGCTTCAGCGCGGCGACCATGGCCGTCATGGCGGTGATCGCCAGGTCCAGGGCGTCGAACGCCTCGAACACCGGCGGCTTGTCCTCCTGCATGTCCTTGGAATAGGCCAGCGGCAGCCCCTTCATCACCGTGGACAGGGCGACGAAGGCCCCCAGGATGCGCCCGGTCTTGGCCCGCACCAGCTCCGCCGCGTCCGGATTGCGCTTCTGCGGCATGATGGAGGAGCCGGTGGTCAGGTCGTCGGGCAGGGTCGCGAAGCCGAACATCGGCGTCATCCACACCACGATCTCCTCGGCGAAGCGCGACAGGTGGCCGGCGCAGATGGAGGCGGCGGCCAGGCTCTCCAGCGCGAAGTCGCGATCCGACACCGCGTCCAGCGAATTGCCCATCGGCCGGTCGAAGCCGAGTTCGCCCGCCGTCATGTGGCGGTCGATCGGAAAGGGCGAGCCGGCCAGGGCGGCGGCGCCCAGCGGGCTCTCGTTCATGCGGGTCCGCGCATCGGCGAAGCGGCCGGCGTCGCGGCCGAACATCTCGACATAGGCCATCAGGTGATGACCCAGGGTCACCGGCTGGGCGGTCTGCAGATGGGTGAAGCCGGGCATCAGGTCGCCGGCGTGCTGTTCGGCGCGGTCCAGCAGGGCCGATTGCAACGCCTTCAGCTGGGCCACCGTGCGGTCGCAGGCGTCGCGGACCCACAGGCGGAAGTCGACGGCCACCTGGTCGTTGCGGCTGCGCGCGGTGTGCAGGCGGCCCGACGGTTCGCCGATCAGCTCGTTCAGGCGCGCCTCCACATTCATGTGGATGTCCTCGAACCGGTCGCGGAAGGGGAAGGTCCCGCCCGTGATCTCGGCCTCGACCGCGTCCAGCCCCTTCAGGATCGCCTCGGCGTCCGGAGCGGCGATGATCCCCTGCCTGGCCAGCATGCGGCAATGCGCGCGCGACCCGGCCAGGTCCTGCGCCCACAGCCGCTGGTCCACGCCGATGGAGACGTTGATCGCCTGCATGATCTCGGCCGGTTTGGACGAGAAACGGCCGCCCCACATGTCTTGACCCACGGGCTTGGCCGGGGCCTTAGTCGCGGAGGTCTGGGAGGCGTCGTCGGTCATGAAGGGTTCCAGGAAGGCGATCTGGGCGGTCGTCGGGGCGGTGGTGGCGATCAGCGTCGTCGCCGGCGTCGGCGGCGTCGCGATGTCGCTATACGCCAGTCACCGCCGCGACACGCAACCCTCCGAAGCCCCCGCCGCGGCGAAAAGCGACCTGGCCCGGTTCGCGACCGGCCCGCTGGAGCGGCTGGAGACCCCGGCCGAACTCCAGCCGGCGCCAAATTACGTCTTCCGCGACCGCAACGGCACCGCCGTCCGCTTCTCCGCCTTCCAGGGCAAGGTGGTGGTGGTCAATCTGTGGGCCATGTGGTGCGCGCCGTGCCGGACGGAGATGCCGACGCTGGCGCGCCTGGCCCAGGCCTATCGGGCCAACGAGGACCTGATCGTCCTGCCGATCAACGTCGACGCCACCCAGGACGCCCTGGCCGACGCCAAGAGCTTCATCGACGTGCACGAGCCGTTGCCGCTCTACAGCGACATCAAGTTCCAGCTGCCGTTCGAATTCCCGGGCAAGGGCGCCATGCCGCGCACCCTCTTCCTGGACCGCCAGGGCCGCATCCGCGCCATCTTCGCCGGGGAGGCCGACTGGAACAGCCCCGAAGCCCACGCCCTGATCGACGCCTTGCTGGCCGAAGGCGCGCCGGCGCCCTCCGGCCCTTGACGCCGTCCGGATCGTGAGCGCGGCCCTCTCCGAGGTTCCGGAGTCTTCGCTGCGCTCAGTCCATATTCGTTTTGCACAGTTTCGCGTTCTATGCTGCTCTGCAGCAAGACGGCGCAGGCCGCACGGATCGACATGCTCTACGCGTTTCACGAACTCGCCTACCAGTCCGCCCTGCCCTGGCGCGTCGGCGCCCAGATGGCCCGCCGCTTCTGGACATCGCCGCTGAACCCGGCCGCCGATACGGCCTTGGGCCGCACCGCCTACGCCTCCGCCGAACTGTTCGAAAGCGTGACGCGCCGCTACGGCAAGCCGGACTGGCGGCTGGAAACCATCGACATCGACGGCAAGCCGGTGCGCACCGTCGAACAGGTGATCTGGCGCAGCCCCTGGTGCCGCCTGGTCCGCTTCGCACGCAATATCGGCGACCTGAAGCGCGCCGGAAAGCCGGCGTCGGGCCCGGCCGTGCTGATCGTGGCGCCGCTGTCGGGCCACTACGCCACCCTGCTGCGCGGCACGGTCGAGGCCTTCCTCCAGGACCACGACGTCTATGTCACCGACTGGATCAACGCCCGCCAGGTCCCCGTGCTGGAGGGACGGTTCGACTTCTTCGACTACATCGACCACGTCCGCATGATGCTGGCCGAGGTCGGCGGGCGCCCCCATGTCGTCGGCGTCTGCCAGCCGGGCCCGCCGGTCCTGGCCGCCGCCGCCGTGATGGCCGAGGACGGCGACGAGAACCGTCCCGCCTCCATGACCTTCATGGGCTCGCCCATCGATGCGCGCCTGTCGCCGACCGTCACCAACCAGCTGGCGGAGGAAAAGCCCTTCGCCTGGTTCAGGTCGAACATGATCCACACTGCGCCCTGGCCCTATCCGGGCTTCGGCCGGCGCGTCTATCCGGGCTTCGTCCAGCTCTACAGCTTCATGTCGATGAACGAGGCCCGCCACCGCGACGCCCACTGGGACTATTTCAACAGCCTGATCGCCGGCGACGGCGACGGGGTGGAGAAGCACGAGGAGTTCTACGACGAATATCTGTCGGTGCTGGACCTGACCGAGGAATTCTATCTCCAGACCATCGACATCGTCTTCCAGCAGCATCTGCTGCCGCGCGGCCTGCTGGAACACCGCGGCCGCAAGGTCGATCCGGCCGCCATCGCCGACATCGGCCTGATGACGGTGGAGGGCGAAAAGGACGACATCTCCGGCGTCGGCCAGACCCAGGCCGCGCACGGCCTGTGCCCCAACATCCCCGACGACCGCCGCGTCCTGTACGTCCAGCCCGGGGTCGGCCACTACGGCGTCTTCAACGGCCGGCGCTTCCGTGACGAGATCTATCCGCGCGTGCGCGACTTCATCGCCAGCAACGAGGCCCTCAGTGGCGTTCCGCAACGGCCAGCGTCTGCCGCTTGACGCGGCGGGCGGCCCCAGCCCCGTCCTGAGACTGTCGGTCAATCCGCGCGCCCGGCGTCTGTCGGTGCGGATCGACGCGCGCGCCGGAGAGGCGGTGGTCGTCGCCCCCAGCGAGCGCGGCCTGGCCCAGGCGGTCGCCTTCGCCCGCTCCAAGTCCGTCTGGATCTCCGAACGGCTGGCCGTGCGCCCGCACGGCCATCCGATCGAACCGGGCGGAAGCCTGATGCTGAGAGGCCGGCCTGTGAGGCTGGAGGCTGCGCCGGGCGCCGGCGCCGCGCGCCTGGTGGAGAACGGCGCCGTCATCCGCTCGGGCGGAGAGGGTCCCGCCTACGCCCGCCGCGTCGAGAATCTGATGAAGCGGCTGGCCCGCGACGCCCTGGTCGAACGCACCGAGCATCACCGCAAGGCCCTGGGCCAGGGGCCGGTTCGGGTCTCGATCATCGACGCGACCTCTCGCTGGGGCTCGTGCAGCCCGCACAACCGATCGATCCGCTATTCGTGGCGCGTGGTGATGGCGCCCGAGCCGGTGATCGACTACCTCGCCGCCCACGAGGTCGCCCACCTGGTCCACGCCGACCACAGCCCGGCCTACTGGTCGGTGGTCCAGGGCTTGGTCGGCGACCACCGCCCCTATCGCAAATGGCTGCGCGACCATGGCGCGGCCCTTCACGCCGTGGGCCGCTGACTCATCTTGCCTTCAGGGCCCGCTTCGCGTAGAAGCCGCGCCTTCGCGTACCGGGCCGCCGGGCGAACAGGCATGCCTGGGCGGTCCTCAAACTCTGGAAGGCGGGAACTTCGGGCTCAAGTAGTCCGAAGGACGATAGCCCTCCAACAAAGGAGACCAAAATGCCGAAACTGAAGACGAAGTCGGGCGCCAAGAAGCGCTTCAAATTCACCGCGACGGGCAAGGTGAAGGCTGGCGTGGCCGGCAAGCGCCACCGCCTGATCAGCCATAACTCGAAGTACATCCGCCAGAACCGCGGCACCGAGACCATGGCCGACGCCGACGCCAAGAAGATCAAGTCCTACATGCCGTACGCCTAAGCGCGGGCCGGACTACCTTTTCATCGCATCGAATTTGAACTGAACGCCCCTCAAGAAGTGAGCTGCCGCGCAGCGAACGTAGGGGCTTCCCGAAGGGAAAAATAAAATGGCTCGCGTGAAACGGGGCGTTACGTCCCACGCCAAGCACAAGAAGGTTCTGGAGCAGGCCAAGGGCTTCCAGGGCCGCCGCAAGAACACCATCCGCACCGCCAAGGCCGCGGTCGACCGCGCTGGGCAATACGCCTACCGCGACCGCCGCGCCAAGAAGCGCAACTTCCGCGCCCTGTGGATCCAGCGCATCAACGCCGCGGCCCGCACCGAAGGCTTCACCTACAGCCAGTTCATCCACGGCCTGGGCAAGGCCGGCATCGAACTGGACCGCAAGGTCCTGGCCGCCATCGCCGCTGACGCCGCCGGCTTCAAGGCCGTCGCCGACAAGGTCCGCGCCGCCCTGGCCTGAGGCCTTCCGGCAGACCAAAGACCAAACGCCCGTCCCGCACGCCGGGGCGGGCGTTTTCTTTTGGCGCTTCCGAAAGCTCGCTTGCGCCCAGGTTGATCTTGTCGCAATCCTCGCGTCGGGAGGGCTTCATGTTCAACAATCGTCTTTTTGCGGCCGTCGCGTTCGCGGCGGCGGTCGGCACGGGTGCGCCAGCCTTCGCTCAAACGGCATCGCCCGCGCCAATCGAGGCCTATGGCGCATTGCCGGCCATTGCTGACGTCTCGCTCTCCCCCGACGGGGGCAGACTCGCCTATATCCGGCGCGAGGGCGACCAGTCGCAGGTCGTCGTTCAGGCCCGATCAGGTGAAGTTCTGGCGATAGTCGAGACTAGCGACCGCCGCGTCCGGGACGTGGCGTGGGCGTCCGACGATCACGTGCTGATCGTGTCCGCAACGACAGAGAAGGTCCCATTCTTCGCCGGTCGCGAAGAATTGGCGATACTGGACATCATCAATGTCAACACGCGCCGGGTGGCCCGGGCCATGCAGGCGGCGGACCATCGAGCCTTCAATGCGCTTTTTCGATGGACCCCCGGTCGCTACAATGGGCAGCCCGTCCTCTATGCGCAGGCGGTCACGAACGAAAACGGACTCTATTCTCTCGACCTCTACCGGATCGACCTGAACAGCGGCCGGGGTCGGCGTCACGCTGCAGCGGCAAGCGACACCCGGGGCTATATCCAGAATGAGGCCGGGGACGTGGTCGCACGCGTGGCCTATGAGCCGAGCGGCGGCCTTTGGCGGCTATCTGCGGCGCGAGGCGGCGGCTGGCGCGACATTCGACGCGTTCGCGCGCTCCTGGACACCCCCGGCGTTGTCGGGTTGGGCCGCACCAACGGCACGGTCCTGATCACCGAACCGAAGAACAGCGACTATCGACTGATGGAACTTGCCCTTGATGGCGACATCAACCAGACGCCGGTCGATCTCGGCCCCTCCCCCAATCGCGTCTTCAAGGACAAGGACGGGCTGCTGGTCGGGATCGGCTTCATGGAAGTCTACCAGGAACACCTCTTCTTCGACGAACGACTGAAGCAGGCCTGGGAACTCATCCGCGGCGCGCTGCCCAACAGGCAGTTGTCTCTGTCCAGCTACAACGATGACCTGACCAAGGTCGTGTTCTTCGTCACGGGCAGCGGCCAGCCGGGCGCTTACTATCTCTACGACGCGGACGCCGGCTCAGTCTCCATGATCGGTCGGTCCTATCCATCGATCAGCACCGTCGCCGAGGTCCGGGCGGTCCGCTACAAGGCGCAGGATGGCCTGGATCTGATGGGCTATCTGACGCTGCCGCCCGACCGTTCGGCGCGCAACCTTCCCCTGATCATGATGCCGCACGGCGGACCTGCCGCCCGTGATTATCCAAGCTTCGACTGGTGGGCCCAAGCGTTGGCGTCGCGGGGTTATGCGGTGTTCCAACCGCAATTCAGGGGGTCGGAAGGCTTTGGTGCGGAGTTGCTCGAAGCGGGTTACGGCCAATGGGGCCGCAAGATGCAGACCGACATATCAGACGCGATTCCGGTCCTGTCGGCGAACGGGGTCATCGATCCGGATCGCATCTGCATCGTCGGAGCCAGCTATGGCGGCTATGCTGCGTTGGCCGGGATGACTCTCCAGCCGGGAGCCTACAAGTGCGCGGTGGCGGTGGCTGGAGTGTCGGACTTGCGTGAGATGCTTCTCGAGGAGCAGCGCCTCGGCGCGCGGGGCAATGCAAACCCCGCAGTGCGCTATTGGTCCCGTTTCATGGGCGCGGACAGCGCGAACGACACGTCCATCGACGCTTTTTCGCCCGCGCGGCTGGCGGCGCGGGTCGAGGGACCGATCCTCTTGATCCACGGCCGCCAGGATACGACCGTGCCCTTCGTTCAGAGCGAATACATGGCGCGCGCCCTCGGCGCGAAGGGCCGTCTGATCGCACTGGAAGGCGAAGATCACTACCTGTCGACGGCGGCGACACGCCAGAGGATGTTGACCGAAACGGTCAGCTTCTTGGAGCAGCACTTGCCGCCTCTCTAGGTGTCAGGCCGCCTGCGCGCTGAACGTCTGCGTCTCCGCCATGATCAGGCGGATGGCGTTCAGCAGGGCGTCGGGCTGGATGGGCTTTTGCGCGACGCCGTTCATGCCGGCGGCGATGTAGTCCAGTTCGTCGCGCTCGTCGGCGTTGGCGGTCAGGGCCAGGATGGGCAGGCGGGCCTCGGGTCCCGGAAGGGCCCGGATGGCGCGGGCGGCGGCGACGCCGTCCATCACCGGCATCTTCATGTCCATCAGGACCAGGTCGAAGGGACGCGCGCGGACAGCCTCGACCGCCTCGGCGCCGTTCTCGGCCGTTTCGGCGGTGCAGCCGAACATCTCCAGCAGCTTGCCCGCGACGAAGCGGTTGGCGGCGTTGTCGTCGACGACCAGCACATGCAGCGTCTCGTGCGGGGTCGGTTCGGCCAGGGCGGGGGCGGTTCCGCGCGTCTCGGTGCAGGGCCGCAGCGGCAGGCGAACCTGGAAGCGGGCGCCGCCTTGGGGCGAGGTCTTGAGCGTGATGGCGCCGCCCATCCGCTCGGCGATCTGGCGGCAGATGGCCAGGCCCAGGCCGGCGCCGGCCCCTTCCCGTCCCGCCTCGCCGGTGTTGAAGGGCTCGAAGATGGTCGCGGCCGCCGCCTCGGGCACGCCGGGGCCGCTATCGTCGACCGTGAGTTGGACCAGCAGCCGGTCGCCGCCGTCGGCCACGGTCGCGATCGCGGCGGCGACCTCTCCGGCCTGGGTGAACTTCAGCGCATTGCCGATCAGGTTGTTCAGCAGCTGCTTGATCCGCATGCCGTCCGCCGAGACCCAGCGGCCGGCCGCCAGTTCGGCGCGGACCCTCAGCGCCAGGGCCTTCTCTTCCGCCCGCGGCCGCCACAGGGCGTCGATGTCGGCGGCCAGGGCCGACAGGTCCAGCGGCTCCTCCTCCAGCGTCAGCATGCCGGCCGAGGCGCGCGACATGTCCAGGGCATCGGTCAGCAGCCGCAGAAGATTCTGGCCGGAATCGATGATGGTGCGGACGTAGGGACGGAGCTCCGCCTGCTCCAGTTTGCGCTCCATCAGGGCGGCGACCCCCAGCACGCCGTTCAGGGGCGTGCGGATCTCGTGGCTCATCACCGCCAGGAACTCGGACTTGGCGCGGCTGGAGGCGCTAGCCTGCGCCTCCGCAAAGGCCAGGTCGCGGGCCAGGGCGCTCATCGCCTCGGCCCGCTGGCGGTGGACGGCGGCGCCGGCCTGGATGATCTGCAGCGCCGTGCCGATCCCGACGTATCGGCCGTCCGACACCACGATGAAGCCGCCCAGCAGGGCGCCCAGCTCGGCCGCCCCATAGGCCTCGAAGAAGGTTTCCGCGCTGGTCGAGGCCTCGGCGACCGGAGCGTTGCGGTCCATCAGGCTCTCCACCGGGCGGCGGGCGTAGAGGGCGCGGCCGAACTCGGCGGCCATGCGCAGGGTGAAGGCGTTGCGCTCGATCAGGCCCAGCGGCCGCCCCGTCTCGTCGACCACAGCGACGGCCAGGGTGTTGGGCTCGGTCTGGAACCGTTCAAACACCTCGGCGCCGGTGGCGCCCGGCGCGACCGGCCGGACGGCCTCGACGAAATCCCCGATCAGCGGCATGCGGCCCTCCTCTTCGCGAGGCTGGCTTAGCGGTTGAAATTTAACGCCGACTTTGCCGTTGATGAAGCTTTCGCGGCAGGTTTCCGACACTCCTTCCGGGATCGGATCGAAAAAACGTCGCGGCTTGCCGGCCGACGAACGACCGCTAAGGTCGTCTCATGATCCGTCACGCCCTGAGCCTCAGCCTCGCCGCCGCCCTGATGCTGTCGACGCCCAGCGCGGCGCTGGACCGGCGCGTGGCGCTCACCTTCGACGACCTGCCCTATCAGGCGGACGAGGCGGCGCTGTGCGATCCGGCGCGGCTGATGGCGTTGACGGAGGAATTCGTCGCCATGCTGGCGCCGCTCGACACCCAGGCGACGGCCTTCGTCAACGAGGGCAAGGTGTGCGAGGCGACGCGCGCCTCCACCCTGCCTCGCGCTCTGGATGTCTGGCTGGACGCGGGCCTCGACCTGGGCAACCACACGGCGCACCACGTCAACGTCCATCGGATGACGGCCGAGGCCTGGCTGGCCGACGTCGACGCCGGCGCGCCGACGACGCGCGCGGTTCTGGAGGCGCGGGGCCGGCGCCTGCACTGGTTCCGCCATCCCTATCTGTTCACCGGCGAGACGCAGGAGAAGCACGACCTGATGGCCGCCGGCCTGGCGGAACGGGGCTATGACGTCGCGCCGGTGACCCTAGACAACAACGACTGGATGTTCGCCGACGTCTATCGCAAGGCCGAGGCGCTGGGCGACCGGACGCTGATGCGGCGGATCGGCGAGGCCTATGTGGCGCACATGGCGCGGGTGCTGGACCATTTCGAGCCCTACAGCGCCGGGATCGCGGGCGGCGAGGAGCCGGCGCAGGTGCTGCTGCTCCACGCCCACACCCTGAACCGCGACTGGTATCCGCGGATCCACGCCCTCTATCTGGAGCGGGGCTATCGCTTCGTGACGCTGGAGGCGGCGCTGGCCGACCCGATCTATGCCCATGCCGACGCCTATGTCCGGGCCAACGGAATCTCCTGGCTGCACCGCTGGCGGCATACGGACGGACAGCCGATCCAGTGGGAGCCAGACCCGCCGGCCTGGATCGTCCGGGCCTATGCGGCGCCGGCCGAGGACCTGCCGGGGATCGCCGCCGCGCCTTGAAGGGTGACGAACGCGCCCTCGCCCGCTAAGGCACAGCGCAAATGACCGATCTCGCCCAACTCGAACTCGACCTGATCAACGCCATCGGCTCGGCGGAAACCGTCGTCGCCGTGGAGGAGGTGCGCGTCGCCGCCCTCGGCAAGTCCGGCTCCGTGTCCGGCCTGCTGAAGGGCATGGGCGCGATGAGCCCGGAGGAGCGCCGCGAACGCGGCCCGCTCATCAACGGCCTGCGCGACCGCGTCGGCGCCGCCATCGCCGCCCGCAAGGCCGAGCTGGAGGCCACCGAACTGGACGCCCGGCTTCTGGCCGAACGTGTCGACCTGACCCTGCCGGCCCGGCCGCGCCGGAAGGGCGGGGTCCATCCGACCATGCAGGTGATGGACGAGATGGTCGCCCTGTTCGCCGAGATGGGCTTCGCCGTCGCCGAAGGCCCGGACATCGAGGACGACTTCCACAACTTCACCGCCCTGAACTTCCCGCCCAAGCATCCGGCGCGGGAAACCCACGACACCTTCTTCCTGAAGCCCGACCCCGAGACGGGCGAACGCAAGGTGCTGCGCACCCACACCAGCCCGGTGCAGGTGCGCACGATGATGTCGCAAGAGCCGCCGATCCGCATCATCGCGCCGGGCCGCACCTTCCGGAAGGATTCGGACGCCACCCACACGCCGATGTTCCACCAGATCGAAGGCCTGGTGATCGACCGGGACATCCACATGGGCCACCTGAAGACGACGGTGGAGACCTTCATCGCCCGCTTTTTCGAGCTGGACGAGGTGCAGGCGCGCTTCCGGCCGCACCACTTCCCCTTCACCGAGCCGTCGGCCGAGATGGACATCCGCTGCGACCGCTCCGGCGGCCAGCTGGTGTTCAACACCGGCGACGACTGGCTGGAGATCCTGGGCTGCGGCATGGTGCATCCCAATGTGCTTAGGAACTGCGGCCTGGACCCGGACGAATGGCAGGGCTTCGCCTTCGGCATGGGCGTCGATCGCCTGGCCATGCTGAAGTACGGCGTGCCCGACCTTCGCCCCATGTTCGAAGCCGACACGCGCTGGCTGGCGCATTACGGCTTCTCCGCCTTCTCCGCCCCCAATCCCGCCTCGGGCCTGAGCTGACCAACGATGTACGATCTGCAGAACACCAAGCCCGTTCCCGCCGACCTGGGCCAGCGTGACCGCTATGCCGGCGAGCTGATCCCGCTAGGCCGCCTTTTCGACGCCTTGATCGGGCGCGGCGGGTCGTTCCAGGGCATTGTCTTCACCGATTGCGTCATCCGCGGGCCGGCGGTGATCATTCCCGGAGCGACGACGCAGTTCGTCAACTCCAACCTCGGCGACGTGGCCGGCGATGTGAAAAATCTGTTTCTCCAGGCGGCGGGCCCCCGAATCATCGGGGGCATCCCGGTGGACGGATGCGTGTTCGAAGGCTGTCTGTTCGTGGGTGTCGGCTTCGCTGGCGACGCGACTTTCATCGCCAACATGACCGCCTCTCTGAAGACGACCGGAGCCGCCGCGTCGTGAAGTTCACCCTTTCCTGGCTGAAGAACCACCTCGAGACCGAGGCGGACGTGCATCAGATCGCCGAGGCCATGACCATGGCCGGGCTGGAGGTCGAGGACGTCGTCGACCCGGCGGCCAAGCTGGCGCCGTTCACAGTGGCGAAGATCATCTCGGCCGAACGGCATCCGAACGCCGACCGGCTGCAGGTCTGCCAGGTCGAGACTGTCGACGGGATGAAGGAGATCGTCTGCGGCGCCCCGAACGCGCGGGCGGGCCTGACCACCATCTACGCCCCCATCGGCGCCTATGTGCCGGGCCTGGGCGTGACCCTGGTGGAGAAGCCGGTGCGCGGCGTGGTGTCGAACGGCATGCTGTGCTCGGCCGCCGAGCTGGAGCTGGCCGAGGACAGCGACGGCATCCAGGAGCTGCCGCCCGAGATCCCGGTCGGCACGCCGGTCGCCGGCGTCTTCGGCGCCGATCCGGTGATCGACTTCGAGGTGACGCCGAATCGGCCCGACTGGCTGGGCGTCGCCGGCATCGCCCGCGATCTGGCCGCCGTCGGGGCCGGCGCGCTGAAGCATTTCGACATCGCCGTGGTGCGCGGCGGCTTTCCGTCGCCGGTCTCGGTGCGGATCGAGGCGCCGGAGATGTGCCCGGTCTTCGCCGGCCGCGTGATCCGCGGCGTCAGCAACGGCCCGTCGCCGGCCTGGCTGCAGCAGCGGCTGACCGCCATCGGCCTGCGCCCCATCAACCGGCTGGTCGACGTCACCAACCTGATCGCCTACGACCGCGCCCGCCCCCTGCACGTCTATGACCTGGCCAAGCTGTCGGGGACCGAGATCGTCGTGCGCGCCGGCCAGGTGTCGCGCGAAACGGCCGAGCCGGAGCATCTGATCGCCCTGGACGGCAAGACCTACGCCGCCCTGCCGAGCGACTGCGTCATCGCCGACGCGGCCGGCGAACGGCCCATCGGTCTGGGCGGCGTGATGGGCGGGGAATCGACCGGCTGCGACGACGACACCGTCGACGTCTTCCTGGAAAGCGCCTGGTTCGACCCGCTGGTCATCGCCCAGACGGGGCGGACCCACGCCCTCCATTCGGACGCCCAGTACCGGTTCGCGCGCGGGGTCGATCCCGCCTCGGTGACCCCGGGGCTGGAGCTGGCGACGCGGCTGATCCTGGACCTGTGCGGCGGCGAGCCGTCCGAGATCGTCTATGTCGGCGAACCGCCCGCCAATCCGGCGCCCGTCGCCTTCGATCCGGCCCATGTGAAGCAACTGACGGGCATGGAGCTGGCCGACGACCGCATCGGGACCATCCTGGGCCAGCTGGGCTTTCTGGTTCAGGCCGCGCCGGACGGGCAGGCCGAGCCCTGGATCGTGACCCCGCCGTCCTTCCGCCGTGATGTCGAAGGCCCCGCCGACCTGGTCGAGGAGGTGGCGCGCATCGAGGGCTTCGATCACCTGCCCGCAACGCCCCTGCCCGAGGCGACGCGCCCCTCCGGCGGCGTGCTGAATCCGCGCCAGGCGCGCGTGCGCACCGCGCGTCGCGCCCTGGCCGCCCTGGGCTACGCGGAGGCCGTCACATGGTCCTTCACCAAGCAGTCGACGGCCGCCCTGTTCGGCGGCGGGGACGATCGGCTGGTGCTGGAGAACCCGATCGCGACCGACCTGGACTGCATGCGACCCTCGGCCCTGCCCAACCTGATCCAGGCGGCGGCGCGCAACGCCGCGCGCGGTTTCGCCGACGCGGCCCTGTTCGAGATCGGCCCCATCTATCTGGGCGACGGCCCCAAGGATCAGCGCACGGTCATCGCCGGCCTGGTCGCGCCGCATGCGCCGCGCTTCTGGGACGGCGCCGACGAGGCGCCGTTGTTCCGGCTCAAGGGCGACCTGACCGCCCTACTGGAGGAGATCGGCGCGCCGGTCGGCGCGCTGCAGCTGGTCCAGGGCCAGAACCGCGACTGGTGGCATCCCGGCCGCTCCGCCCGGTTGCAGCTGGGTCCCAAGAACGTGATCGTCGAGTTCGGCGAGCTGCATCCGCGCGTGCTGAAGGCGCTGGACGCCGACGCGCCGATGCTGGCCTTCGAGATCGTGCTCGACAATGTGCCCGAGCCGCGCGGCAAGGCCTCCAAGGCGCGCGGGGCGGCCTCCCTGTCCAGCCTGATGCCCCTCAGCCGCGACTTCGCCTTCGTGGTCGGGGAGGCCAAGCCGGTCGGAGACCTGGTCCGCGCCGTCCAGGGCGCCGACAAGGCCCTGATCGCCGAGGTGCGCGTGTTCGACATCTATCGCGGCAAGGGCGTGGACGAGGGCTTCAAGTCCGTCGCGCTGGAAGTCGTCATCCAGCCCCGCGACGCCACCCTGACCGACGCCGAGATCGAGGCGCTGACCGCCAAGATCGTCGCCGCGGTCGAGAAGCAGGGCGGCAAGCTGCGGGCCTGACACCCTGTCTCCTCCCCGCTTTGCGGGGAGGTGGCTCGGAGCGCAGCGGAGAGACGGAGGGGTTCTTCGCGTCCCCTCAGGCGCCGGAGCCGCTCCACCGCGTAGCCTGTCCTCGGGCTCGCCTTTGGCGAGACCCCGGGGGCGGTCCCCCTCCCCGCAAAGCGGGGAGGAGACGTGTCCCTGTAAGGTCCGGTTAACCTTGAAGCCGCAAGGCTGCCGCAAAGGTCGGGGACGCTGATGCAAAGCCCGGCGCGCCTGCGCCGGCCGACCTCTCGCCGCCTTCCGGAGCCTGTCCATGCACCGTCGCCAACTGATCCTGTCCGGCCTGGCCACCGCCGCCGGCGCCTCCTCGCTGGGCGCCTGCGCGACCAATCCGCAGCCGAACTATCCGATCCAGTCGGACCAGCAGGCCCAGTCCTACACCTTCGACGAACTGGTCGCGGCCGGCTCCAAGGAGCTGGGCATCGCGGCCGAGGCCGTGGGCGGCGCCATCGAGCGCGTGTTCGCCGACCAGGGCGATCGCCCGACCGCCTATATCGCGGGCGAGGAGGGCGCGGGCTCCTTCGTCGTCGGCGCGCGCTACGGGCGCGGCGCCCTGCACATGAAGGACCTGTCGGCCTCGCAGGAGGTGTTCTGGCAGGGCGCCTCGATCGGCTGGGACTGGGGCGGCAACGCCAGCCGGGTCTTCACCCTGGTCTACGGCCTGTACCACCCCGACATGGTCTATCGCCGCTATCCCGGCGTCGAGGGCTCGGCCTATCTGATCGGCGGGCTGGGCGTGAACTACCAGCAGGCGGACGGCATCGTCCTGGCGCCGATCCGCACCGGGGTCGGCCTGCGCCTGGGCGCCAACGTCGGCACCATGAGCTACAGCCGCCAGCGCAACCTGCTGCCGTTCTAATCGATCAGTCGCGCCGCAGCCGCCGCGCATTGGCCGTGGCGGCCGCGTGCAGCGGTCCGAGCGCCGCCTGCTGGGTCTGGACGGCCGCGTTCTGCGCCTCGGCCCAGGCGGCGCCGGCGCGGCCCAGCCACTGCGCCAGATAGTCCGTCTGGATGCGCGCGGCCTCGGCCGGCGTGCGGGCTGCGGCCAGGCGCGCGGCGGCGTCCAGCGCCCGCTCCGTCTCCGTCATCGCCTGCTCGACGGCCTTCGTTCCGGCCGCGATCTGCGCCCGCGCCAGGGCCTCGGCCGAGGCGGCGGCGGCGACCGCCTTTTCCGATCCCATCAGGGCGATCTCGGCCAGGTCGGCGGAGGCCGGGTCCGCCAGCGCCCCGGCCAGGATCACGGATCGCGCCGCCACCACCTCGGCCGAGGCGGCGGCCAGTTCGGCCCCGACTCGCGCGGCCTCCAGCGGTCCGACGGCCCGGCGGCTCAGGGTCGGGCCTCGGCGGCGAAGTCGGCCACGTCCCTCAGCAGGGTGGGGACGGCGGCGTCGATGATGCGCTGGCCCTTCTCCGGGCTGGCCTGGCCCGGATCGGAGCCGATGCGGCCGTCGGGGAAGCGCGCGCGATAGTCCAGCGCGTCGCGGATCGGCCCGTTCGGCGCGATCTTTGGCGAATAGTCGGCGGTCTTGATCCGATCGGGGTAGGCTGCCTGGGTCACCGCGATCTCGGACGGCGTGGCGTGGGCGCCGTGGCCGGTCGGGAAGATCGAGCTGCACAGGCCGTGCACACCCGGCAGATCCCACCAGTTCTTCAGCTTCAGCACGAACGGCGGCTGTTCCTCCACGAAGCTCCACTCGGCGTAGATTTCGGAGAAGGTCGCCTCGATGGTGGCGACGTTGCCGCCGTGCCCGTTCAGGAAATAGATCCGCTCGAAGCCGTGGCGGCTCAAGGACGAGACCCAGTCGGTGATCGCCGCCATGAAGGTCGAGGGGCGCAGGCTGATCGTCCCCGCGAAGGCCAGGTGATGCTGGGCCATGCCGATGTTGAAGGTGGGCGCGACGATCAGGGCGTCGTCGGCCTTTTCCGCCGCATGGGCGATGATTTCGGGGCACAGCCAATCGGTGCCCAGGAGACCCGTCGGCCCGTGCTGCTCGTTCGAGCCGATCGGGACCACCACCGTCTTTGACAGCGGCCGGCCGTCGTTCAGGCGGGCGTCGATCTCGGGCCAGGACGACAGGGGGATCAGCATGGCTCTACTCCTTGGGACGGGCGTCCGGACTAGCGCGGTTCGGCGCCGCTCCGCCAGCCTTGTCGGCTGCGCCCGCGGGCGCATGGGCGGCCGCGAAGATGCGCGCCGCTTCCCGGGCGCGGGCCGGCCGCCACTCCGGCGCCAGCTGCGGCACGTCCAGCATGGCGCGCAGGTGGCCGTGGCCCAGCACCAGGCCGGAGAACATCTCGGCCGCCTCGTCCGGATCGGCGACGTCCAGCCGGCCCAGCCGCGCCTGCTCGGCCAGCCAGGCCGACAGGGCGCCCAGGCTGCGGCGCGGCCCGGCCTCGTAGATGGCGTGGGCGATCTCGGGCGCCTCGACCGACACCAGGACGACGCCGCGCATGGAGCCGATCTTGTCGGCCGCGCACACCTTGTTCAGCAGGGTCAGGGCCAGGGCCTCCAGCACCGCCTGCGGTTCACCCGCCGTCTTCAGCGGCGCCGTCACGTCCTCGACCCGCTTCTTGGCCAGGGCCTCGACGATCTCCAGCTTGGAGGCGAAGCGGTTGTAGACGGTCTGCTTCGACACCCCCGCCAGGCGCGCGATCTCCTCCATCTTGGCGGCCAGCCCCTTGTCGGCGAACAGGGTCGTGGCGGCGTCGAGGATCGCCTCGCTCTTCCTCTCGTCGACATGACGCGCCATCAGTGGGCGTCCGAGGGCGGCGCGCCGGCCGGGGCGCGGACCGGGCGGGACAGCAGGGTGACGAAGGCGGCGCAGGCGCAGCCGATGGCCAGCATGGCGAAGGCGTCGCCGAAGGCCAGGGTCGTCGCCTGCCGTTGCAGCAGGCCGAAGATCGCCTTCATCGCCGCGCCCGCGGGATCGATGGAGTCGGCGAAGCGCTGGCTCATCCCGGCCATCATCTGGCGCATGGCCTGGTCCGACTGGGTGATGCCGCTGGTCAGCTCGGCCATGTGCAGCGCCGTATTGGTCGTCAGGCTGGTGTTCAGGACCGCCAGGCCGAAGGCTCCGCCGACGTTGCGCGCCAGGTTCACCAGGCCGGAGGCGTTCTTGACCATGTGCGGCGGCAGGGTGGCCATGGTCACCTGCTGCGAGGCGATCATCGCCATCATCACGCCCACGCCCCGGAAGGCCTGGACCGAGGCGAATTCCCAGAAGCCCCATTCGTTGGTGACGGCGTGGGCCTCCCACATGCCCCAGGCGCACATCATGAAACCGGCGAACATCAGCACCCGCGCGTCCAGCAGGCGCACCAGCCGTCCGGCGAAGGGACCGGTGGCGAACATGGCCAGACCCGAGACGATCATGGTGGTGCCGACCTCGGCCGAGGAGTATTCCCGCACCCGGCCCAGGAACAGCGGCAGCAGGAAGGTGCCGCCGAACAGGGCCGCGCCGACGATGAAGGTCATCACCACCCCTACCGTGAAGTTGCGGTTGCCGAAGGCGCGCAGCTCCACGATCGGCTGGCGATAGACCAGCGACCGCCACACGAAGGCCGGGCCGGTGATCGCCGCGATCACCGTCAGTAGCAGGATGTTCGTATCGTCGAACCAGTCGTTCTTGGACCCCTCCTCCAGGACGAACTGCATGCTCATCAGGAAGACGGCCATCAGAGCCAGGCCCCACCAGTCGAAACCCTTGGCCAGGGACGGGTCGCCCTTGTCGAAATTGGCGTAGCGGCCGACCAGGAACATCACCACCAGACCCGGCAGCACATTAATGAAGAACAGCCAGCGCCAGCTCAGCCACTCGGTCAGATGGCCGCCCAGCGTCGGGCCCACCGTGGGCGCCAGGGTCACGATCAGGCCCATGACCACGCTGGCCGTGACCCGCTTCGACGGCGGGAAGGCGGTGAAGGCCACGGCGAAGACCGTCGGGATCATGGCCCCGCCGACGAAGCCCTGGATGGCCCGGAACAGGATCATGGTGTCGATCGACGACGACAGGCCGGTGGCGATGCTCATCAGCACGAAGCCGGCGCAGGAGGCCAGGAACAGCCGCTGCGTCCCCCACAGCCGCGACAGGAAGCCCGACAGCGGGATCATCACCACCTCGGGGATCAGATACGCGGTCTGGATCCAGCTGATCTCGTCGGCCGAGGCGCCGACCCCGGCCTGGATCTGCGGCAGGGAGGCGGCGACGATCTGGATGTCCAGGATCGCCATGAACTGGCCGACCACCATCCCGGCGAAGCCGAGCAGCAGCATGGTCCAGTTGATCTCGGGATGGCCGGCGACGGGGCCGCCTTGCGGGGCCTTCGCCGCCGGAGCCGGCGCGACGCCGGCCGCAGGGCCGGCGGCGGTCACTGGGCGGGGGCCCCGCCGGCGGCCATCTGCGCGCCGGCGGCCTCGGCGAAGCTCTGGCCGCCCCTGCTCTTCAGGTCCACCTTGACCTCCAGCGACAGGCCGGGCCGCAGGGCCACGCCGCCCTCGCTGCGCGACACGGCGATGCGAACCGGCACGCGCTGGGTGATCTTGGTGAAGTTGCCGGTGGCGTTCTCGATCGGGATCAGGGCGAATTCGGAGCCGGTGGCCGGGGCGAAGCTGTCGACGCGGCCGTGGATCTTGCGGCCGGGGAAGGCGTCGGCGGTGATCTCCACGTCCTGCCCGATGCGCACCTTGCCCAGCTGCGTCTCCTTGAAGTTGGCCACCACATAGGCGTCGCCCATAGGCACGATCGACAGCAGCTGGGCGCCGGCGTTGACATACTGGCCGACGCGGACGCTGCGGGCGCCCACCACGCCGGCGACGGGTGCGCGGATCACGGTGCGCTCCAGCGCGATCTGCGCCTGCTGGAGACGCGCGCGGGCCTGTTCGACCGCCGCGACGCTCTGCTCGCGGGTCGACCCCAGGACGCCGGCGGTGCGCTGCTCGGCCACCAGGGCCGCCTGGGCCTGGTCGACGCTGGCGCGCGCGGTCTGGGCCTGGGCCTGCTGGGTCTGGATGCGCTGCTGCGACACCCAGCCCTGTTCGGCCAGCTTGCCGTAGCGCTCGACCTCGGCGTTGGCCAGGTTGGCCTGGGCGTGCGCCTGGGTCACGGCGGCGGCGCGGGCGGCGATGGCGGCCTGCTCCTGCGCGGCCTGGGCGTCGACATTGCCGACGGCGGCGATGGCCGCCTGAAGGTTGGCCTGCGCCTGGGCCAGCTCGGCCTGCTGGTCCGCATCGTCCAGCTTGACCAGGACCTGGCCGGCTTCGACCCGCTGGTTGTCGCCGACCAGCACCTCGGTGACCCGGCCGGACAGCTGGGGCGCGACATTGGTGGTGTCGGCCTGGACGAAGGCGTTGTCGGTCTTCTCGAACCGCTGGCCGTTGATCCACCAGACGGCGCCGCCGACCAGCAGCAGCAGGGCGACCAGGCCGGCGACGAACAGGGGCAGGCGCTTCTTCAGTTCGGGAGACATGCGGATTCCGGGGGAGGAGATGGTGCGGCGTTTTGTAGCGGCGGCTAAAATGGACCCGAACGTCTAAAAATCAACCGCCATTGTGCGACGCAATGAACACAGGCTGTTTCGGCGTGTTATTCCGGCCGCATGACCGCCGGACCCGCCCCCTCCAATCCGCTTCCCGCCCAGGCGGACATCGTCGTGGTCGGGGCCGGCGCGGCGGGGATCGCGGCGGCCCGGCGGCTGATGCAGCCGGGCCTGTCGGTGCTCGTGCTGGAGGCGCGCGACCGTCTGGGCGGCCGGGCCTGGACCCTGCCGTTCCGGGGCGAGGGCCTGGACATGGGCTGCGGCTGGCTGCACTCGGCCAACGACAATGGGCTGGCCGCGCGGGCCGAGGCCGAGGGCCTGACCCTCGACCGCACCCCGCCGCCCTGGGAGACCCAGGCCTTCAACCACGAGATGACGCCGGCCGAGCAGGGCGAATTCCGCCAGGCCTTCGCCGCCTTCGAGGACCGGGTGCATCAGGCGGCTCGGCGCGGCGAGGATCGCCCCGCCGCCGACCTGTTCGACCCGGATGGCCGCTGGAACGCGCGGATGGACGCCATCTCCGGCGCCCTGAACGGCGCGCGCTTCGCCGAGGTCTCGACCCTGGACTACGACGCCTATGGCGACACCGGGGTGAACTGGCGCGTGCGCGAGGGCTATGGTCGCCTGATCGCCGCCCTGGCCCGGCCGGTCGAGCCGATCACCGTGCTGGACTGCGCCGTGCGCGTGATCGACCGCTCCGGCCCGATCCTGCGCGTCGAGACCTCCCGCGGGGACCTGTCGGCCCGCGCCATGATCCTGACGGTTCCCAACAGCCTGCTGGCGGCCGAGACGGTTCGCATCGATCCGCCCGTCCCCGCCCTGCTGGAGGCCGTCGCCGGCGTTCCACTGGGCCTGGCCTCCAAGGTCCACATGACGGTGCGGGGCGCCGAGGACTTCCCCGCCGATGCGCAGCTGTGGACGCGCAGCGACACGGCCCAGACCGGCGGCTACCACCTGCGTCCCTTCGGCCGGCCGATGATCGAGGCCTATTTCGGCGCCGACCTGGCCTGGGGGCTGGAGGCGGAAGAGCCGGCCGCCGCCTTCGACTTCGCCGTCTCCGAGCTGGTCGCGGCGCTGGGGTCGGACATGAGGAAGCGGCTCGAACCCGCCGCCGTGACCCGCTGGGGCGCCGATCCCTTCTCGCGCGGCGCCTATTCCCACGCCCTGCCCGGCCGCGCCGGCGACCGCGCCCGCCTGCGCGAAACGGTCGAGGACCGCCTCTTCCTGGCCGGAGAGGCGACCGCGCCGGTCTATTACGGCACGGCCCACGGCGCCTGGATGGAGGGCGAGCGCGCCGCCGACGCCGCCCTGGCGGCGCTGGGCCTTGACCCGCGCCGGGGTCGGGAGGACAGCGGGGCATGAAGTCGACCAGGCCGCCGAAGCCGCGCAGGGCGTCCGCCCCTCGCCGTCCCTCCGTGATGACCGGGGCGTCCATCCCGGTCCTGGGCTGGCCGCCCGACCCGGACCGGGTGGAGGCGATCTTCGAACGGCTGTCCGGCGTCATGCCCGACCCGAAGACGGAGCTGAACTTCACCAGCCCCTTCACCCTGGTGGTCGCCGTGGCCCTGTCGGCCCAGGCCACCGACGTCTCGGTCAACAAGGCCACCGACCGGCTGTTCAAGGTCGCCGACACGCCGGAGCAGATGCTGGCTCTGGGGGAGGAGGGGCTGATCCCCTACATCGCCTCGATCGGCCTGTATCGGAACAAGGCCAGGAACGTCATCGCCCTGTCCCGTATCGTTCTGGACCAGCACGGCGGCGAGGTCCCGCTGACGCGCGAGGGGCTCCAGGCCCTACCCGGCGTCGGGCGCAAGACGGCCTCGGTGGTGCTGAACGAGCTGGGGATCGAGGCGGCCATCGCGGTCGACACCCACGTCTTCCGCGTCTCCCATCGCCTGGGCCTGGCCAACGCCGCCACGCCCGAGAAGGTCGAGGCCCAGCTGTTCCGCGTCGTGCCGGAGGACTGGCTGCCCAAGGCGCACCACTGGCTGATCCTGCACGGCCGCTACACCTGCACCGCGCGCCGGCCGAAGTGCTCGACCTGCGTCATCAACGACCTGTGTCCGTCGCGCGCAGGCCTGGCCGCGCTGGGAGAGGCGGCGTGAGCGCGTATCGCGGAAAGCCGCCGACATCCGCCGTCCCCGGGGCCTGCCCCGCCCCGCCGTCAGGTCGGTCTTCTGGCCCGCAGCGCCTGGACGATGGTGCCGTCATCCAGCCAGTCCAGCTCGCCGCCGACCGGCACGCCGCGCGCCAGAGAGGTGACCTCGACCTCCGGGCCGGAAATCCGTTCGGCGATGTAGTGGGCGGTGGTCTGGCCGTCGACGGTGGCGGGAAGGGCCAGCACGACCTCGCGCACCCCGCCGCCCCTTACGCGCCCGACCAGTTCGGCGACACGCAGCTGGTCAGGCCCCACGCCGTCCAGCGCCGACAGCAGGCCGCCCAGCACGTGATACTTGCCGCGAAAGGCGCCGGACCGCTCCATGGCCCACAGGGCGCCGGCCTCCTCGACCACGCAGATCAGGCCGTTGTCGCGCGATCCGTCCGAACAGATGGCGCAGGGGTCGCGCGTGTCGGGCGTGCCGCACACCGAGCAGGACACCACCTTGTCCGCCGTCTCCGCCAGCGACGCGGCCAGCGGGACCAGCAACTGCTCGCGCCGCTTCAGCAGCGCCAGCGCCGCGCGCCGGGCTGAGCGCGGACCCAGGCCCGGCAGCTTGGCGAGAAGGGAGATGAGCCGTTCGATCTCCGGCCCGGCGGAGGCGGCCATCAGAACAGTTTCGGCATTCCGGGGATGTTCATCCCGGCCATCGGCCCGGCGGCCTCGCGCATCAGGGCGTTGTTCTGTTCGTCCAGCTTGCGCTTGGCGTCGGCGTGGGCGGCGACGATCAGGTCGGCCAGGATCTCGCCCTCGCCCGGCGTCAGCAGGCTGTCGTCGATCCGGACGGCGGTGATCTCACCAGGGCCCTTCAGGGCGATCGTCACCAGGCCGCCGCCCGAGGAGCCCTCGGCCGTGGTTTCGGCCATCCGCGCCTGGGCGTCCTGCAGCTTCTGCTGCATCGCCTGGGCCTGCTGCATCAGTTGGGTCAGGTCTTTCATGGCCTCTAGATAGGGCCAAGGCCGCGCGCGCGACAGGGCCTTTCGCGCCGATCACGCATTTGGAAACGCAGCGTCGCCCGTTTTGCGCTTGATACGGTTGCGGATTGGCTTAATTAGCACCTGTATTCGTTGCTAATCAGATCAGGACGCCTCCCCATGGCCTTCGACGCTCAAACCCAACGCGACGCCCCGCTGTCGGACGCCGCCCTGGCGCAACTCTTCACCGAGGCGCGCACCCGCAACGGCTGGACCGTCCGGCCGGTGCCCGAGGCGCTGCTGCGCAGACTCTACGACCTGGTCAAGTTCGGCCCGACGGCGGTCAACATGACCCCCGCCCGCTTCCTGTTCGTGACTTCGCCCGAGGCCAAGGCCCGGCTGGTCCCGCTGATGAGCGAAGGCAACCAGGCCAAGACGGCCCAGGCGCCGGTGACGGTCATCATCGGCCAGGACGTCGACTTCCATGACCGCCTGCCCCAGCTGTTCCCGCACGCGCCGGGCGCCCGCGACTGGTTCGCCGACGAGACGGGCCGGCGCGAAGCCGCCTTCCGCAACAGCTCGCTGCAAGGCGGCTATTTCCTGATCGCGGCCCGCGCGCTGGGCCTGGACGTCGGCCCGATGTCCGGCTTCGACGCGGCGGGCGTGAAGGCGGAGTTCTTCCCCGAGGGGAATGTCGAACCGAACTTCATCGTCAACCTGGGCTACGGCTCCGACGACAACCTGTTCCCCCGCTCGCCGCGCCTGGGCTTCGACGAGGCGGCGAAGATTTTGTGAGATAGGGACGTCGCCCGGCATTCTCCCTCCCCCTGCGGGGGAGGGCAGGCCGCGAAGCGGCCGGGTGGGGGCGGCAGGGCGATACACCTCGGATCGTGATGGATCGCCTGGCCTTCCCCACCCGGCTTCGCTGCGCTCAGCCACCCTCCCCCGCAGGGGGAGGGAGAACTAATCCTCGTCGCTTTCCGCGTCGTCCGGAATCTCCGGCGTCACCACCGCCGGCGCCACGGTGCGAATCTCGCCCAGCTTGGCGCCCGGGAAAGCCGTCAGAACCGACTGCACGAACGGATCGTTCTCCACCGCCGCCCGTTCGGCCGCACGCGCCTTTTTCTGCTGTTCGATCAGGGTCTCGCCGCCGCCCTGGCCGTTGGCGGCGATCAGCCAGGTCTTGCCGGTCCAGTCCTTCAGCCGCCCCGCCAGGCGCCGCGCCAGGTCGAACGGCGCGCCCTCGACGCTCTCATAGACGATGGCGCCGGACTTGAACGAGACCGGCTTCACGAACCGCTCCACGTCCATCTGCAGGCCGACCTCGCGCTTCTCGCCGATCAGGGCGACGACCTGTTCGAAGGTCTGCGGATTGGGCAGGGCCGGCTGGACCATCGGCCGCGCGGCCAGCTGGGCCGAGGCGCCGCCGCCTCCCATGCCGCCGCCCCCGCCACGCGAAGGCCCGCCCGAACCGCCGCCGATCGGCTCGCCCGAGGTCAGCCGCTTCAGCGCCTCCTCAGGCCCCGGCAAGTCGGCGGCGTAGGCCAGGCGGACGATGGCCATCTCCACCGCATCGGCCGGATTGGGCGCGCGCCGCACCTCGTCCAGCGCCTTCAGCAGCATCTGCCAGGCCCGCGACAGGTGGGCGGCTGGAATGGCGGCCCCCAGCGCCGTCAGCTTCTGCGCCTGGTCGTTCGGCAGCCGCGTGGCGTTCGGCCCCAGCATCTTGGCCACCGACGCCGCGTGGCAATGCTCCAGCAGGTCGTTGGTCACCTGCACCGGATCGGCGCCGAAGCCGTACAGGGTGCGAAAGGTCTCCAGCGCCTCGGGCGTGCGGCCGGCCATGATCGATTCGAACAGGGCGATGGTCTGTCCCCGATCGGCCAGGCCCAGCATGTCGCGCACCGTCTCGGCCTTGACCACCTCGCCCCGCTCGGCCTGGACCAGCGCCTGGTCCAGCAGCGACAGGCCGTCGCGCACCGAGCCTTCGGCCGCGCGGGCGACCAGGGCCAGGGCCTCGCTCTCGATCTTCATCCCCTCGCGGTCGGCGACGCGCGACAGGTGTTCTGACAGGATGTCGGGCTCGACCCGGCGCAGGTCGAAGCGCTGGCAGCGCGACAGGATGGTCACCGGCACCTTGCGGATCTCGGTGGTGGCGAAGATGAATTTGGCGTGGGGCGGCGGCTCCTCCAGCGTCTTCAGCAGGGCGTTGAACGCCTGCGTCGACAGCATGTGGACCTCGTCCAGCACAT
>JAEWDF010000028.1 GCA_023390245.1 Pseudomonadota bacterium
ACCGCTTCAAATCCCAAGCCTCGGCCCAGCGTGTTCTGACCACCCACGCGGCGATCTACAACACCTTCAACGTTCAACGACATCTGATCAGCCGCCCTACCCTTCCACGTTTTCGCGCCGAAGCGGAGGCCGCTTGGGCGGCGGCGGTCGGTTAGATCGGTCGGGGTTGAGCGAACTTTGTCCGCACGCGATTAAGCTGACAGCACCCGACTGGCCGTCTTCCCCGCCTACATATCCTGCCTAGAAGCGATCACAGCCGGATCAGGTTCTGCGGCAGGCCGGGCGTCTCGATCCGCAGTCGATAGAGGCCGCCCAACGTTGGCTGCTCGGCGCGCTTGTCGGCGTTGCCCAGCCAGGCCGTGGTCATGTAGAGGTCCCGCAGGTCCGCCCCGCCGAAGGCCGCCTTGGTCACCGTCTGAACGGGCGCGTCGATCTTGCGAAGCCGCTCTCCTGTGGGAGAAAAGCGCGCTACGCCCCATCCGTTGAACAGGCCGACATGCAGCACGCCATCCGCGTCCATGCTGGGACCGTCAGCGTAGCCGTCCTCCGTCACCCCGAACCGGCGCTTGTTCGACAGCGCCCCGTCCGCATGGTCGAAAGCGTAAATCGTCTTCTCCAGGGTGTCGTGGTGATAGAGGGTCGCGCCGTCGGGGCTGAGGCACGGCCCATTGGTGACGCCATAGCCATCGTCGTGCCGCGTCAGTTCGCCCCCGAACCAGCGATAGAGGGCGCCGCTCTTCTGTTCCTCGCTGTCGTCCATGGACCCGAACCACAGGGCCCCGTCCGGCGCGACGAAGCCGTCGTTCAGCCGGTTCTGGGGCCGATCCTGCTCGACCGGCTGGATCAACCTGAAACCACCGTTTTCGGTATCGAAACGATGAAGTCCTCCGCGCACCCCGCAAATCAGCGAACCATCCACAGCCGGCAGGGCGAAGCCGATCTGGTCCGGCGCGTCCCACGACATCTTGGCGTCGGTCGCTGGGGTATAGCGGTGCAGCTTGCGTCCCTTGATGTCGACGAACCAGACCGCCCCGCGGGCCGCGTCCCAGACAGGGCCTTCGCCCAACTCAGCCTGGACGTCCCAGACTAGTTCGACCGCCGCGCTCACTGACCGCCACCTGCCCAGGCGGTGACGAAGGCGCGGGCGACCGCGCCGACCTCGTCCGAGGTCCGGCCGGGCTTGTACAAGGCCGAGCCGATGCCGAATCCGTCGGCGCCCGCCTTACGCCAGTCATCTATGTTGGCCGGTTCGACGCCGCCGACCGCATAGAGCGGTTGGCTCCTGGGAAGCACCGCCTTCATGGCCTTGACCGCCCCCGGCCCGGCCAGTTCGGCGGGAAACAGCTTCAGCACGTCGGCGCCGGCTTGCAGCGCCGAGAACGCCTCGGTTGGGGTGAAGCATCCGGGCATGGAAAACAGGCCCAACGCCTTGGTGCGTTCGATCACGCGCGGATCGGCGTTCGGTGAGATCACCAATTGCCCGCCGGCGCCCGCGACGTCCTGCGCGGCCTGGGGCGTCAGTACCGTGCCCGCCCCCACGACCGCCCGACCGTCCATCGCGTCGCGCAGCAAGCGGATGCTTTCCAGCGGCCGGGGAGAATTCAACGGCACCTCCAGGCAGGTGAAACCCGCCGCGACCAGAGCCTCCCCCATATCGACCGCCTCCTCTGGCGTCAGGCCGCGCAAAATGGCGACAAGAGGCAAGGTCTTCAAAGCCGTTTCGACGCTCAGGGTCATGGGATCGCCTTCCAGATGCGATGAAGCCCGCACGCCACGGCCGCTTCGCCGGGCGTGCTGCGGACGTGCGTGAAACCGGCCAAGGCCAAGGCGCGCGCATAGCGCTGGCCCAAGCCCGCCTCGCCGACCACCTGGACAATCTTGCCCCGATGGGCCTTCTCCGCCGCCAGCTCGGCGCCGATCAGCAGGCCGGACAGGAAGTCCGCCGCCCCATCGGGGCTCAGTTCGTCGGCTAGACGCCGGACCCGGACGGAGAACAGATGGGCGGTGATTGCCGGATCGGACAGCCCCCGTCGCACGCCGTCGTCGAAGGCGGCGTCATCCGCGCCCGGCGCGCCCATATCGCGGCCGATCAGGGTGGCCTGGCGCACGGCGGCGAACAGTTCGCCGGTCAGATGGGTGCGGAAGCTGGCGATGGCGCCCTTCTCGACCGTCACCCATTTGCTGTGAGTGCCGGGCGCGACCATCAGGCCGTCTTCGTCCGCACCGAACAGGCCCAGCGCCTGGGTCTCCTCGCCGCGCATGACGTCGCCCAGCCCCTGCGAAGTCAGGGCGACGCCGGGCACGATGCGGACGTCGCGCGTCGCATCGGGCCGCACCAGACGCGCCGCAAGAGCGGCCGCGCCCGCCGGGCAGAAGGCGTAAGGCGCCTCCGCCCAGCCCTGGCGCGATCCGGCCATGCCCGCGATCAGCACCGGCGCCAGGTCCAGCCAGTCGCCCGCCACTTCTTCCAGCACCCCGGCGAAGTCGCCGGAGGCCAGCCGCCCGGCGCCGCGGGGATCGACGCGCCGGTCCAGCACCGCGCCGTCCGGACCCAGCCGCATGACGCGCAGGTTGCTGGTGCCCCAATCTATTCCGATCAGTTCGGTCATTTCGGCTCGCCAGACGGCCCCGTCCTCACCACCAGATCGAATAGACCAGGATCAGGAAGGCCACGACGCCGACAGCCGCCAGGTTGAACCCGACCGTGGTGCGATAGCTGACACCGTCCAGGCGGATCTTCATGGCGTCGGGCTTGGCCGGAGCCAGCAGAGACACCACGATCGCCGCGATCAGCGACACCACGAAGACCAGGCCGACGCGGTTCATGAAGGGGAAGATGAACTGCCCCGTTTCCTGCAGCCACCAGAAGACCGCCGACAGCGCCACCGAGCCGATGGCCGCAGTCAGGGCGCCGGCCTCGGAGGCCCGCTTCCAGAACAGGCCCAGGATGAAGATCACCACGATGCCGGGGGTGAAGAAGCCGGTGAACTCCTGGATGAACTGGAAGGCCTGATCGAAACCGCCCAGTAGCGGCCGCGCGGTCAGGATGCCGATGACCACGGCGCCCACGGCGGCGATGCGTCCCACGGTCACCAGATGGTGCTCGGACACGTCCTTCTTGACCTTGGCGTAGAGGTCCAGGGTGAAGATGGTCGAGATCGAGTTCACCTTGGACGCCAGCGAGGCGATGATGGCGGCGATAAGCGCGGCGAAGACCAGTCCCTTTAGCCCGACCGGCAGCAGGTTCATCATCGTCGGATAGGCTTGGTCCGGCGCGCTGAGGTTCGGCGCCAGCACCAGCGCCGCCATGCCCGGCAGCACCACGATCACCGGCATCAGCAGCTTCAGATAGGCGGCGAAGGCGATGCCGCGCTGCGCCTCGCCCACCGACTTGGCGGCCAGGGCGCGCTGGATGATGTACTGGTTGAAGCCCCAGTAGCTGATGTTCATGACCCACAGGCCGCCGAGCAGAACAGCGATGCCGGGCAGTTCCTGATAATGAGGATTGTCCTTCGACAGGATCATGTCGAACTTCTCGGGGAAGTCGGTCAGCAGGGTCTGGAAGCCGGCGACGGCGCCGCCTTCCCCGCCGATGGTCGAAAGGGCGATGAAGCCGATGATCAGGCCGCCGCAGACCAGCAGCGCCACCTGCACGATGTCGGTCAGGGCCACCGCCTTCAGGCCGCCCCACAGCTGATAGACCAGGGCGAAGACGCCGATGGCGATGATGGCGTAATCCTGGTTGAAGCCCGTCACCGTATGCACGGCGATGGCGCCCAGCCACAGGATCGAGGTCACATTCACGAAGACGTAGAGCAGCAGCCAGAACACCGCCATGACGTTGCGGATCGTCGAGCCGTACCGCTGCTGCAGGAACTGCGGCATCGTCACGATGTCGTTGCGCAGGAAGATCGGCAGGAAGAACTTGCCCACGATCAACAGGGTCAACGCCGCCATCCATTCGTAGGAGGCGATGGCCAGGCCGATGACATAGCCCGAACCGCTCATGCCGATGATCTGCTCGGCGGAGATATTGGCTGCGATCAGCGAAGCGCCGATGGCCCACCACGGCAGGTTCTTGGAGGCCAGAAAATAGTCGGTCGAGGTCTTTTGCGCGCCCGACTTGTCGCGTGACACCCACTGCGCCAGAGCGAAGATGGCGATCGCATAGATCGCGAGGATGACGAGGTCGATGGCCGCCAGTTTCACGCGCTTCCCCCAGATTTTGTCGTTGACGCCGCAGCTTGGATTTGCGGACAGCGCTTGTGGCTTAGGCTATGGGCAAGGCGTCGTCCATATATTTTCATATCTGGCTATCTATTTCATTGGTAATGCCAGAAAGAGGTTTAGCGCGGCAGCGCCGCGCCGTTACGCTGGCGCGCGGAGGATTTTTCATGACCTTTCAAGATGACGCGGACCGCAAGTATCGCGCTCCGGCCCTGGAAAAGGGTCTCGATGTGCTGGAGCTGCTCTCCGCGCACGGCCGCGCCATGACGCCCTCTCAGATGTCGGTCGAACTGGGCCGCTCGGTCAGCGAGCTTTTCCGCATGATCCAGGTGCTGGAGTTCAGAGGATATATCGAGGCGACGTCGGAGGGGTATCGCCCGACAAACCGGCTGTTCTCCCTGGGTATGGCCCAGGCGCCGGTGAAATCTCTAACCGAGGCCGCCCTGCCGATCATGCGGGATCTGGCTCAGGAAACCGTGCAGTCCTGTCATCTGGTCGTGCCGACAGAGGACCAGATCGTCGTCATCGCGCGGATCGAAAGCCCCGGCGACCTCGGCTATTCCGTTCGCCTTGGTTATCGCCGCAACATCATCGACGCCTCCTCGGGCCTGATGTTCTACGGCTGCGCGTCTGAAAAGGCGCGCGAAAGCCTGCGTGAGCGGCTGGCTCCCCATTACGATAAGCACCGGCTGGCGAGCTATATCGCAACGGCGGAAGCTGCGGGAGCTCAGGGTTTCGTGCGGCGTGACAGCGATTTCGTTATGGGCGTCACGGACCTGGTTGCGCCCATCATGGGGGCCGACAGTATTATCGCCACCCTCATCACCCCCTACATCAAGCACACGCGCGCAGCCTGCGACATCGAAGAGTCCCTGGCCAAGCTGCGCGCCGCCGTTCGGGCCATCTCGGCCGAAATGAGCGCCGTTTCACAGGCCTGAGCGATTATCCCGCGCCGCCGTTGACTTGAATGCGCGCGATCTGCATTTTCGCCCGCAATATCGCTTTCATGGATGAAAGCGGGAGCGAATACGCCGGCATCGCAGACGGCGGCAGGGAAACGACATGGGCGCAATTTACCCCGATCTGGCCGGCAAGGTCGTCATCGTCACCGGCGGCGCCGGCGGCATAGGCGAGGCCATCACCCGCGCCTTCATCGCCCAGAAGGCCCGTGTCGGATTTCTGGATGTCGACGTCACGCGCGGCCAGGCGCTGGAGGCCGAATTGGGCGGGGACGCCCGTTTCGTCGCCTGCGACCTGACCGACATTCCCGCCCTGAAGGCGGCGATCCAGACCGTGCGCGACGCTTTTGGCCCCATCGACGTGCTGATCAACAACGCAGCCCACGACGAGCGCCACGAGACGCTGGACGTGACCGAGGACTATTGGGACGGGCGGATCGCGGTGAATCTAAAGCACCAGTTCTTCGCCGCCCAGGCGGTGCTGCCGGACATGAAGGCGACCGGCAAGGGCTCGATTGTCAACATGGGCTCGACCTCCTGGGTCATCGGCCAAGGCGGCATGGCGGGCTACACCGCCTCCAAGTCGGCGATTCTGGGCCTGACCCGCTCACTGGCGCGCGACTTCGGCGAGTTCGGCGTGCGGGTGAACGCCATCGCGCCCGGCTGGATCATGACCGAGCGCCAGCTGTCCCTGTGGGTCACGCCAGAGACCGAGAAGAGCATCTACGAGAACCAGTGCCTGAAGCGTCGTCTGGTCCCCGACGACATCGCAAAGGTGGCGGTCTTCATGAGCTCAGACGAGGCCGGCGCTATCACCAATCAGCATTATATCGTCGACGGCGGCTGGAACTGATGACTACTCCCCTGAAGAAGCCCCTCCGTTCGCGCGCCTGGTTCGACAATCCGGACAATCCGGACATGACGGCGCTGTATCTGGAGCGCTATCTGAACTACGGGCTGACCCTGGAAGAACTGCGGTCGGGCAAGCCGATCATCGGAGTGGCCCAGACGGGTTCGGACCTGAGCCCCTGCAACCGTCATCACATCGAACTGGCCAAGCGGGTGCGCGAGGGCATCCGCGAGGCGGGCGGCGTCTGCATGGAGTTCCCCGTTCACCCGATCCAGGAGACGGGCAAGCGGCCGACGGCGGGGCTGGACCGCAACCTGGCCTATCTGGGGCTGGTGGAGAGCCTCTACGGCTATCCGCTGGACGGAGTCGTCCTGACCATCGGCTGCGACAAGACCACGCCCGCCTGCCTGATGGCAGCCGCGACGGTCGATATTCCCGCCATCGCCCTGTCGGTCGGGCCGATGCTGAACGGCTGGCACAGGGGCGAGCGGGTCGGCTCGGGCACCATCATCTGGAAGGCCCGCGAGATGATGGCCGCCGGAGAGATCGACTACGAAGGCTTCATCGACCTGGTCGCCACCTCGGCGCCGTCGGTCGGCTATTGCAACACCATGGGCACGGCGACGACCATGAACAGCCTGGCCGAGGCCCTGGGCATGTCCCTGCCCGGCTCGGCCGCCATCCCCGCCCCCTACCGCGAACGCGGCCAGGTCGCCTATGAGACCGGGCGGCGCATTGTCGACATGGTGCGCGAGGACCTGAAGCCGTCCGACATCCTGACCAGGGAAGCCTTCCACAACGCCATCGTCGTCAACTCGGCCATCGGCGGCTCGACCAACGCGCCGATCCATCTGACCGCCCTGGCGCGCCACGCCCACGTCGACGTGCCGCTGGAAGACTGGCAGGCCAAGGGCCTGAAGGTGCCCCTGCTGGTGAACCTGCAGCCTGCCGGCAAATATCTGGGCGAGGACTATCACCAGGCCGGCGGCGTGCCCGCCGTGGTCGCCGAACTGATGAAGCATGGCCTGATCCATGAGGACGCCCTGACCGTCAACGGCCGGACCATGGGCGACAACTGCCGCGACGCCGAGATCGTCCTGCCCGACGTCATCCGCACCTTCGACACGGCGCTGAAGGCGGACGCCGGCTTCGTGGTGCTGAGCGGCAGCCTGTTCCAATCGGCCATCATGAAGCTGAGCGTCATCAGCCCGGAGTTCCGCGACCGCTACCTGTCGAACCCGGACGATCCCAACGCCTTCGAAGGCCCGGTCGTCGTGTTCGACGGGCCCGAGGACTATCACCACCGGATCGACGACGAGAGCCTGGGGATCACCGAGCGGACCCTGCTGGTCATCCGCGGCGCCGGACCCATCGGCTATCCGGGCGCGGCCGAGGTCGTGAACATGCGTCCGCCCGCCTATCTGATCAGAAAGGGCGTCACCGCCCTGGCCTGCATCGGCGACGGGCGCCAGTCGGGCACGTCGGGGTCGCCGTCGATCCTGAACGCCTCGCCCGAGGCGGCGGCGGGCGGAAACATCGCCCTGGTCCGCACCGGCGACCGGGTCCGCATCGACCTGAACGCCGGCCGCGCCGACATCCTGATCCCGCAGGCCGAGCTGGCCGGACGCCGCGCGGCGCTGGAAGCCGCGGGCGGCTATGCCTACCCCGCCTCCCAGACCCCCTGGCAGGAAATCCAACGCAGCATGGTCGGCCAGCTCGAAACCGGCGCCGTCCTGGAACCCGCCGTCAAATACCACCGCATCGTCGACACCATCGGACTGCCCAGAGACAGCCACTAGGAAAAAGAAAAGCGGCGGCCATTCGGGCCTGAGGGACAGGCCGGGAAGAAGGCAAACGCGCGTCCTTCTCCGCATATGAAAACTATTTTATTGACAGAATAGTCGAGCGTCGGTTTCTTGGCGGCAAGGGTCGGACAACAGGCCTTGGGATTCTCAGGGAGGCGCGGCGTTGAAGCCCAGGCAGCCATACTCGACCGTCAATCGCCGCGGCCTGATGCAGGGTGCGGGCGTGACGGCCACGGCCGTCGGCTTCGCCTTCTCGAGCGCACCCGCTGTCGCCGCTCAGGCCCACGCCCAGCGCGACCGGCTTAAACTGGCCTTCGACTGGACGTTCGCGCTCGGCCACGCCGCCGACAAGGACAAGGATTTCGGCTTCGGCCGTGATCAACGCACCTACGCCAAGACCGGCGGGTCCGCGTCCTCGCCCATCGCCACGGCCGTGCTGGCCGACTTCGACGATTCCGCCTGGACCAAGGTTCAGGTGCCGCATGACTGGGCCATCGACCTGCCCTTCGATCCCGGCCCTGGCGGGTTCGGCCCCGACAAGGACGATCCGCGCGCCGAGCATGGCTATCGCGCGCTGGGTCGCGACCATCCCGAGAACAGCGTCGGCTGGTATCGCCGCCGCCTGGACATTCCGGCCGACTGGACCGGCCGACGGCTGACCCTGCAGTTCGACGGCGCCTTTCGCGAAGCGGTGGTCTTCCTGAACGGGATCATCGTCGACGAGCACGCCGGCGGCTACACGCCCTTCGTCGTCGACATCACTGACGTTGCGCGCCCCGGAGAGGTCAACTGGCTGGTCGTCCGCGTCGACGCCAGCCTGGGTGAAGGCTGGTTCTACGAGGGTGCAGGCCTCTATCGCCACGTCTGGCTGACCGCCACAGACCCGGTCCATGTCGCGCCGCACGGCGTCTTCATTCAATCGAGACCGCACGGCGCCGGCGCGACCAGCCGCGTCGAGATCGCCGTGCGTAACCAGTCGGACACGCCGCGAAGCGCCAAGGTCCGCGCCGTCGTAACGGCGCCCAACGGTCTGGAAATGGCGCGGGTCGAACGCCCCCTGACGCTCGACGCCTGGAGCGACGGCAAGGTCCAGGCCGACTTGCGCTGGGACGCCGCCCCACTTTGGTCGCCCGCCGATCCGCAGCTTCACCGCCTAGTGTCAGAAATCGAGATCGACGGCGTGACGGTCGACCGCGTCGAAACGCCCTTCGGCGTCCGTTCGGCTGTGTTCGACGCCCGTCGCGGCTTCCTGATGAACGGCGAACCGCTGAAGCTCTTGGGCGCCTGCTGCCACCAGGATCATGCCGGCGTCGGCGCGGCTATTCCCGACCGGCTGCAGGTCTGGCGGCTGGAGCAGTTGAAGGCCATGGGCTGCAACGCCTATCGCGCCTCTCACAATCCGGCGACGCCGGAACTGATGGACGCCTGCGACCGGCTGGGGCTGGTCGTCATCGCCGAGACGCGGCGCATGTCCTCGGACGAGGAATCGTTGAAGGACCTGGCGACCCTGGTGCGCCGCGACCGCAACCACGCTTGCGTCATCGCCTGGTCGATCGGCAATGAGGAGCAGGCGATCCAGGGCAATGACACCGGGGTCGCCATCGCCCGCACGATGAAGCGGCTGGTCAACCGGCTGGATCCATCGCGTCCGATCACGGCGGCCAAGGACCAGGACTTCGACACCGGCGTGTCGCGGGTCGTCGACGTGCTGGGCTTCAACTACCGGGTCCCGCAGATGGAGGGCTATCACGCCCGCTTCCCGGATCAGCCGATCCTGGGCAGCGAGACCGGCAGCACCGTTTCGACACGCGGTGAATACGTCCTAGACGCCCAGCGCCACATCGTGCCCGCCTATGACCGCGAGCACCCCTGGTGGGCGTCCACCGCCGAGGAATGGTGGACCATCGCGGCCGAGCGCCCCTACATCGCCGGCGGCTTCATCTGGACCGGCTTCGACTATCGCGGCGAGCCGACACCCTACAACCGCTGGCCCAGCGTCGGCTCCTACTTCGGCGCCATGGATTCCTGCGGCTTTCCGAAGGACAACTATTGGTACTACCGCGCTTGGTGGCGGCCCGAGCCGCTGCTGCACCTGTTCCCGCACTGGAACTGGGAAGGCCGCGAAGGCCAGGACATCGAGGTCTGGGTTCACTCCAACCTCGACCGCGTCGAGCTGTTCCTGAACGGTCGCACGCTCGGCGCGCAAAACGTCGTCCGCAATCGCCACCTGGCGTGGTCGGTCCCCTATGCGCCCGGCGTGCTGGAGGCGCGCGGCTGGAAGGACGGGCGGGTGGTCGCCACCCAGCGGCGCGAGACCGCCGGCGCGCCCGCCGCGCTGCGCCTCTCGGCCGATCGCGAGCGCCTGCACGCCGACGGCGAGGATGTGGCCATGCTGGCCGTCAGCGCGGTGGACGCGCGCGGCCGTCCCTGCCCAGTCGCCGACAACGCCGTGACCCTCGAGATAGCGGGCGAAGCCCGCGTCATCGGCGTCGGCAATGGCAATCCCGTCAGCCACGAGCCAGACCGCGCCGACCGCCGCCATCTGTTCAACGGCCTGGCCCAGGCCATCGTCCAGACCGGCCGCCGAGGCGGCCCCATCACCGTCACCGCGCGCGCGGAGGGCCTGCGGCCCGCCGTCCAGCGTCTGGACGCCCGCACAACCAGACAATCGACCTGAAAATCAGGCGAACCCAGGGGAGACCACCATGACCATCGATCGCAAGACCCTCATCGCCGCCGGCGTATCGCTGGCGGCCCTCGCCGCCACCGCACCGGCGCTGGCCCAGGAAACCACGACCGAGCCCCAGACCAACGACGCGACCCAGGTCGATGAAGTGGTCGTCACCGGCATCCGCGCCTCGCTGCGCGACGCCATCGCGGTCAAGCGCAATTCCGCCCTGGTGGTCGAGGCCATCTCCTCGGAAGACATCGGCCAGCTGCCGAACGTCACCATCGCGGAGGAACTGGTTCGCCTGCCCGGCATCAACGGCACCCGAGATCGCGGCAACCAGAGCCAAGCGGCCATCCGCGGCCTGGGCCCGCGTCTGGTGCTGGGGCTGGTCAACGGGCGCGAGGTCGCCTCCTCCGAGCCGGACCGCAACGTGCGCTGGGAAATCTATCCATCCGAGGTCGTCTCGGGCGTCGAGGTGTACAAGTCCCAATCGGCGGATCTGATCTCGGGCGGCATCGCCGGCACCATCAATATCCGCACGGTGCGCCCGCTGGACTATCGCGGCCCGGCCTTCGTCGGCACGGCGGGCGCGGTCTATTACGACGCGGGCAAGGACCTGCCCGACTATGATCCGCTGGGCTATCGCCTCAGCGCCAGCGTCACCCATCCGATCACCGACACCCTGGGCGTCAACCTGGGCGTCACGCACCAGGAACAGAAGAATGGCTATTCGACCTTCGAGGGCTGGGGCTGGAACGACGCGGCGACCGGCGGATCACCGGGCGACGTCGACGGCGACGGCGTGGCGGATTCGACCTTCTGGGGCGCCCAGAGCCAGGTCAAGCGCCTGACCGAGACCCGCAACGGCGTCAACGGCGCCCTGCAATGGAAGCCCAGCAGCCAGTTCGAGCTGAACGCCGACATCCTGTACTCGAAAATCGAGATCGACGAGGACCAGAACCAGATCTGGTACGGCAACAACGGCGCTTATGGGAACTGGGACGGCGGTTCGGGCTGGGCCTATTACGATCCGGCGGCGTCCTACACCATCATCGACGGCACGGTGGTCGCCGCGACCCTGCCCTACGCTTCGGTGACCAACGTCATCGCCAAATATGTGGAGGACAAGACCCTTCTCGCCACCGGCCTGAACGGCAAATGGACCTCGGGCGATTGGACCGTGACCGGCGACATCGCCTATTCGAAGGCCGAGCGCGAGAACCTGTGGCGCGCCATCTTCACCGAACATTATCCCGAACTGGCGGGCGTCGATATGACGCCGGGCCGTCGCCCCTCGGCCTTCGCCAGCTACGACACGTCCGATCCCAGCTGGCAGCCCCTGTTCGACTACATCCCCGGCCAGGCGGAAGGCGGCAAGCTGAGCGACGAGCTGACCTCGGCCCGGTTCGACGTGTCGCACTACGGCGGCGATAGCGGCGTGACGGAGGTGTCCTTCGGAGCCCGTATCGCTGACCGGACCAAGAGCTACGAGCGCCAGCTTTGGTACCAGGCGCCGATCATCGCCACCCTGCCGGCCGAGTTGCTGAGCACCTTCACCGTCTCGGACTTCGACACCCCCGCCTTCCTGAACGGCGACTTCGAGGCCCTGGCCCAGGCGGCCTATGGCGGCTTCGTCCAGCCGGCCGACGGGGTGGACACGGCATCCGGCTGGTCGGTCGATGAGACGGTGGCCGAAGCCTATGTGAAGGTCGACTTCGCGGGCGACTTCGCTGGCCTGCCTGTCACCGGCAACGTCGGCATGCGCGCCGTCCAGGCCGAGACCATCAGCCGCGGCTATGAATCGGTCAATGGCGGCGCCCTGACGCCCATCTCCATCGACAACGACTATTTCGAACTGCTGCCCAGCCTGAACCTGACCTTCGCCCTGGCCGAGAGCCAGCAGCTGCGGTTCGGCCTGGCCCGGACGATGGCCCGTCCGCCGCTTGACGAACTGCGGGCGGGGCGCACCCTCTACAACACCACCCCGCCGCCGACCGGCTCGGCCGGCAATCCGAACCTGGCGCCCTATATCGCCAACCAGGTCGACCTGTCCTACGAGTGGTATTTCGCGCCCGAGGCCCTGTTCGCCGCCGCCGTCTATTACAAGGACGTCGAGACCCATATCGGCTACGCGACCCAGCCGGTCACCATTGATGGCGTGACCTATAATGTGACCGGGCCGTTCAACGGCGAGGGCGGCGGCATCAGCGGCGCCGAGCTGACCTTCCAGACGCCGTTCCGTTTCATCCGAGGCCTGGAGAACTTCGGCATCTACGCCAACTTCGCCTACGTCGAGTCCGATGTGAAGGAGTTCTACCCCAGCAACGATCCCCTGGAGTCGACCGGTCTGGCGCGCGAGACGGCGACCGTCGACCTCTGGTACTCGGACGGCAAGTTCGAGAGCCGGCTTGGCTACAAGTATCATAGCCCCTTCACCGTCATCAGCGGCTGGGACGGTTCGGCGTTGCGGACTCTGGAAAGCGAGGCGACGCTGGACTTCAGCGCCTCCTACCAGGTCACCCAGAATGTGGGGCTGCGTTTCCAGGCCAGCAACCTGACAGACGAGGAAGTCCGGGTTCACTACGACAACAATGTGAACCGGCTGGCCAGTGACACGCGCTTCGGTCGTCGCTTCAGCCTGGACGCCACCTTCCGCTACTGACCCGACAAACGGAGCGCCCGTTCATGACGATCCGCCGCCTTCTCCTCCCCGCTCTGACCGCAGCCCTGGCCCTGCCCGTCCATTCCGCGACGGCGCAGGCCGAGGCTACGACACGGCCGGCCACGCCGTTCTACTTCGGCGCCGACCTGTCCTACGTGAACGAGATGGAGGATTGCGGCGCCGTCTATCGCAAGGACGGCCAGGTCCGCGACCCTTACGAACTCTTCGCCGAGTTCGGGACCAATCTGGTCCGGGTGCGGATCTGGAACGACGCCGAGTGGACGAAATACAGCGACCTGGACGACGTGCGCGAGACCATCCGCCGCGCCCGGGCGGCTGGGATGGAGGTGCTGCTGGACTTCCACTATTCGGACGATTGGGCCGACGGCGACAAACAGATCGTGCCCAAGGCCTGGCGCTCGATGCGCGACGACGTGCCCGCCCTGTCGCAGGCGCTGTACGACTACACCTTCCAGACCCTGCGGGCGCTGGACGCCGAGGGGCTGATGCCGGACCAGGTCCAGGTCGGCAACGAGACCAACCCCGAGATGATGGGCGAGGCCGACTGGAAGACCACGCGGCCCGGCATCAACTGGGAGCGCAACGCGGCCCTGTTCAACGCAGGCGTAAAAGCCGTGCGGGACGCCGGCGCCCTGTCCAGCATTCAGCCGCTGGTCATGCTGCACATCGCCCAGCCCGAGAACGTCGAGCCCTGGTTCGCCGACGCCTGGGCGCACGGCGTCACCGACTTCGACCTGATCGGCGTCAGCTATTATCGCAAATGGTCCACGCAGGGCCTGGAGGGGCTGGAACAGACGATCAACCGCCTGCGCCACCGCTATCCGGCAGAGGTGGTGGTGGTCGAGACCGCCTATCCTTTCACCACGGATTCGGCGGACTCTTCGCCGAACCTGCTGGGCGAGGACTCCCTGCTGCCTGGCTATCCCGCCACCTACGAAGGCCAGCGCCAGTATATGGTCGATCTGACCCAGCGGGTGAAGTTCGCCGGCGGCGTGGGTGTGGTCTATTGGGAGCCGGCCTGGGTTTCGACCGATTGTTCGACCCGCTGGGGCCAGGGCTCCAACTGGGAGAACGCGACCTATTTCGACTGGCGGCGCGGCAACGAGCCGACCCCGGCGGCGACCTTCGCCCAGGCCGAATACCGCGAGCCCGCGCCCGTCGTCCTGACCATCCGCCGCCAAACGGGCGCCACCGGGCCGTTGTGGCTTTGGGGTGACTTCCTGGGCGGCAATGACATCGCCGTGCGCCTGGCGCCGGACGCCGCCGATCCCGGCCTCTATCGCTACGCCGCCACCGTCGAACCCGGCTCCGACATCCGCTTCCAGGTCTTCGACCGCCGCCCCTTCGAGCAGGGCCTCATCGGAAACGGCGAAATGACGCCGGTCCATGTCGATGACGACGGCTTCGAAGGCGACTACGTCATCGACCGTTAGTCGCCTCTCGGTTCAGGGTCAGGAAAACCAGAGACTTCTCAGGCAGAACAAGGTCCAGGCGGCCCTCGTTGAGACGGACGCCCGCAAATGGGCGTGGGGTGACGGCCGCCGGATCGGCGAAGGTGTTGTGCGCGTCCATCGTTTCGGCGGTCAGCATCTGCGCCTCTCCGACCCCCGACACCCGCCCGTTTAACGTCAAGTCCACCGGGACCGAATGGGCGGGATCGAGATTGATCAGGGCGATGTGAACCCTGCCCTCCGCGTCAACACCGGCCGTGCCGTCCACGGCCTTCACCGCACCGTAGTCCGGCCCGTCAAGCGTCAGGGGCAACACCCTCGCGCCCTGAAACGGCCTGTACAGGGCGAAGGCGTGATAGGTCGGCGTCAGGACCATTCGGTCCTCATCCGTCAGGATCATCGCCTGCAGCACATTGACCATCTGGGCGATGTTGGCCAATCGCACACGATCGGCGTGACGATGGAAGATGTTGAAGTTCGCCGCCGCCAGCAGGGCGTCGCGCAGGCTGTTCTGCTGTTGCAGCCACCCGCCCGGCGAGCCGGGGGTGGGATCGTACCAGGCGCCCCATTCGTCGACGGCCAGCATCGTGTCCCCGTTCGGGTCGGTCTCGTCCATGACGGCGTCATGGGCGTCCAGCATGGCCTCCATCCGATAGGTCTGGACGAAGGCGGAGCGCCACTGGTCCTCGCCGAAGCCAATCGCCGCGCCCTTGGCCGCCCAGTCCCCGGTCGGAAGCGTGTAATAATGCAGCGACAGGGCGTCCAAATCCTTTCCCGCCACGGACATCAGGGTGCGGGTCCAGTCGTAATTGTCGGCGTCGGGTCCGCCCGCGACGACGACCGCACCGCCGCCGTTCGGCGCGACAAAGCCGACGTACTGACGAAACAGGTCCGCGTACCAGGACGCGCGCATCCGCCCGCCGCAGCCCCATGGCTCGTTGCCTATCCCCAGATAGTCGATGCGCCAAGGCCGCTCTCGTCCATTGGCGCGGCGTTCATCGGCCAGGCGCGATCCAGCGTCGGAGGTGGCATACTCGACCCAGTCGGCCGCCTCTCGCGGCGTGCCCGTGCCGACGTTGACGCTGAGATAGCTCTTGGCCCCGATCAGTTCGGCGAAGTCGAAGAATTCGTGCGTGCCAAAGGCGTTGTCCTCCTCCTTGTTGCCCCACCAGCGGTTCAGTGTGATCGGTCTCCGATCGCGCGGCCCGATCCCGTCGCGCCAGTGATAGATGTCGGCGTAGCAGCCGCCCGGCCAGCGCACGACGGGGACCTGCAAGGCCTTCAGGGCCGCGACGACGTCGTTGCGAAAACCGCGCGTGTTGGGGATGTCGGACTGGGGTCCGACCCAGACGCCGCCGTCGATCCCGGTTCCTAGCTGCTCCATGAACTGGCCATAGACCTCGGGCGCGATGACGGCGCCCGGGGCGTTCAGGTCCAGCGTCCCGGTGACGCTCTGCCCCCAGGTCGTGGTCGGCAGCCCGCAGGCCGCAGCCAACGCCACAGCGGACAGGATCAACCGCGCTAACATGGTGTCTCCGTTCGTTGAGCGGCCGCGCAAGAGGCTCATTCGATATCCACCAGCACCACGTCGTATGGCCGCATCGGCAAGGTCAAGCGCCCGGTCCCGTCCGCACCGACGGACACGGCGTGCGTCTCGGCTTCATCCTGAGTCAGGACTTGCAGACGGCTCAGCTGGGCCGCGTCGAGCGAGATGGGCGAGCCCATTTCCAGCCAGGCGGTATGGGCGTCGTTGGCGCGGAAACCGACGCGGCGGACCAACGCCCTGTGCGACCCCGGCTGCAGGTTTTCGACCACGATATCCAGCGGGACCGCCGTCCCTGGCTCTCGTATCTGGCGGAAGAAGGGCCGGTTGCTGACGGGCTGATCCGGCAGTTCGTAGCGCCACGCCAAGATCTGCACCCGACCGTCCTTCAACGCCACGATGCTCTGGTTGTCGCCGGTCGGCAGTTCACGGTCGCCCAGGGCGTTCAGATATTTGTAGGCGAAGAAGGCCGGCTTTCGAATCCCTTGCGGGTTCATCAGGCCAAAGCCGCCGTCGAACGGCCGGGCCTGAGGTCCCGGCTCCTCGAACAGATCGCTGAAGGCCCAATAGCTCATGCCCTGCGCCAGCCCTTCGCTCTCGCGCAGCTTGGTCAGGATGTAGGAGGCGCTCAGATAGTCGTCGTGGATCGGATCGCGCGGATTGTAGCTGGTGCTCCATTCCGTGAAGTAGAGCGGCAGGCCGGGACGCGACGAGGCCTCGATCTCGGCCCGGACCTTGCGCACGTCCGAGACCACGGCGTCAGGCGCGCGCGACAGCTTGTTGTCGCCCTCGCCCTTCTCGTCCAGGAAGCCGCCTTCGACGCCATAAGTATGGGTGGTGACGAAATCGACCGGCAGGTCATGCCGGTCGGCATAGGCTAGGAATTCGGGAACCCAGGCCGCGCCCGCCGTGGCCGGCCCGCCCACGCGCAACTGCGGATCGACCGCCTTGATCGCCCGAACCGTGCGGCCATAGTGGTCGAAATAGGCGGCCTGGTCCGCCCCCTCCCAGAAGCCGTCCAGATTCGGCTCGTTCCAAAACTCGAAATACCAGCTTCGCACCTCTACGGCGCCGTAGCGGTCGATCAGGTGACGCACGAAGGCGTCGATCAGGCCCGACCACTTCTCCGGCTGCGGGTGGGAGGTGTTGCCCCGCCAGTAGAAGATCGTCTGGTCCGAGGTCTTCATCGCGTCGGGCGTGAAGCCCAGTTCGATGAACGGCTTGATCCCCATCTCCAGGAAGCGGTCATACAACCGATCCACCCGCGTCCAGTCATAGACCGCTTGCCCGTCCACCTCGCGATAGACGCCCATGTCGTCGTGGAAGATGTCGTGGAAGCGGATGTAGCGAAAGCCCAGCTCGTCGACCACGACCTGCAACTGGTCCAGGGCGTCCGCCCTCCCCGTCACCGCCGGATAGTCGGCGCCGACCGAGAATTGGGCCATGCGGTCGCGCGGCCGGGTCGGGCCGGTCGCATTCACCGAGATCAGCCGCGCCTGGGCTTCGACGGCCGCGGGCCAGACGCCGAGCGCCAGGGAAAGGACGCCGCCCATCATCAGGCGACGCGCCATCGAAATCGGCTTCGGCGCCTTTCCGGCCCGCCCCGTCAAGAAGTGGGACACAGGGCGTCGCCCTGGTTCGGGTCGAGTCTGATGTTTTCGACAGTGATGGCGAAGGGGGCGTTGGTCGTGAGGCCCCAGGGCTGGTCGACGGCGGCGATGTCGGCGCCGTGGTCGGCTAGGCACGACAACCTCACCTTCAGCGTTCCCCATTCGCCCATGGGCCGCGCGGCCAGCAGGCGGGTGACGTCCAGCGATCCCGCCCCCAGCGTCAACCGCACCGCCCCCTGCGGCGCGGCGTCCACCCGGTAGCGGAAGCCGATCGCCATCTCGCCGTTCGACTGGCGCGTCAGGTCCACCGCCCCGCCGCTGACCAAGGCGTCGCCCCCGCCCGCCGCGAAGGTCAGCGACCGCGCCGATTCCTGGGCCGACCCGTCCGCCGGACGCGCCGCGACCCCGCCGCGCGGGCTGGCCCCGGACGTCTCCGTCCCCAGCCGCCGCTCGCCGCCCGCGTCGCGCAGCGCCAGGCCCCACGGCGAGACGAACCGGCCGCCGACGAAGTAGCGGTCGATGCTGCCCGTCGGCCCCTGGACCCCGCTCACTTCCGACAGCGTCCCGACGCGACCCGGTCGGGCGTAGGTCAGACCATAGCCGTAGGCGAACTGCGGGTCGTAACCCGGCTGGCCCACGTTCAGCGGCTCGCCCGTAGCGTCCTTGGGCCAGCTGAACGACAGCGTGCCGGTGAAGTCCTGACGCGGCGCGCCGGCGGCGTCCCCGACCAGCACGTCGGCGATCCCGCCGCCTTCCGTGCCCGGCAGCCAGGCCGCCACGAAGGCGTCTGAGGCGTTGATTTCGGGATTGGTCCACAGCGGTCGGCCCGACAGGAACACCGACACCGTCGGCACCCCCGCCGCCTTCAACC
>JAEWDF010000032.1 GCA_023390245.1 Pseudomonadota bacterium
CCCATAATCCCCCCGTCCCGTCGCTTGGAGGGCTCGTGAGGCCTGCGACCTTGCGGCGGCGGGAGCGGAGGGAACGGGGGCGATGGCGAAACCCATCGCGCCGAGGCGCACAATCGCACGCGATACCGGAGCGCCTGGAGGGTCGAGGGGGATACTCGGCCGAACCCGGACGGTTCTCGCAGGAGCCGCCGGCCCGTCGCAGGCTTATGGGTTAGGCGATAAGACCGCCACCACTCGACGCCCCGAGCTTGCAGCACAATCCTCCGCGCGGAGCGTCGGACCTTCGTCGAAACGGTAACATCACATCACGATCTCCGGGCGAACGCCCGGCGCTCCGCCCAGCCCTCCATCAACTCCGCCCGAAAGGACGGAGCCCATCGCGCATGGCGCGAGACAGCCTTTGTCACCCGCCCCGGGCGCGGCGCGCCGAATCCGCCGTCACGCCGAACCAGATGGAGGCCAGGATGACGAGCAGGCCGTAGTCGCGGCCCGGAAAGAAGACCGGAACCGCGGCGGCGACGATGACCGCCAGCGGGAACAGGCCGGCCCAGGCGGCCGAGGCCGGGGTCTCGGGACGGATCATCGGGCGCGGCTCCGGCCGCTTCATCAGTCGGGCCATCCAGCCGTTCAGGGCGACGAAGGCGCCTGCGCAGACCGCCGCCAGGACGACATACTTCACCGCCTGGCCGGGCACGCCGAAGACGCTGGCGGTCATCAGCAGCAGAAGCAGGGCGACGCCGGTCGAGATCGCGAGGAGCAGGTTGGATTCGAGACGGTTCAAGACTTCACCTTCACATACCGGCCCGGGGCCGCTTCGATCGGCTTCAGCGGTCCCTGGTCGGGACGGCGCGGTGGAATCCGCGGCCCGGAGCGGGCGTGCAGCCAGTCGGCCCAGTGCGCCCACCAGCTGCCGGGATGCGCCTCGGCCGCCGCGCGCCACTCGGCCAGGGTCGGCGGCAGGCCCGGGTGGATCCAGTGCTGGTACTTCTGGGCCTCGGGCGGATTGATCACCCCGGCGATATGGCCCGAGCCGGCCAGGGTGAAGGTTACGTCCGCATGATCGAACAGCCGGGCGGAGCGATAGACCGAGTTCATCGGCGCGATATGGTCCTCGCGGCTGGCCTGGAAATACAGCGGGATGGTCACGCGCGACAGATCGACGGTCTCGCCGCCGATCTCGAACGCGCCGCGCGCCAGGGCGTTGTCGCCGTACATCCGGCGCAGATAGGCCATGTGCAGCGCCTTGGGCATGCGCGTCTGGTCGGCGTTCCAGAACAGCAGGTCGAAGGCCGGCGGGTCCTGGCCCATCAGGTAGTTGCTGACGAAGAAGGACCAGATCAGGTCGTTGGAGCGCAGGGCGTTGAAGGTGTCGGCCATGGCCGCGCCGGGCAGGACGCCGCCGGCCGCGTCCATCTGACGCTCGATCTCGGCCAGCCAGTGGTCGTCGGTGAACAGCAGCAGGTCGCCCGCCTCCGCGAAGTCGTGCTGGGCGGCGAAGAAGGTGGCCGAGGCGACGCGGTCGTCGCCGCGCGCGGCCATCCACGCCAGGGCCGCGCCCAGCAGGGTGCCGCCGATGCAGTAGCCGACGGCGTTCACCCGCTCCGCGCCGGCCTGCTCCAGCGTCTTCTCGACGGCGCGCAGGACGCCCTTCTCCAGATAGTCGTCGAAGCCGCAGTCCGCCTTGTCCACATCGGGATTGACCCAGGAACAGACGAAGACGGTGAACCCCTGGCGCGACAGCCACCGGATCAGCGAGTTCCGCGGCTGCAGGTCCAGGATGTAGAACTTGTTGATCCATGGCGGAAAGATCAGCAACGGCGTGGCGTGCTGGGTCTCGCTGTCGGGATCGTACTGGATCAGCTCGAACAGGTCGTCGCGCCAGACGACCTGGCCGGGCGCCGTGGCGACGTTCTCGCCGACGACGAACTTGCCGTAGTCCGCCTGGCTGATGCGCAGGGTCCCGCCGCCGCGCTCCAGGTCGGCGGCGAAGTTCTGCATGCCCTTGACCAGCGATTCGCCGCTGGTCTCGGCCATCGCCTTCAGCGCGGCCGGATTGGACGCCAGGAAGTTGGACGGGGAGAAGGCGTCGGTCAGCAACTTGGTGAAGAACTGGGCGCGGCGCTTGACGGCCGGCTCCACGTCCTCGACGCCGGCGACCAGGCCGTTCATCCAGCCGGCGGTCAGCAGGTAGGAGCGCCGCATCAGGTCGAACATCGGGTTTTCCGACCAGGCCGGATCGCGGAACCGCTTGTCCGCCGGGGCCGGCGGCGGCGGTTCGCCCGCGGCCTGCCGGGCCGCGCCAGCCCACAGGCCCACATAGCGGCCGAAGAGATCGGCCTGGGCCTGGAACAGCTTTTCCGGACGCGCCGCCAGGCTGCTCATGACCGAGGTCATGGCGGGGGCGACGTTAAACGGGTCGGGCGACAGGGCGGCGGGCCGGTCGGCCTGCGCCAGGGCCGCCTCGGCGATCGCGCCCTGGGCCATCATCGCCGCCTTCGCCAGGTTCATCGACAGGGTCTCGAGCAGCCGCGCCTGGTCGGCCTCCTGGTCCGGCGTCCGCGGCGATTCGGTTTCGGGGGGCGGCGCGGCCTCGGTCTTCGCCTCCGGCTTCGCCCTGGCCCGGCGCGGGGGGCGCGGCGGCTTGGCCGAGGTCGGCCGTCCCGGCTTGCGGGGCGCTGGCCGCGAAGCGACATCCTTCGGGGACTTGGCCATGTGTCCTCTCCTCTGGCGACGGCGCTCGCCCTTCCGCGCGCGACGATGATGGCATAAGACCGGCCATGATGAACGTGTCGTGGATCAAAAAGACGACGGTCCTGGCGGTGCTGGCCGGGACGGCCGGGCTGGGCGGTTGCCTGGAGGCCCGCTTCGCCCGCCCCGAGGCCGAGTCGCCGCTCGCCCCGCGCATCCAGGCGCTGGTCGAGGCCAATCGCGGCTTTCCGCGCTGGGAAGACTTCCCCGCCGCGCCGTCCGACCTGCCGCCGGCCGCCCAGGTCGCGGCCAATGTGAAGACCCTGGAAGGCGACGCCGCCGTCCTGGACGGCGAGGCGGCCCGGATCGACTGGACGCTGGGCGACCCGGCGGCCATCGCGGCCGAGGCCCAGGCGCAGGTCGAGGCGGTGCCCGTCTCTCCCGACGCCGCCCGGACGGCCGCCGAGATCGAGGCCTTCGCCGACGATCTGCGCGCCCGCGCCAAGGCGCCGCCGCCGATCGATCGCCGGCCGGCGCCGTGAGGCAGGCCGATGGCGGATGACGGCGGCGCCAGGGGCTGGGACGGCTTCCTGGGCGTGACCCGATCCCTGTCCGGCCGCGCCTGGCGACAGCGGCCGGCCGAGGCGTCGACAATCCGCGCCCACATGCAGGCCCTGGCGCTGGAGGAGCCGCTGGCGCGCGCCCTGGCGGCGCGGGGCGTCGCACCGGACCAGGGCGAGGCCTTCCTGAAACCCACCCTGCGGGCGCTGTTCCCCGACCCATCCAGCTTCGCGGACATGGATGCGGCGGCGGCGGCGATCATCGACGCCCTGCAGGCGGGCGGGCGCGTCCATGTCTTCGCCGACTATGACGTCGACGGCGCGGCCAGCGCGGCCCTGCTGGTCCGCTGGTTCCGCGCCTTGGGCGCCGACCTGCCGATCTATGTGCCCGACCGCCTGAAAGAGGGATACGGGCCCAGCGCGGCCGCCTTCGACACGCTGAAGGCTTCCGGCGCGGACCTGGTGATCACGGTCGATTGCGGCGCGGCGGCGCACGAGGCCCTGGACCACGCGGCCGCGATCGGCCTGGACGTGGTGGTGATCGACCATCACCTGATGCGCGGCGGTCCGCCCCGCGCCCTTGCCGTCGTCAATCCGAACCGGCCCGATTGCGGATCGGGCCAGGGCGCCTTGGCGGCCGCCGGCGTCACCTTCGTCCTGCTGGCCGCGCTGAACCGGGAGGCGCGGCGACGCAGTCTTTTCACCGGCGCGGCCGAGCCCGACATCCGCCGCTGGATGGATCTGGCGGCGCTCGGCGCCGTCTGCGACGTCACCAGCCTGACCGGCTTCAACCGGGCCCTGGCCCGCCTGGGCCTGGGCGTGATGAGCCAGTGGGCCAACCCCGGCCTGCGCGCCCTGTTGCAGGCCGCCGGCGCCGAACCCGGCCCGGCCAAGGCCAGCCACGCCGGATTCATCCTGGGGCCGCGCATCAACGCCGGCGGCCGCATCGGCAAGTCGGATCTCGGCGCGCGCCTGCTGTCGACCGACGACGCGGCCGAGGCGGCGGCCCTGGCGGCGGAGCTCGACGCGCTGAACCTCGAACGGCGCGAGGTCGAGCGCGCGGTGACAGAGGCGGCGATCCGCAGGGTTGAGGCCGACGGCGCCCATGCCGATGGATCCTCGATCATCGTCGTCGCCGGCGACGACTGGCATCCCGGCGTCGTCGGCATTGTCGCCGGCCGCCTGCGCGAGCGCTGGCGTAAGCCGGTCGTCGTCATCGGCGTCGACCCGGTCACCGGCCTGGGCAAGGGCTCCGGCCGCTCCCAGCCGGGGGTGAACCTCGGGCGCGCGGTCCAGGCGGCGTGGGAGACCGGCCTCCTGCTGGCCGGCGGCGGCCACGCCATGGCCGCGGGCCTGACCGTGAAGGCGGAGGCGCTGGCCCAGGCCAAGGCCTTCCTGAATGACCGGCTGGCGGCGGAGCACGCCGAGGCCATGGTCCAGGACTGGCTCGAGGTCGACGCCCTGATCGAGCCCGCAGCGGCCACCCGCGACCTGTTCGAGGCCTTCGACCAGTTGGCGCCGTTCGGCCCCGCCAATCCCGAGCCGATGTTCGCCCTGGGCGGCGTGCAGGCCCGCGAGGCCGTAGCGATGAACGGCGGCCATGTGCGGTGCCGCCTGGTCGCCGCCGACGGGGCGTCCGTCCGCGCCATCGCCTGGCGTTGCGCCGACCTGCCGGGCGGACAGACCCTGCTGGCGGGCCAGTCGGGCCTGCACGTGGTCGGCCGGCTCAAGCCGGACGACTGGAACGGGCGACGCGGCGTGCAGTTCGAGATCGACGATGTCGCCGATTCCCGCATGGTCTGAGAATCTGGAAATGGACGCTTGCACCCTTGGGTGGGCGCGGCTATATCGCCGGCTCCTCCGCGCAGCGGTCCCTTCGTCTATCGGTTAGGACGTCAGGTTTTCAACCTGAAAAGAGGGGTTCGACTCCCCTAGGGACTGCCACGCGGGGCGTTCCGCCCATCGGGCGTCGAGCGCGATCCGCCTTCTCGAAAAGCCGATACGCCGTTTCGCCCTGCGGCGAAAAACCGCCCCTTACGGTGGCTTTGCGGCTACACGGCGCAACGTTTGCGCCGTCAGGGCGCGTTTCGCGCCGATGTCTGACAATTTCGCCTTTCCAAAGATTCGTGGAACAGTGTTAAACGGAGGAAAGGAGTCCGTAAGAGGAACGGACGGGGGCCGAAGTTGTCTGAATACCCGGGGATGGAAACGGCGGAGACCGTTCGCGTCATAGGGCGCGTGAAGTGGTTTGATCCCGCCAAGGGCTATGGCTTCATCGTGCCGGACGACCCCGCCCTGACCGAGTTGCGCGATGTCCTGCTGCATGTCAGCAGCCTGCGCGACAGCGGGCGCGACACCGCCGACGAAGGCGCGACGATCATCTGCGATTGCGTCAGGCGGCCCAAGGGCTGGCAGGCCGTTGAGGTGCACGAACTGGGCGCGGGGTCGCCCGCGGCCCCGCCGCGCCGGATCGCCCCCCTTCCCGTCTCGATCCTTCCGGAGGACGGCGGCGCGCTGGAGGCGGCGGTCGTCAAATGGTTCAATCGCGCCAAGGGCTACGGATTCGTCGTGCGCGAAGGCGAGACAGGCGATATCTTCGTCCATATCGAGACCCTGCGCCGCTGCGGCCTGGACGATCTTGCGCCGGGCGAGGCCGTGCAGGTCCGATTCGCCAGCGGCCCCAAGGGGCTGGTGGTGGCTGAAATCAGACCGGGCGCCTGACCGCGCCCAGGAGTGGCGCATGATCCAGGCTTCGCGACGTCTTTTCCTCATTCTCGCCAGCGGCCTGGTTCTGGCCGGCTGCGCTTCGGGCGCGCCACAGGGACCGACCGGTGAACCGATGGAGCGCCTGACCATCGTCACCTCCACCGGCGAACACCCCTTCTGGGTCGAGATCGCCGACGATGAAGAGGCGCGCCAGCGCGGCCTGATGTTCCGTCCCCCGCTTGAGGATGATCGCGGCATGCTGTTCGAATGGCCCGGGGAGGCCCCGCGCGAGCAGAGCTTCTGGATGCGCAACACGCCCAGTTCCCTGGATATCCTCTACATCGACCCGACGGGGAGGATCGTGTCGATCGCCTCGCACGCCACGCCGTTCTCGGAGACTCCGATCCCGTCGAACGGCGCGGCCAACGGCGTTCTGGAACTGCGCGCCGGCCGCGCCGACGAGATCGGCGCCAAGCCGGGCGACACGGTGCGCCATCCGTATTTCAAGCCTTGATTGCGGATCGCCGCGCGAAGTGGCAAGAGAGCGCTCCTTCGGTCCGGGGTGTAGCGCAGCCTGGTAGCGCATCTGCTTTGGGAGCAGAGGGTCGCAGGTTCGAATCCTGCCGCCCCGACCAAGAGAATTTCCGCCGACGGGCGCGACGCGCCGGCGGATTGGGCTATACCCGCCGGCGTTCCCTCCAGTTCGAGCGACCGATGCGCCAGACCTTCGACGAAACGACCGATCCCTCCTTCGGGGCTCGCCACCTGCCGCAGCTGCGCGAGCGGATGAAGGCCCGAGGCCTGGACGGCTTCCTGATCCCGCACGAGGACGAGCACCAGAACGAATATCTGCCCGAGGCCAATGAACGACTGGCCTGGGCGACCGGCTTCACAGGCTCGGCGGGAGCGGCCGTCGTGTTCCAGGACCGCGCCTGCATGTTCACGGACGGCCGCTACACCGTGCAGGTGAAGGCCCAGACCGATCCGGCCCTGTTCGAACGGCGCGACCTGAATGACGTAGCGGCCTATCTGGAGACCGCGTCCCGAGGGGACGTGATCGGCTATGATTCCCGGCTTCACAGCCCCGACGCCCTGGTCCCGCTGAAGGCGGCGGCGGAGAAGGCCGGCGCGGTCCTCAAGCCCGTCGACGGCAACCCGCTGGACGAGGCCTGGGGCGACGCCCGCCCTTCTCAGCCGGTCGCGCCCGTGGTCCCGCATCCGGAAGTCTATTCGGGCGAGGACAGCGCCTCCAAGCGCGCCCGCATCGGCCAGGCGATCGCCGCGGCCGGCGCCGACGCCGCCCTGCTGACCGCGCCGGCGTCGGTGGCCTGGCTGTTCAACATCCGCGGGGGAGACGTGATTCGAACACCGCTGCCGATCGGCCAGGCGATCCTGAACGCCGACGGGACGGCGCGCCTGTTCCTCGACCCGCGCAAGGTCACCAATGCGTTGCCGGCTTGGCTGGGCGACCAGGTGACGCTGGCGGCGCCCGAACGCCTGGGCGAAACGATCGACGGGTTGGCCGGCCAGGCCGTGCTGGTCGATCCGGCGCTGTCCTCGGCCTGGTGTTTCGATCGGCTGGAAGCGGCCGGCGCGACCGTGGTGCGGGCTCCGGACCCGTGCGCCGTGCCGCGCGCCGTCAAGAACGCGGTCGAGATCGAGGGAAGCCGCAAGGCGCATGTCCGCGACGGCGCCGCGCTGTCGCGCTTCCTGCACTGGGTCGACACCGTCGCGCAGGAGACCCTGCCGGACGAACGCGAGGTGGTGGAGACGCTGGAGCGGTTCCGCGAGGAAACGGGCGCGCTGAAGGACCTCAGCTTCGACACCATCGCCGGCGCCGGCCCGAACGGCGCCCTGCCGCACTACAAGCCGGTCGGCGACAAGATCCGCCGGGTGGAGAAGGGCTCGCTCCTGCTGGTCGACGGGGGCGGTCAGTATCTGGAGGGCACCACCGACGTGACCCGCACCATGGCGATCAGCGAGCCGACGGCCGAGCAGCGCCGGAAGTACACGCTGGTGCTGAAGGCCCACATCGCGATGGCGACCATCCGTTTCCCGGCCGGGACCAGCGGCATGGCGCTGGACGCCGTCGCCCGGGCGCCGATGTGGGCGGCGGGGCTGGACTACGATCACGGCACCGGCCACGGCGTCGGCAGCTATCTGGGCGTCCATGAGGGGCCGCAGCGGATCGCCAAATGGGGCGCGCCCCAGCCGTTGCTGGAGGGCATGATCCTGTCGAACGAGCCCGGCTACTATCGCGAGGGCGACTGGGGCATCCGCATCGAGACGCTTCAGGTCGTGACGCCGGCCGAGGTTCCGGAGGGCGGCGAGCGGCCGATGCACGGCTTCGAGCAGCTGACCTTCGCACCGCTGGACCGCCGACTGATCGACGTCGACGGTCTGACGCCGGCCGAGCGGGCCTATGTCGACGCCTATCATGCCGAGACCCTCGAGAAGGTGGGGCCGCTGCTCGACGGCGAGGTCCGCGACTGGCTGGCCCGAGCCTGCGCGCCCCTTTAGGCGACCGTCCGGCGTGTCTTGCGACCGGGGCGCGACGGCGGCGCGGGATCGGCCGGTTCGACGCGGTCCGTCGCCGCCTCTTCCCTCGGTCGCCGCCGCAGGTCGTTGATGGGCCCCGGCAAATCCGCCAGCGCCGCCTTCATGGCCTCGTAACCCGCGGCGACCGGCGCGTCATAGGCCTTCCAGTCCCGGATGTCCGTCACGCCGGGATTGGGCAGGACCAGAACGTCGGCCTCGGCGCGCGATTCCTCCATCTCCACGTCGGTGGTGATGGTGGCCGCCCGCATCAGCACCGAGACGATGGGCGGTCCGCGCTTCCAGTCGCCCGTGACGATCCATTTCCACCAGGACGGCGGGTTCCGCAGCGCCTGGGGATCGACGCCGCGCGTCTGGGACATGTCGACGCCGACGATCGGCCCGCGCGTGATCTGGCGCATGACCGAGGTCGGGAAGTTCTTCAGCACGGCGCCGTCGACCAGCACCTGGTCGTCCATCACCACCGGCGGCATGACACCGGGAATGGCGATGGAGGCGCGCATCGCCCGGCGCAGCAGGCCCGTCCGGTGGACCATCAGCTTGCCCGAGGTCAGGTTGGAAGAGACGGCGAAGAAGGGGATCGGCATGTCCGCCATCTCGACATCGCCATAGGCGTCGTACAGCAGGCGCGCGACCTTGCCGGCGCGCGTCATGGCGATCAGCGGAAAGGCCAGGTCCGACAGCGGGTCGGACTGGACGAAGGCCCGGCGCATCTCATAGTCCAGCCGTTCGTCATCCCAGCCCAGGGCCGGCCCGGCCCCGACCACGGCGCCCATGGAGGCGCCGCCGATGAAGTCCAGCGGGATCCTGGCCTCGCGCAGGGCCCGGACGGCGCCGATGTGGCAATAGGCGCGGGCGCCGCCGCCGGACAGCACCAGGCCGATGGCGCCGCCGGTGATGACGCGCGCCATCCGCTCGGCGTCGGCGCCCCGTCCCTCGACGCAATGGAACCAGCGGTCCGGCTGGATAGCGTCGATCCAGACGCGGCTGTTGGCCGGCCGGGTCATGCGCGGATCACGCAGCAGGATCAGGTCCGTCAGCTGGCGCCCGTCGCCAAATCCGGCCCGATGCGGCAGGAAGGCCGGTGGGGCCAGCAGGCCGCTGCCGACCACGAACAGACGATCGACCTGGCGCGCGCACAGGGCCGCCCAGGCCGGCTGGTCCAATTCGGCGACATAGAGGACATAGTCGTGCTCGTCCTCGACCCGGTTGAACCATTCGGCGGCCGAGCTGAGGGCGGACTGGTCCACCACCCGGCAGGTGAAGCCCTGCGACTGGATGGACGCGGCGATACGCTCGACGAAGGCGCGGATCGGGCGCGGCCGAGCGGCCACGAAGCCGAAGACGCTGGGCTCGGCCCCGCCCCCGGCGCGCTCGCGGGCGCGGCGGATCATCAGGCGCGACAGTTCGACCATCAGGTCCGGTTCGTCGCGGGCGGCGTCGAAGAAGGCCTCGCGCGGCAGGGCCAGGATCTCGGAATCCCGCAGGGCGACGACGCTGGCGGTGTGCGGCGTGCCGGCCAGCATGGCCATTTCACCGACCGGCTCGCCGGGCCGGATCACGCCCAGGAACTGGGCCGGCTTGGCCTCATCGACACGGAAGACGCCCAGGCGGCCGGAGCGCACCAGATACAGGGTGTCGGCCGGATCGCCGCTCTGGAACAGGGGCTCTCCCCCGGTGAGGGCGAACCAGCTGGCGCGATCGATCATCCGCCCTTCGAAGATGCGGGCGAGGGCGGCTTCCAGCGTGTCGGGGCGAAGCGTGGCCATGAGGCGTCTATCTAGAACGGAATGTGCGGCGGGTGAATTGACTTCCGGCTCTGTCCCTTTCCGGGGGCGAAGGAACCGCCATGGCTTTCGCCATTCCCGATCCCGTCCGTGGACCCTGTTCTGAGGAGGATCGGGACGACGTCTCTGAAGGCGTCGGCCAGATCAGGCGCGTGCTGACCTAGCCTGCCCAGGTACGACGTGGGGCGCCGGCCGCGAGCGCGGCCAGGATCACGATGAAAGCGCGTCCAGCCGCCCGCGCAGCATCTGCAACATGGCGGAGAAGTCCTTGCCGCCATGGCCTAGGCCGTCGAACAGGGCGTAGAGCGCCTCGGCCTGCGCGCCCAAGGGGGTCGAGGCGCCGGACTTGGCCGCTGCGTCCTGGGCCAGCTTCAGGTCCTTCAGCATCATGGCCGTGGCGAAGCCGCCGGCGTAGTCGCGGTTCGACGGCGCGGTCGGCACAGGGCCGGGCCAGGGATAGTAGCTGGTCACGCTCCAGCACTGGCCCGAGGACTTGGAGGCGATCTCGAAGAACCGCTCGGGATCGAGCCCCAGCTTCTCGGCCAGGGCGACGGCCTCGCACGTGCCCAGCATGGAGACGCCCAGCAGCATGTTGTTGCAGATCTTGGCCGCTTGCCCCGCGCCGTGGTCGCCGGCGCGGATGGTGATGCGGCTCATCGGCGCCAGCGCCGCCTCGACACGGGGGAAGGCGGCCTCGTCGCAGCCGACCATGAAGGCCAGGGTCCCCGCGTCGGCGGCGGCGGTGCCGCCCGACACCGGCGCGTCGGCGAAGGCGTAGCCGGCGTCCTTGGCCTGGGCGGCGACCTTGCGCGCCGTCTCAACGTCGATGGTGGAGCAGTCGAGCAGCAGGGCGCTGGTCGGGGCGGCGCCCAGGATCTGTTCGGAACAGACCTTCAGCACGTGCGGACCGGCGGGCAGCATGGTGATCACCACCTCGGCCTCGCGCACCGCCTCGGCGACCGAGGCGGCGGGCCGGCAGCCGGCCGCGGCGGCCTTGTCCAGGGCGGCCTGGGACAGGTCGAAGGCCAGCACCTCGTGGCCCGCCCTGGCCTGGTTGGCGGCCATGCCGCCGCCCATGTTGCCCAGGCCGATGAAGGCGATCTTGGTCATGCGCGTTTCCTCTTGCGTCGTTGGGCGGAGGGTTAGCGGACCCCGGACCCGCGCCGCAAGCGGAAGCGTGCGATCAGCCCGGCTTGCGGAAGCGATAGACGAACTGGTCGGTGCGGCCGCGGATGCCCTCGTCGAAGACGTTCAGGCTGTGGTCGTCGGCCGGATTGGCGACGGCCGCGCTCTCGCCCTCGAAGACGAAGCCGGCGGCCTCGACCTCGCGCCTCAGATAGTCGCCCTCGATGCGGTGCAGCGTGCCGACCTGACTGATGCCCGTGCCCGTCGCGCCCTGGTGGTCGATCACCACATAGCGGCCGCCAGGCTTCAGCGCGGCGAAGACGGCGGCGTTCATCCGGGCCACGTCGACGCCGAAACGAGGGATGTGGAAGTCGTGGTACTCCTGGCTCATGAACACCAGGTCCAGCGGCTCGGGATAGGTCATGGCGTCCAGCGCGCCGTTGACGCGGCTGACGTTCGGATAGGCCGCCGCCAGGGCGTCGCCGCCGGCGTTCTCGCGCTCGGCGGTCTGGTTGGGAATGAAGGCGTAGACACGGCCGGTCGGGCCGACGACGCGGGCGAACAGACGGGTGAAATAGCCGGCGCCGGGGCGGATGTCGGCGACCTTGTCGCCCGGCTTCACCTGGGCGAAGGCCAGCATGTCGACTGGATGGCGCAGGGCGTCGCGGGCGGTCTCTTCGGCCGGGCGCAGGCCGTCCGCGACCGCGTCGTCATAGAGGGCGGCGTAGGGGTCGGCGGCCATCGACGAAGCGGCGGCGGCGCGGGTGACCACGGTGTGCTCGCCGTGCTCGGTGTCGATGATGATGCAGCCCGACGCGGCGACGGCCAGGCAGACGGCGGCGGAACCCGCCAGCAGGCGCTTCAGCATGATGATCTCCTCCAGGTCGCGGGGATAAGGCGGCGCCCCGGCCGCCTTGGCAAGGGCTCAGGCGATGGGGGTGAAGGCCTGATCGGCTGGCAGCGGCGCGAACAGGGCGTCGAGGTCCGCCTGGGTCACGCCCGCCAGGTCGGCCGGCGACCATTTCGGCGCATTGTCCTTGTCGACGATGACGGCGCGGACGCCTTCCTGGAAGTCGTGGGTGCGGACGACCCGGCCGCCAAGGGCGTATTCCATGGCCATATTGTCGGCGAAGGCGGTCAGGGTCGCGCCGGTGCGGAGCTGGCGCAGGGTGACCTTCAGCGACTGGGGCGACTTGGTCTTCAGCGTCGCCAACTGGGCCAGGGTCCATTCGGAGCCGTCGGCCTCCAGCGCGGCGAAGATGTCCTCCACCGTGTCGAAGGCGAACAGCCGGTCGATCGCCTCGCGGTGTGCGGCCAGGGGCGCGGGGCCGGGATCGCCGCAGACGCGGTCGGCGACGCCCTGGGGATCGGCCGGGGCCGCCAGAAGCTCGGCGACCAGGGCGGCCGTCGCGCCGCTGTCGACGAAGTGCGTGTGGACGCCCAGGGCCACGGTGTCGGCCGCCTTCAGGCGCGCGCCGGTCAGGGCCAGCCAGACGCCGGTCTGGCCCGGCAGGCGCGGCAGGAACCAGCCGCCGCCGACGTCGGGGAACAGGCCGATGCCTGTCTCCGGCATGGCGTAGGTCGTGCGCTCGGTGGCGATGCGGACCTTGGCCGGCTCGGAAATGCCGACGCCGCCGCCCATGACGACGCCGTCCACGATGGCGGTGATCGGCTTGGGATATTCGAACATCAGATGGTTCAGCCGGTATTCGGCCAGGAAGAAGGCCTTGGCCTCCACCGCGTCCCCCGCCCCGCTCTCGGCGATCATGCGGATGTCGCCGCCGGCGCAGAAGCCGCGCTCGCCCGCATGGTCGATCAGGACGGAAGCGACGGAGACGTCCGAGCGCCAGGCCAGCAGCGCTTCGGTCATGATCTGGCACATCGACCGGTTCAGCGCATGGATCGCCCTGGGGCGGTTCAGGGTGATGCGGCCGACGCCGTTTTCGACGCCGATGAGGACTTCAGGTTCGGACAAGGCGGCCTCTCGGACGGTTAGAAGGAGGGAACGGTCGGAAGACCGGCTTGGCCGCGCCGCTCGAGCAGCTCAAGCTCGATCAGGGCCTCCAACTGCCCCGCCCGCCAGTTGATCGTGTAGTAGTGCAGCAGGCTGCCCATCAGGGCGAGCGCGATCAGGACAAACCCCGGGCCGCCCTGGGTCAGGACCAGCCGGGTGAACTCGGGCGCCATCTGGAAGCCCGCCAGGATCGCCGTGACCGGGCCGGAGACATAGAACAGGGCCGCCATCTTCCACAGGCTGTCGTTGCGCGCGGCATTGATCCGCGCAACACCCAGCAAGGCCGTCAGCCGAGGCTCGTCCAGCTCGGCCAGGATCGGCCGGACCCCGGCGGCCATCGGCGTCGCCGCAAGGGTCGAGACGACATCTACGCCGTAAAGACCCCAGCCCGACTTCGAGCGGACCAGGTGGCGGACCAGCCGCGCGAACCCGAACTCCCCGACCAGCCGCCGCCATGTCGGCCAGAGGGCGTCAGGGACGGACGCGTCTATGCGCAAAGGCGCGGCCTCAGACATGGGCTCCGCGCTCATCCGCGCATCATCTCCCGCGCCACGATCACGCGCATGATCTCATTCGTGCCTTCCAGGATGCGATGGACGCGCAGGTCGCGGACGATCCGTTCCAGCGGATAATCCTTCAGATAGCCGTAACCGCCGTGAAGCTGCAGCGCCTCGTCGGCGATCTGGAAACAGGCGTCGGTGGCCAGGCGCTTGGCCATGGCGCACCATTTGGTCTTTTCGGGGTGGTCGTTGTCGATGGCCCAGGCGCCGCGCAGGACCATCAGGCGGGCGGCATCGAGGCCGCCGGCCATGTCGGCCAGCTTGAACTGGGTGTTCTGGAAGTCGGCCAGCGGACGGCCGAACTGCTTGCGCGACGCGACATAGTCCTGGGCCGTCTCCAGCGCCAGGCGCGCGCCGCCCAGGGAGCAGGCGGCGATGTTCAGCCGGCCGCCGTCCAGCCCCATCATGGCGTAGCGGAAGCCCGCGCCCTCCTCGCCCAGCAGATTGGCGACCGGCACGCGGCAGTCGTCGAACTGGACGATGGCGGTCGGCTGGGCGTTCCAGCCCATCTTCTTCTCCTGCGCGCCGAAGGACAGGCCGGGCGTCCCGGCCTCAACCACGACGGCGCTGATCCCTTTCGGTCCCTCCCCGCCCGTGCGGCACATGACGACATAGACGTCGCTGGTCCCGGCGCCCGAGATGAAGGCCTTGGAGCCGTTGAGGACGAAATGGTCGCCGTCGCGCACCGCCGTGGTGCGCAGCGCCGCCGCGTCCGAGCCGGAGCCAGGCTCGGTCAGGCAGTAGGAGGCGATCTTCTCCATGGTCACGAGATCGGACACGAACCGGCCGCGCAGGTCGGCCGAGCCGAAGCGGTCGATCATCCAGGTCGCCATGTTGTGGATCGAGATGAAGGCCGCCGTCGCCACGTCGCCGCGCGCCAGCTCCTCGAAGATCAGGGCCGCCTCGACGCGGCCCAGGGCCATGCCGCCGTGCTCTTCGCCCGTGTAGATGCCGCAGAATCCCATCTCGGCCGCCGCCTTCATGACGTCGACGGGGAAGTGCTTGTCCTCGTCCCAGCGGGCGGCGTTGGGCGCCAGCTCGGCGTCGGAGAAGGCGCGCGCCGCGTCCTGGATAGCGCGCTGGTCGTCTGTGAGGGCGAAATCCATTGGGGCTCCCGTATCATCTGGTCGCACAGCGTGCTTTGCGCCGCAGCGTCGTTTGGGCTAGGTCGCCGCCGAACCGGCGCGGCCTGCCGGTGCGCTGTCTAGCGACCCCGGGGCCGGTCGTCGAGACGAGGACGCGATGACCCTGCCCTACCAGCCCGCCCCCTTCCCCCTGGCCCGGCCGCGCCGCCTGCGGTCCTCGCCCTGGGTCCGTCGCCTGGTCGCAGAGACGACGCTGACGCCCGCCGACCTGATCTGGCCGCTGATCGTTCATGACGGAGCCAAGAACCGTGTGGCTGTCGCCTCCATGCCCGGTGTCTTCCGCCTGTCGCCCAAGGAAGCCGCCAAGGCGGCCGTCGAGGCGCGCGACCTGGGCATTCCGGCGGTGGCGCTGTTCCCCAATGTCGGCGGCGAGAAGGACAATGTCGGGACTGGCGCGACCGACCCGGACGGCCTGATCCCCGATTGCATCCGCGCCATCAAGGACGCCGCGCCCGAGATCGGCGTCATCACCGACGTGGCGCTGGACTGCTACACCGACCACGGCCACGACGGGGTGATGGAGGACGGCCGGATCGTCAACGACGCGACGCTGGAGCGGCTGGCCGAGATGGCCTTCATCCACGCCCACGCCGGCGCCGACATCGTGGCCCCCTCCGACATGATGGACGGCCGCATCCAGGCGGTGCGCGAGGCGCTGGAGGCCAACGGCTTCCAGGACACGCTGATCCTGGCCTATGCGGCCAAATACGCCTCCTGCTTCTATGGGCCGTATCGCGACGCGGTGGGGTCGTCGAAGTCACTGACCGGCGACAAGAAGACCTATCAGATGGACTACGCCAACGCCGACGAGGCGCTGAAGGAAGTCGCCATGGACCTGTCCGAGGGGGCCGATGCGGTGATGGTCAAGCCGGGGATGCCCTATCTCGACATCGTGCGGCGGGTGTCGGAGACCTTCCGCGTGCCGACCTTCGCCTATCAGGTGTCGGGCGAATACGCGATGATGCGCGCCTCCATCGCCAACGGCTGGCTGGACGAGGACCGCGCAATCCTGGAGACGCTGCACGCCTTCAAGCGCGCCGGCGCGGCGGGCGTCCTGTCCTATTTCGCGCCCCAGGCGGCGCGATTACTCGGCTAACCAACCCTGATGTATGGGCGTGAAGCGAACATTGGCTTCCTCAAACATTTGAAGCGCCAAGCGCCCCTTCGTATCCCAGGACGATTCTCCGTCGGCCTCAGCTTTTGGCTCGGATGCAATCACACGATCTATGCCAGCCTGTATAATCAAGGCCGCACAATGATTGCAGACCGGCTTGCCATAGACGTAGATGTTACCTCCGACAGCATCTCTCGACGCGCTTAGAATCGCGTTTTGCTCCGCATGCAAAACCATATCCAACTTCACGATCTTGTCAGAAAGTCGAGTATCGTCCTCAATATTCATTGGGAAGCCGTTGATCCCCAAGCCGACCACTCTTCCCAGCTTTGAATTGCTTATTACGGCCCCGACCTTTGCAGACGGATCCTTTGACCATTCGCTAATGTGTTGAGCTAAACGCACATAACGCGCGTCCCACTTTTCTCGCCGAGCGGCATGGTCAGCCACGAGGTCATCCTTCATAAAACAGCCCCCGCAAACAACTAAAGATTGTTTCGTAAAGCACCTAAACAAGAAACAGTAAGTTTGCCAACAGCTATTGCTGCAACCTCGCGGCCAGGCTGGAGGTGTCCCAGCGGTTTCCGCCCATGGCCTGGACCTCGGCGTAGAACTGATCGACCAGGGCGGTCAGGGCTAGGCACGCGCCGTTCGCGCGCGCCTCGTCCAGCACCAGGCCCAGGTCCTTGCGCATCCAGTCGACGGCGAAGCCGAAGTCGAACTCGCCCTTGGCCGCCGTCTTCCAGCGGTTGTCCATCTGCCAGCTCTGCGCCGCGCCCTTGGACACGGCGTCATAGGCCTTGTCGGTGTCCAGGCCGGCGACCTGGGCGAAATGGACCGCCTCGGCCAGGCCCTGGACCACGCCGGCGATGGCGATCTGGTTGACCATCTTGGTCAGCTGGCCCGAGCCCGCCGGACCCATGTGCTGGATCGCCTTGGAATAGGCCTTCATCGCCGGTTGGGCCTTGGCCAGGGCATCGGCGTCGCCGCCGGCCATGACGCTGAGCTGGCCGTTCTCGGCCCCCGCCTGGCCGCCGGACACGGGCGCGTCCACGAAGGCGACGCCGGACTTCGCGGCCAGCTCCGCCATCTCTCGCGCGACCTTGGCCGAGGTGGTGGTGTGGTCGACGATCACCGCGCCGGCCTTGAGCCGGGACAGGGCTTCGGTCGCCACGGCGCGCACGTCGTCGTCATTTCCGACGCACAGGATGAACAGATCCGCGCCGTCCGCCGCCTCCGCGACCGTGCCGGCGAAGCGGCCGCCGGTCGCCGCCGCCCAGGCCTGGGCCTTGGCCGGCGAGCGGTTGAAGCCCGCGACCGCATGGCCCGCCTCGACCAGATGCCGCGCCATCGGCGCGCCCATGACCCCTAGCCCGGCGAAAGCGATGTTCATGACGGTTCTCCTGGAAAGCTGGAGCCGGACTAGGCCGGGCGGCCGGCGCGGGCAAGGGAAAGGCCGCCTTAACCTTATCGCGGCAAGGATCGGGCCGAGATTCCAGGGGTGCGTCCATGGCCGTGAGCGATCGTCCGATCCTCATCAAGAAGGTGAAGAAGAGCGGCGGCGGCGGCCATCACGGCGGCGCGTGGAAGGTGGCCTATGCGGACTTCGTGACCGCGATGATGGCCTTCTTCCTGCTGATGTGGCTGATCAACACCACGGACCCGGAGCAAAAGCGCGGCATCGCCGAATATTTCGCCCCGGCCAGCGTGTCGGAGACGACCTCGGGATCGGGCGGCATCCTGGGCGGCACGGCCCTGGGCGACGACGGACCCAAGAGTTCGGGCTCCATGTCGGTGATCGAGCAACTGGCGCCCGAGGCGCCGCCGGACGCGACCGAGGCCGGCCCCAGCGCCAACCTGCGCTCCGCCAGCGATTCCGCGCTGGAGGCCGAGATGCGCCGGCGCGAGGCCGAGGAATTCGCCAGCGCCGCCGTATCCCTGCGCCAAGCCATGCAGTCGATGCCGGAACTGGCCGAGCTGTCCAAGCAGCTGATCGTCGACCAGACGCCGGAGGGCCTGCGCATCCAGCTGGTCGACCAGGAAGGCCGGTCGATGTTCGCCAACAATTCGGCCCAGCCCAATCCGCGCGCCCAGGTCCTGCTGCGGGCGGTGGCCAAGGTGGTGAACCAGCTGCCCAACCGCATCTCCATCACCGGCCACACCAGCGCGACGCCGGGGTCGGGCCGGGCCAGCGGCGCGGCCGACTGGGCGCTGTCATCCAACCGCGCCAACGCCTCGCGACTGGTGCTGCAGGCGGCGGGCGTGGACGCCGACCGGGTCTATTCGGTGGCGGGCAAGGCCGGGTCGGACCCGCTGTATCCGGACGACCCGACCCTGGCGGGCAACCGCCGCATCGCCATCGTGCTGCTGCGCGAAGCGCCGGTGCTGCCAATGGACACCTCGCTGTGACTGCGTGCGGGCGCGGCGCCGGCCCCCTTGCGGGCGGACGTCCAATGACGGCAAATCACGCCATGCGCGTTCCTCCGTCGCAATATTGGCAAGATCGGATGCGGACCTAGGACCGTGACGCAGCACGTACCGTCCAGACAGCTCCGGTTTTTCATGACCTCGGTCGCGCCGTGTCCCTATCTGCCGGGCAAGACGGAGCGCAAGGTGTTCGCCAACCTGCCCTTCTCGGACGGCGCCCACGTCAACGACGAACTGACCATCGCCGGCTTCCGGCGCAGCCAGAACATCGCCTATCGCCCGGCCTGCGAGGCGTGCGACGCCTGCGTGTCGGTGCGCATCCCGGTCAGCGAATTCACCTTCTCAAGATCGCAGCGCAAGGTCTTGTTCCGAAACGACGATCTGACGCGGGGGTTGGTCGAGGCGGAGGCCACGACCGAGCAGTTCCAGCTGCTGCGCCGCTATCTGACGGCGCGCCATCCGCACGGCGGAATGAGCGACATGGGCTGGCTGGACTATGTCGCCATGGTCGAGGACACGGCCGTGCGGACCCACCTGATCGAATACCGCCGGCCCTCCGCCGACGGCGGGCCGGGCGACCTGGTCGCGGTGACGCTGACGGACCTGCTGCGCGACGGGCTGTCGATGGTCTACAGCTTCTACGACCCGACGCTGGAGCGCCGCAGCCTGGGCCGGTTCGCCATCCTGGACCATGTGCGCCAGACCGAGATCGTGGGCCTGCCCTACGTCTATCTGGGATACTGGGTCCAGGGGTCCGAGAAGATGGACTACAAGGCCGAGTTCCGCCCGATGGAGGCGCTGCGGCCGCTGGGGTGGATGCGGCTGGAATAGGTGTTGCGGGGCGGAAGAACCCCTCCGTCTCTCCGCTTCGCTTCGAGCCACCTCCCCATTTCATGGGGAGGAGACACAAGCGGCCACATCGTCTCCTCCCCACGCAGTGGGGAGGGGGACCGCGAAGCGGTGGAGGGGTTCTTGAAGCCCCCGATCCCTACCTGAACTTCCGCAGGCCCCTTGGCCCCTGCCGCCCCGCGCCGGCGCGCTTGCCCAGCCAGTCCTTCCAGTCGGGCCAGTTGCGGCGGCGACCGCCGCCATCGACCCATTCCGGGCCTTGCTCGGCGTTGAACACCGCCACGTCGGCCAGGCCGCCCTGTTTGTAATTCTGCAGCTTCACGCCCTTGCCGCGTCCCATCTCGGGCAGTTCGGCCAGGGGGAAGATCAGCGCCTTGATGTTCTCGCCGATCGTGGCGACGTGGTCGCCCGTGACGCGCAACAGGGCCAGCATCTCGCCGTTCAGCACCTGCCTGCCGCCGCGCTTCTGGGCCAGGAGGTCGTCCTCCGGCGCGACGAAGCCGTAGCCGGCCCTGGACGCCACCAGCAGCTTGCCGCCCGGCTGGTGCGCCAGCAGGTTCACGATCTGGGCGCTTTCGTCCAGGTCGATCATCAGGCGCAGCGGCTCGCCATGGCCGCGGCCGGAGGCCAGCTTGTCCGCGCCGATGGTGAAGACCCGCCCGTCCGACGCCCCGACCAGCAGCTTGTCGGTCGTGAAGGCGGGGACCAGGAAGGCCAGCTTGTCGCCCTCCTTGAACTTCAGCTCCGAGGGATCGTCCACCTTGCCCTTGGCGGCGCGGATCCAGCCGCGATCGGACAGGATGACGGTGATCGCCTCGCGCGGGATGAAGGCCTCGGGCGCGACGAAGGCGGACGTGTCGACCGCTTCGGCCATGGTGGTGCGGCGCGGCGAGACCAACGCCTTGCGCACGTCCTGGAGCCCGACGATCAGCAGCTTGGTCTGGCGCGCGGGCGAACCGATCATGGCCTTCAGCCCGGCCAGTTCCTCGGTCAGTTCCTGGAACTCCTTCTCGATGGTCATTTCCTCGAGGCGGGCCAGCTGGCGCAGCCGGGTGTCGAGGATGAAGTCCGCCTGGAGCTCGGTCAGGCCGAAACGCGCGATCAGGACGGCCTTGGGCTGCGCCTCCTCGCGGACGATGCGGATCACCTCGTCCAGATTGAGGAAGACGATGCGCAGGCCTTCCAGAAGATGAAGCCGCTTTTCAACACGTTCGACGCGCCATTGGCCACGGCGAATCAGGACTTCGCGGCGATGGTCCAGAAAGGCCTGGAGGCAGTCCTTCAGCCCCATGACGCGCGGCGTGCCCGAGGCGTCCAGCACGTTCATGTTGATGGGGAAGCGCACTTCCAGGTCCGACAGCTTGAACAGGCTCTCCATCAGCACGTCGGGCTCGATGGTGCGGTTCTTCGGCTCCAGGATCAGGCGGATGTCCTCGGCCGATTCATCGCGCACGTCGGCCAGAAGCGGGGCCTTCTTGGTCTCGATCAGGTCGGCCAGCTGCTCGATCAGCTTCGACTTCTGCACCTGATAGGGCATTTCGGTGACGATCACGCGCCACTGGCCCCGGCCCAGGTCCTCGGTCTCCCAGCGGGCGCGCAGGCGCACGCCGCCGCGCCCGGTTTCGTAGGCGTCCAGGATCGAGGCGTGGCCTTCCACCGAGACGCCGCCGGTCGGGAAGTCCGGCCCCGGCACGATGCGCGCCAGTTCCTCGGTCGTCGTCTCCGGCCGGTCCAGCAGCGCCAGGCAGGCGTCGATCAGCTCCCCGGCGTTATGCGGCGGAATCGAGGTCGCCATGCCGACGGCGATGCCCGAGGAGCCATTGGCCAGCAGGTTGGGAAAGCCGGCGGGCAGGACGACCGGCTCCTCGTCCTGGTCGTCGTAGGTGGCGCGGAAATCGACGGCGTCCTGGTCGATGCCGTCCAGCAGCAGGACGGCGGCGGGCGTCAGCTTGCACTCGGTGTAGCGCATGGCCGCAGCGCTATCGCCGTCGATGTTGCCGAAGTTGCCCTGGCCGTCGACCAACGGATAGCGCTGAGCGAAGTCCTGGGCCAGGCGGACCAGGGCCTCGTAGATCGAGGCGTCGCCGTGCGGGTGATAGCCGCCCATGACCTCGCCCACGACCTTGGCGCACTTGCGCGCCGCCGCCTGCGGGTTCAGCCGCATCTGGTGCATGGCGTAGAGGATGCGGCGGTGCACCGGCTTGAAGCCGTCGCGCACGTCCGGCAGGGCGCGGTTGGTGATGGTCGACAGGGCGTAGGCCAGGTAGCGGCGGCTGAGCGCCGTCTCCATCGGCTCTTCGATGATGCGGCCGCCTTCGGGCGGCGGGGCGTGGATGGTCATGGGCCAGCGAATCGGGGATCGGAAGCCGGAAGTCTAGCCCTCGCGATCGCCGATGGGACGGCAAACTGTGGGGCAAGACGCCCATCGAGCGCGGGTGTGATGTTTGCCCTCACTCACCATACGGGTTAGGCCCGGACCGCTCCCGCTGACGAAAGACCACGAATGGCCTCCCCTTCCCGCGCGGCCCTGCACGCCGCCTGGCGCGAACATATCGGTCCTGTGTGGAAAAGTCGTCTGGCGGCGGGCGGAGGGGCGGTTGGCGTGGGACTGTTCGCCTGGTTTTTCGCCAACGCCGCCGACCGGGCTCAGAATCTGTTCACGGGACTGATCGGGATTTGGCCTTACGCTCCGCTGCTTGTCACGCCTGCGGGCTTCCTGCTGGTGGCCTGGCTGACGCGCCGATACGCGCCGTTGGCGCGGGGGTCGGGCATTCCGCAGATCATCGCGGCGGCGCGCCACGTGGACAACGGCCGGACGGGCGGCTTGGTCTCGATCCGCACCGGAGCATTCAAAACCATGGCCACGCTGGCGGTGCTGCTGGTCGGCGGATCTGTCGGACGCGAAGGACCGACCGTGCAACTGGGCGCGTCCATCATGGTGGCGACCCATCGCCTGCTGCGCGTGCCGGTCAATGGCGCGGTCATAATCGCGGGCGGGGCGGCTGGAGTCGCCGCCGCCTTCAACACGCCCATCGCGGGTGTGGCCTTTGCCCTTGAGGAGCTTGCCTCCGCCTACGAGCAACGGATGACGCTTCTGGTCATGGCGGCGGTCGTGATCGCCGGACTGGTGCCCCTGAGCCTGGCCGGAGATTATGTTTACTTTGGCGTGGTGCGCGAGGTCGTCTCGGGGGTGAGGGCCCTGCCGATCGCGCTGGCGGTCGGTGTCGTCGGCGGTGTCGCTGGTGGCCTGTTCTCCCGAGTTTCGCTGGTGCTTCTGGCGTCGAACTCGCCGCTTGGCCGGCGTCCTCTCATGACCGCCCTGGCTTGCGGGCTGATCGTCGCCGCCATCGGCGTTTCGACCGGACTGACCTGGGGCACCGGCTATGAGGCGGCGCGCACCCTGGTCGAGGGCGAACCCCAGCCTTTCTGGTTCGCGCCATCCAAATTCGCGGCCACCCTGGCCTCCAGCCTCTCGGGCGCGCCTGGCGGGGTTTTCGCCCCGTCGCTGTCTGTCGGCGCCGGGCTGGGCGGCCTAATGGCCGATCTGTTTCCAGGCGACAGCCGCAGCGCCATCGTTCTTCTCGGCATGATCGCCTATTTCGTCGGCGTTGTCAGAGCGCCTTTGACAGCCGTGGTCATCATCTCGGAGATGACCGCCAATCGGGGCATGATACTGCCGTTGTTCGCCGCCGCCGTGGTTGCAGACGTGGCGGCCCGCCTCGTTTGCAAGCAACGGCTTTATCACGGCCTCGCCCAAGCGTTTTCGCCGCACCGGCCAGAGCCGGACCGAGCCGCGAACCGGACCATCCAGAACGTCGAACCCGACCCGTCGGCGGCACGCCCGCCCTCGGCCACGGAGTAATGCGTATCCTTCACGCGTGAGCTGACCGGATTTGAACCTTCGGCTAGAGGCGCCCCGCCTCGGCCAGCCTGTCCAGCATCCAGACGCGCGCGGGCGGCAGCGGGCGGTTCTGGACGTGGAAGACGAACTGCTCGAGGAAATGGCCCGTCAGGTCGAAGCCGGCCTTCACGTCGCCGTCCACCAACCCCGCCTGGGCGCCCAGCATGAAGGGCGGCAGCGCCAGCATCTTGTCGGCGTAGGGCCGGCCGGCGTCGCGGCTGACCGCGCGGCCGGTGCGCGGGCTGACGTAGATCAGGTCGTCGGTCGTCCCCGTGGCGGCGCATTTCGACAGGTCCAGGCCGAAGCCGAGGTCTTCCAGCAGCCCCGCCTCGAAGCGCACGAAGACGGCGGGCCAGACCTCTGGCAGGGCGAAGGCGGCCATCAGCGCCTCGAACGCCAGAAAGACGCCGGGGTGCGGCTCCCGCTCCGGCAAGCTGCCCTGGGCTACGGCGGCGGCGGCGGCTAGGCCCGTCAGCGCCAGGGGATCGTCGAATAGGGCGCTGGGGCCTTCGCCCATCGGCTCCAGCCGCGCCGAGCCGAGATGGTCCGAGGTGCGGGCGCGATAGTCTGCGACGACCCGGGCGCCGGGCTGGAGGAAGGGCCGCATCTTGCGCGAGGCCCCGCCCGCCACATAGGCGGCGCGGCGACCGTGCGTCTCGGTCAGCAGATCGACCACGGCGCCGGTGTCGCCGTGTGTGCGCGCCGACAGGACGAAGGCTTCTTCCTGGAAATCCATCAGCGGCTGTCGTCGCCCCGGATCAGGCCGACCACGGCCCGCGCCCTGTCGTTGGGGACCGGGATGGACAACACATACTGCTCGATCCGCCAGCCGTCGTCCGTCAGGCGCACCACGCCGGAGCCGCGTGTCAGGCCGTAGGCGTCGCTGTCCAGCAACTCGTCGAACCAGACTAAGCAGCGGCACGGATCGGAAGTGACAGTCGCGACGCGATCGTGCGGCCGATAGGTCCAGCCTTGGCCCCGTGCGAAGTGCGGCCGGGCGTAGGCGCGGAATTGATCCAGCGTCCAGCGCTCGGTCGCATCCGTGCCGATGAAGCGGGCGTCCGGCGTGAACAGGGCGAAATAGGCGTCGCCGTCGGCGCGGGCGGCCGCCTCATGCATCCGGTCGATCACGGCGCCGGCCTCGGCCACGGGATCTCCGGTGGGTCGAGGGGCGGACTGAGGGGCGGACAGGACCAGGGCGAGGACGGCGGCGGCGATCATGCCCGACGTTCTAGTCCTGTTCTCCGCTTTCGGGAACAGGATAGGTCTGGGGCGTCAGCACCTTCGCCAGGGCGAGCAGGTTGCGCGCGGCGTTTCGGCCGACGCGGTCGGCGTAGTCATGACCCTGATCCGTCTCGACATAGTCGGGACCCGGCCCCGGCCCCAGGTGCCAGTAGGTCCAACTCTGGCCCGGAATGGTGAAGCCCATGTCGATCAGGCCCTGGCAGACGGTGGCGACGATGTGGTGGGCGCCATCCTCATTGCCGGTGACGACCACGCCGGCGACCTTGCCGAAGGCGACGGGACGGCCGCTGTCGTCGGTCTCTTCAAACAGAGCGTCCATCCGCTCCAGCGCCCGCTGGCACACGCTGGACATCTGGCCCATCCAGGTCGGGGTGGCGAAGATCAGGATGTCGGCGGCCATGATCTTCTCATGGACAGACGGCCAGTCGTCGCCCTTCCCCTCGTCAGTCTTCACGCCGGGCTTGATGTTCAGGTCGACCAGGCGGACCAGATCGGTCTCGGCGCCGCCCTTGGCCAGTTCCTGCATCACCACCCGCGCCAGCGCCTCGGTGCTGGACTGTTCGGGCGAGGGTTTCAGGGTGCAGTTGAGGACCAGGGCTTTCACGGCGTTCCTTCCTTTCGCTCGGTGTTTCGCAGCCAACCCGCCACGCGTCCGTGCGTTCCGCCATGTTCATTCAACCGATCGGTTGACAAGGCGGCTTGATGAGATCATTTAACCCGTCAGTTATATACGAAGTCCGCCATGCAGACCGATCCGCTGTCCGCCAAGTTCGCCGCCCTCGCCGACCCCACCCGCCGGGCCATCCTGGCGCGGCTGGCCGAAGGCGAGGCCTCGGTCGGACAACTGGCCGAACCGTTCGACATGAGCCTGCCGGCGGTGTCGAAGCACCTGAAGGTGCTGGAGAAGGCGGGGCTGATCAGCCGCGGACGGGAGGCCCAGTGGCGGCCCGCCCGGCTGGAGCCGATGGCCATGCGCAGCGTGGCGGAATGGCTGGAACACTACAGGCGTTTCTGGGACGCCAGTTTCGATCGCCTCGATAACTATCTGAAGCAGATACAGAAGGGAGACGACAATGGCCCAAGAAATTGAGTCCAATCCGTGCGACACCGAAGGCGTAGCCCACGCCTTCGAGCTGAGGCTGGAGCGCGTGCTGGACGCCCCGCCGGAGACGGTGTTCCGCGCCTATACGGACCCGGCGATCCTTAGCCAGTGGTTCGCGCCCAAGCCCTGGACCATCAGCGACGCGGTGGTCGAGCCGCGCGCCGGCGGCCGGTTCAACTTCGTCATGCATGGGCCGGACGGGGAACGCTTCCCCAACTCGGGCGTCTTCCTGGAGGTGATCCCGAACCGGCGCCTGATCTCCACCGACGCCCTCACGCCCGAATGGAAGCCGGCCGGGCAGCCGTTCATGGTCGCCCGCATCGACTTGGAGCCGACCGGCGACGGCCGGACCCGCTACATCGCCGTCGCCAGTCACTGGAACGAGGACACGATGAAGCAGCATGAGGCGATGGGCTTCCACGAAGGCTGGGGCCAGGTCGCCGACCAGTTGGCCGAACTCGTCAAGACGCTCTGACCCCTCCCCGGCGCGACCGGCGCCATCCGGAGATCGAACCATGACCCTCGCCGAAGAGATCGACGCGCGACCGATGCTTCGCATGCGGCGGACCTTCGACGCCCCGCGCGACCTGGTGTGGCGCGCGTGGAGCCAGCCGGAGATTCTGGTGCTGTGGATGGGGCCGGTCGAATGGCCCGCGTTCAGCGTGACCAGCGACTTCCGCGTCGGCGGCGCCTGGCGCATCGGGCTGAAGTCGCCCGAAACCGGCGAGGAGCTTTGGCAGGGCGGCGTCTATCGCGAGATCGTGGAACCCGAACGCCTGGCCTTCACCTTCAAGTGGGAAGGCGACAACCACGAGGATGGGCCGCCGGCGGACACACTGGTCACCGTCCAGTTCAGCGAAGCCGGCGACCGCACCGAAATGGAGTTCGCCCACGAGGGCCTGAAGAACGCCCGTAGCCTGGCCGGCCACCGGCACGGCTGGGCCTCGACCGTCGACCGCCTCGAGGCTTGGCTCGCCGCCAACACTGACTGAACCGACACCGCGAGGAGACGACCATGAAGATCGTGACCAGCCTGAGTTTCCAGGGCCAATGCCGCGAAGCCTTCGAATTCTACGCCCGCGTCCTGGGCGGCCGGATCACCGCCGCCTTCCCGTTCGGCGACGGGCCGCCCGGCATGCCGGTCGATCCCAGGTACAGGGACTGGCTGATGCACGCCTGGCTGGAGATCGGCGACCAGTCGATCATGGGCGCGGACCTGCCGCCCGAGTTCGCACCGAACATCGACAAGCCCAAGAACGGCTTCGACGTCACCTATCACACCGAGGACGCCGCCGAGGCCAGACGGGTGTTCGACGCCCTGGCCGAGGGCGGCGAGGTCGGCATGGCCTTCGGCGAGACCTTCTGGTCGCCCGGCTACGGCAGCCTGACGGACCGGTTCGGCATCCCCTGGATGGTCAATGTCATCGCGGACGCCGACTGGAAACCGGGAAGCCCGCAATGACCGTCGCCGCCGCCATTCCCGCCGGGAACCGCAGCCTGCGGCTGGAGCGCGCGTTCGACGCGCCCCGCGCCCTGGTGTTCGAGTGCTAGACCGACCCGGCCCGCCTGGCCGCTTGGTGGGCGCCGCGCCCCTTCACCATGCCGCGTCTGACGCTGGACCCGCGCCCCGGCGGCCGGATCGACGCGGCCATGCGCGCGCCCGACGGGAGCGAACATCCGTTCGACGGCGAATACCTGGAGGTCGTCCCGCCGGAGCGGCTGGTCTTCCGGTCCCGAATCCGCGCCGGGGCGGGCGTGCTGTTCGAGAACGAGCATGTCGTCGTCTTCGAGGAGGACGGCGACCGGACCCGCGTGACGCTCGACATCCGGGTCGTCGAGGCCCAGGCCGAGGCCGCGCCCTACCTGGCCGGCATGGCCGAGGGCTGGCGGATGTGCCTGGACCAACTGGCGGAGGTCGTCTCGGGACAGGCCTGACTCGACCCGGCGCGGCCCGATCGGATACTGACGGGCAGCCTCCAGGTCCGTTCCGACCGCAACCCCCGCCCCGCCGATGTCGCGCATCCGCAACCCCGCCCTGCGCTCCAGGGTCATGTCCGCCCAGGACGCCGCCGGCCTGATCCCGCCGGGATCGACGGTGGGGATGAGCGGCTTCACCGGCTCGGGCTATCCCAAGGCGGTTCCGCCGGCCCTGGCGGCGCGCATGGAAGCGGCCCATGCGGCGGGCGATCCGTTCCGCGTCCGGGTGTGGACCGGCGCCTCGACCGGGCCGGAGCTAGACGGCGCCCTGGCCAAGGCGGACGGGATCGAGTTCCGCCTGCCCTACAACTCCGATCCCGTCGCGCGCGAGAAGATCAACAAGGGCCAGATGGAATATCTGGACATGCATCTGAGCCAGGTGGCGCCGGTCGCGTGGCAGGGCTTCCTCGGCCCGCTGGACACGGCCGTGGTCGAGGTGTCGGCCATCCGGGAGGACGGGTCGCTGGTCCCCTCTTCCTCCATCGGCAACAACAAGACTTGGCTGGACCGGGCCGAGCGGGTGATCCTGGAGGTCAACGCCTGGCAGAACGCGGCGCTGGAGGGCATGCACGACGTCTATTACGGCACCGCCCTGCCGCCGGACCGCGTGCCGATCCCGCTGACCCGGGCGGACCAGCGTATCGGGGAGCCCGGTTTCCGCGTCGACCCCGCCAAGATCGTCGCGGTGGTGGAGACCGAGGCGCCGGATCGCAACCTGCCCTTCGCCGCACCGGACCGGAACGCCCAGGCCATCGCCGGGCATCTGATTGAATTCCTGAAGCACGAGGTGAAGCTGGGCCGCCTGCCGGCCGGGCTGCTGCCGCTGCAGTCGGGCGTTGGCAATGTCGCCAACGCCGTTCTGGCGGGACTTCAGGACAGCCCGTTCGAGCGGATGGCGGCCTATACAGAGGTGTTGCAGGACGGGATGCTGGACCTGCTGGACTCCGGCAAGCTGACCGTCGCCTCGGCCACCGCCTTCTCGCTGAGTCCCGAGGCGGCGGCCGACCTGAACCGCCGCATGGACCGGTTCCGCGACAAGATCATCCTGCGCCCGCAGGAAATCTCCAACCATCCGGAAATCATCCGCCGGCTGGGGTGTATCGCCATGAACGGCCTGATCGAGGCCGACATCTACGGCGCCGTCAACTCGACCCACGTGATGGGATCGCGCATCCAGAACGGCATCGGCGGCTCGGGCGACTTCGCGCGCAACGCCTTCATCTCCTGCTTCGTCACCCCGTCGACGGCCAAGGGCGGCAAGATCTCCGCCATCGTGCCCATGGCCAGCCACGTCGACCACATCACCCAGGACGTGCAAGTGATCGTCACCGAACAGGGGCTGGCGGACCTGCGCGGGCTGTCGCCCAAGCAGCGCGCCAAGGTCATCATCGCCAACTGCGCCCACCCAGACTATCGCGATGCGCTGGAGGACTATCACCAGCGGGCCCTGCTGGGCGCCTACGGCCTGCAGACGCCGCACCTGCTGACCGAGGCGCTGTCGTGGCACCAGCGGTTCATCGAGACGGGATCGATGAAGGCCTGAGGGCCGTTCGCCGCCCTAACGATGCAGTTCGGTCGGGAAGTCGTGGCCCAGGGCCTCGGCCATCGCCTCCTGGGTGACCATGAAGACCGGGCCCAGCTGGTGATAGTTGTTGGTCAGGACGACGACCGTGACCTGGTTCTCAGGCTGGTAGCTGACCAGGTTGCGGAAGCCGCCCCAGCTGCCGGTGTGATAGATCTGGCGGTCGTCGAAGGCGGGGCGGACCTGCTGGCCCAGGCGGTTGACGAAGAGGCCATAGCCCCAGTCGCGCCGCTTGCGCCCGTGCTCCTTGGGCGTGTCCTCGGGCGCGTGGTCGGCGATCATCTGGCGATAGGCGCGCGCGCTGATCACCCTGCCGCCATGAAGGGCGCGTTCCCACACCAGCATGTCGTCCAGCGTCGAATAGACCGCGCCGGCGCCGGCGACGATGGAGGTGTTGGCGATGGGCTGGGCGGTCAGACCGCCGGGAAAGTTGGCGTAGCCCATGACCACGCCGTGATCGCCCGCGTCCAGGTCCAGGCCCGTGTCCTTCATGCCCAGCGGGCCGAAAAAGCGGGACTGGAGGTAGTCGGCGAAGGCCATGCCGCTGGCCCGTTCGACCACGGCGGCGGCCAGGTTGAAGCCGGCATTGTTGTAGCGGATCTTCGTTCCCGGTGCGAACTGGAGGCCGAACTTCTTTGAATCCTCGGTCAATTCATCCAGAGTCGCCGGCGTGACGCGACGCAGACCCCAGCCGCCGCGCGCCATCAGGTCCGGGATGCCCGAGGTGTGTGACAGCAGGTGGTGGAGGCGGATCGGCGCCCAGGCCTGCGGGCACGGCTGGATCCACTTGCAGACCGGATCGTCGACGCTGAGCCGACCCTCGTCCTGGAGCTTCAGGATGGCCGCGGCGGTGAACTGCTTGGAGACCGAGGCCAGGCGGTAGCGGGAGTTCAGCTTCAGCGGCTCGCGCTGCTCGTTGGCGCGGCCATAGACCTGGCGGAACAGGATCTGATCTCCCTTGGCCACCAGCACGCCGCCCATGAAGCGGTGGGCCTCCGCCTCGCGGTCCAACCGCGCCTTCAGCTGGGGCAGGTCCTCGACCACGACGACAGGCGGTCTCGGCAGCGTCGACGACTTCAGGGCGACCGGCGCGACGTCCGTCGGTTCGCGCCGGGCGGTGGCCAGACCAGCCCAGGCTGCGCCGCCGATCAGGGCGACGACCAGCAGTCCGATGACGAGACGGGGATGCCCCCCGGAGGTACGCGGTACTTGGAACACGTCGCGATCAGACGTCGAAATCGAGGCCGAACTGCGCATAGAGCGCGCGCGAATCCTGCCACTTCGGGTCGACCTTGACCGTCAGGAAAAGGTGGACGGGGCGGTCCAGGATGACCGTCAGCTCCTCGCGCGCCTTCTGGCCGATCCATTTCAGGGTCTGGCCGCCGCGTCCCAGGACGATGGGGCGCTGGCTCTCGCGCTCGACATAGATGGTCTGTTCGATGCGGGCCGAGCCGTCTGCGCGGTCCTCGAAGCTGGTCGTCTCCACCGCCGCCGAATAGGGCAGTTCCTCATGGACGCGCAGATAGACCTTCTCGCGCGTGATCTCGGCGGCCAGGACGCGCGCGGGCACGTCGGCGGCTTGATCCTCCGGATACAGCCACGGGCCTTGCGGCATGGCCTGGGCCAGACGCGCCTTCAGGTCCTCCACGCCGTCGCCGGTCGCGGCCGAGATCATGAAGACCTCGGAATAGACGCCGGTCTCGAACAGCGCCTGGGACACCGACAGCAGGGTGTCGCGGCGCATGCCGTCGATCTTGTTCAGCGCCAGGATGGCCTGGGTTCCCGTGGCCTTCAGATTGGCGACGATGGTCTCCACGTCCTCGACCGCGCGGCGGTCGGCGGGGGAGCCTTCGCGACCTTCGGCGGCCAGCTGCGCCTGGGCGTCGACCAGATGGACGACGATGTCGGCGTCCTCGGCCCCGGCCCAGGCCGAGGCGACCATGGCCCGGTCCAGCCGGCGGCGCGGGGTGAAGACGCCGGGCGTGTCGACCAGCACGATCTGGGAGTCGCCGGCCATGGCGATGCCGCGCACGGGAAAACGTGTCGTCTGCACCTTCTGGGTGACGATGGAGACCTTCGTGCCCGTCAGCCGGTTCACCAGGGTGGACTTGCCGGCGTTGGGCGCGCCGATGATGGCGGCGAAGCCGGCGTGCTGGGCGGGGGTGGGGATTTCGGTCAAACTACGCCTTCACGTTTCAGCAGCGCGGCGGCTGCGGTCTTTTCCGCGTCCTGACGTGATCGCCCCCGCGCGGTCAAGGGTTCCACGCCCTCGACAGAAACTTCGACGGTGAAGGTCGGCGCGTGGTCCGACCCGGCCCGCTCCACGATGCTGTAGGTCGGCAGGGGGCGCCCCTTCCCTTGCGCCCACTCCTGAAGCGCCGACTTGGGGTTGGTCAGGCTGCGCGCCGGCGGCGCCGCCAGGTCGCCGGCCCAGGCGCGATCGAAGACGGCGCGCGCCGCCTCCAGGCCGCCGTCCAGATAGACCGCCGCCAGGATGGCCTCCACCGCATCGGCGATGACGCCGGCCTTGCGGCGGCCGCCGGTCTTGGTCTCGCCCGGCGACAGGCGCAGCGCAGCGCCGACGCCCCAGGCCTCGCCCACGCGGGCGCAGGCGGTCTTGTCGACCAGGGCGTGGAGAGACGAGGACAGCCGGCCTTCGTCGGCGGTCGGGAAGTCGCGGAACAGCCGTTCGGCCGTCAGCAGGCCCAGCACCCGATCGCCCAGGAACTCCAGTCGTTCGTTGTCGCGCGGCCCATGCGCGCCGACGGGGGCGCCCTCCCCCACGCTGGCGTGGGTCAGGGCGCGCTCCAACAGCGCCTTGTCGCGAAACGCGTGACCCAGCCGCTGCTCAAGCGCGACGACGGCCTCGGCCCTGGCGTTGGCCATCAATGAAGGACGTTGAAGAAGCGATCCAGCCGCACGCGCACCCAGGTCGCGGGCTTCCACAGCGAGGCGCCCGGCTCCCAGGAGAACAGGATCATCTGCGCCTTGCCGACCAGATTCTCCTCCGGCACCAGGCCGACGCCGCTAGAGCGTTCGACGCGGCTGTCGATGGAGTTGTCGCGGTTGTCGCCCATCATGAAATAGAAGCCGGTCGGCACCTCATAGACGCCGGTGTCGTCCAGGTCGCCGCCGGGGCCGAAGTCCTGGGTCATGAAGGACTTGCCGTTCGGCAGGGTCTCGCGCAGCTGAGTGACCGAGCGGGGGCCGAACAGGTCGGCGACCTCGCGCTGGTTGACCACCACGTCCTGCACCGGCTGGCCGTTGATGTAGAGCTTGTTGGCGATCATCTGGATGCGATCGCCGGGCAGGCCGATGACGCGCTTGATGAAATCGGTCTTGTCGTCGCGCGGCAGCTTGAACACGACGATGTCGCCGCGGTTGGGCGTGCGATCCAGGATGCGGCCCTTGAACAGCGGCGGGCTGAACGGGATCGAGTGGCGCGAATAGCCGTAGGACCACTTGGTCACCACAATATAGTCGCCCTCGTAGAGGTTCGGCTCCATCGAGGCGGACGGGATGGTGAAGGGCTGGAACAGGAAGATCCGCAGCACCATGGCGATCAGCAGGGCGAAGACGATCGTCTTGACGATCTCCATCGTCTCGTCGCCGGCGCTGGCGGTCCTGGCCTTCTTCCGGCCGCGGGCCTTGCGGTCGTAGATCGGCGTTTGCGGACCGTCGTCGAAGGGCGCGTCGCCATCGTCGCTCCAGACCGGGCGAACGGCGGTCGCCGCCCCGGCCGCGCCTGCGGCGACCGCCGCAGCCTCCGGTTCGACGACGGGCTGGCGTTCCGGTTCGGATTCGAGCGCGGGCTCGACCTCGGCCTCCGGCGGCTGGACCGCCTCGACGGGCACATCGGCTTCGGAAGCGGCGAAGGCCTCCTCGGCGGTGGCCTCGGCGTCCTTGGGCGTCTCGGCGTCCTGTGGTTTCTGATCTTCGCTCATGCGATCCCCCTGCCGCGTCCGGCGCGGCGTTGTCGCGCACGGGTATAACGCGATTACGACAGCGGCAAGGCTTCGATCACCACGAAGGCGAGTGCATAGGGGTGTTCGTCGCTCAGCGTGAGGTGGATTCTCGCCTCATGCCCCGCCGGCGTCAGGCGCGCCAGATGTTCGGCGGCGTGGCCGGTCAGGGCCAGGGTCGGCTGGCCCGAACGCAGGTTCACCACCCCCATGTCGCGCCAGTAGACGTCGGCGCGCATGCCGGTGCCGAGCGCCTTGGCGCAGGCCTCCTTGGCGGCGAACCGCTTGGCGTAGCTCCAGGCTGGATCGGGCTTGCGGTCCGAGCGCGTCCGCTCCAGCTCGGTGAAGACGCGCTGCTTGAAGCGGTCGCCGAACCGGTCCAGCGAGGCCTGGATACGGCGAATGTCGGACAGGTCCGCGCCGACTCCGACGATCATGCCGCGTCCATCGCCGCGCGCATCCGGCGGATGGCGGCGTCCAGGCCGATGAAGATCGATTCGCCGATCAGGAAATGGCCAATGTTCAGTTCGCGGATTTCCGGGATCGCCAGCATGCGCGGCGCGGTGTCATAGTCCAGGCCGTGGCCGGCGTGGACCTCGAGCCCCAGGATGTCGGCCTGGGCGGCGGCGGCGGCGAGACGCTCGAACTCCACCTCCCGTTCACCCGGATCGGTCAGATGGCAGTAGCGGCCGGTGTGGAATTCCACGACCTGGGCGCCGACGGCGACGGCGGCCTCAACCTGATCCTCGGCCGGCTCGATGAACAGGGAGACGCGGACCCCGGCGTCAGACAGCGCCTTGGCCACCGGCGCGATGCGCGCTTCGTGGCCGGCGACGGCCAGGCCGCCCTCGGTCGTCACCTCCTCGCGCCGCTCCGGCACCAGGCAGGCGGCGTGCGGCCGGTGGCGCAGGGCGATGGCCAGCATCTCGTCGGTGACGGCCATCTCCAGGTTCAACGGCTTGTCGGCGCGGGCGCACAGGGCGCTGAGCACGTCGATGTCGGCGTCGGTGATGTGGCGCCGGTCCTCGCGCAGGTGGGCGGTGATCCCGTCGGCGCCGGCCGCCAGGGCCGCCTCTGCCGCGCGGGCCGGATCGGGGTGCGTCCCGCCGCGCGCGTTCCGCACGGTGGCGACGTGGTCGATATTGACCCCCAGCCTGACCCGCTCGCGCCGCATCTACTTGGCCAGCCGCCGGCTGCCCGGATCCTCGACCGGCAGGGCCGCCAGTTCGGGCGGCAAGGCGTCGGCGGGATAGGCCGGCACCTCCAGCGAGGCCAGGGCGATGAGGGGCACGCCCACGTCCGCCTTGCCGCCCGAACGGTCGACAATGCAGGCGGCCGCGACGACCGTGCCGCCCGCTGCCTGGATGGCCGCAATGCATTCGCGCGAGCTGAGGCCGGTGGTGACGATGTCCTCGACCATCACCACCCTTTCGCCCGGTTCGACCGAGAAGCCGCGCCGCAGCTTGAACTCGCCGCCGTCGCGTTCGACATACATTGAGCGGACGTTCAGGTGCCTGGCGGTCTCATAGCCGGGGATGATGCCGCCCACGGCCGGCGAGATGGCGACGTCGACCGGGCCCACCGTCGCCACGATCTTGTCGGCCAGCGCCTTGCAAAGACGCGCGCAGCGGGCGCCGTCCATGAAGACCAGGTTCTTCTGCAGGAAGATCGGACTGTGCAGGCCCGACGACAGGACGAAATGGCCTTCGCGCAGGGCGCCGGCGTCGCGGAATTCGTTGAGGACGTCTTCGGTGTTCATGCGCCGTGTCTAGCGCCGGAACGCGCGCGGATGAAGCCTTCGGCGGTGCTATTCGATCTCTTCGTGCGGGCGCAGGCCACGACGGAGAAGTTCGGCCCAGACGCCCTCGGCGTCTTCGGCGAAGCCGATCAGGTCCATGTCGCCCTCGGTGATCATGCCGTGTTCGGCCAGGGCGGCAAAGTTGATGACCGTGGTCCAGTAGGCCTTGTCGAACAGGACGATGGGGATCGGCGGCGCCTTGTCGGTCTGACGCAGCGTCAGGATCTCGAACAGTTCATCCAGCGTGCCGAAGCCGCCGGGGAAGACCACCAGGGCGTTGGCGCGCATCGCTAGGTGCATCTTGCGCATGGCGAAGTAGTGGAAGCGGAAGGTCAGTTCCGGCGTCGACCAAGCGTTCGGCTCCTGCTCGTGCGGCAGGGTGATGTTGAAGCCGACGGAGGGCGCGCCGATGTCGGCGGCGCCGCGATTGGCGGCCTCCATGGCCCCCGGCCCGCCGCCCGTGGCGATGACGTTGTCGCGTGGCTGGCCCACGGCGCCGCGCAGGGCCCCGCCCCGCTCGGACGCCAGACGGCCGAAGGCGCGGGCCTGGTCGTACCAGCGCTGGCCCTCACGCGTGCGGGCGCTGCCGAACACCACGATGGTCGAACGGACGCCCCAGGCCCGCAGCGCCTCCTCGGCCTTGGCGTACTCCATCAGGAAGCGCACGCCGCGCATGGAATCGCCCAGCAGGAAGTCCTGGTCCATGGCCGCCATGCGATAGGAGGGCGAGGCCATCTGGGCCGCGTTGGGTTTCAGGTCGTCGCTCATTCAGCCCCGGACGCGGTCCACCGCATCGACGGAAGGATTCGCCCGCAGCGCCGCCATCAGCAGGGTGGCGTGCTTGGCGTCCTCCACCTCTATATCGGCCAGGACGTCGAAGAAGTCCTGCTGGCGATAGGCCATCGACAAGTTGATGATGTTGCCGCCGGCTTGGCCGATCAGGGTCGTGACCTGGCCCAGCACCCCCGGCGCGTTGCGGATGGTGGCGCGGATGCGCGCCACAGCGACGGCCGCCGTCTCGGCCTGGGGCGTCCACTGCATGTCTCGCCACACCGAATCGTCGTCGGCGAACTGAGCCAGCGTCTGGCAGTCGATGGTGTGGACGGTCAGTCCCTTCTCGGCCTCCTGGATGCCGACGATCCGGTCGCCCGGCACCGGGGTGCAGCACTGGCCGAAGTTGATGCTGACGCCGGGGGTCAGGCCACCGCCGCGCACGAACAGGCGCGCCTTGTCGCCCTCGATGCGCGGGCGTTCCGGCCCGGCCTTCAGCCGGCCTTCCAGCGACGGAAACAGCGTTTCGGCGACCGAGGTCGGGGAAATGCGGCCGCGCCCCAGTTCCTCGAACAGATCGTCGTCGGACGTCGCCGTGAAGGTTTCCAGCACCGGCTTCAGCGACACGTCGGCCAGCGACTTCTCGACCCGCGACAACGTCTGCTCCAGGGCGACGCGGCCCAGCTTGACGAACTCCTCGCGCTCGGAGGTGCGGATGTGGCGGCGGATGGCGGAGCGGGCCCGGCCGGTGACGGTCAGGCTGCGCCAGTCGGCGGGCACCTCGCGCTTGGCGCCGGTGATGACCTCGACCACATCGCCGTTCTGGAGCGGCGTGCGCATGGGCTTGAGCTCGCCGTTGATCTTCACGCCGACCGCCGTATCGCCGACCTCGGTGTGGACCGCATAGGCGAAGTCCAGCGGCATGCCCCCGCGCGGCAGGGTGATCAGCATTCCCTTGGGCGTGAAGACGAAGACCTGGTCCAGGTACATCTCCAACTTGGCGTGCTCGACCCAGTCCTCTCCGCCCTCGCCGTGCTCGATCACCTGAACGAGGTGGCGCAGGTTCTGCAGCGGGTCGCGGCCGCCGCCCTTCTCCATCGCCTCGCGGTCGAAGCCATAGGACTGGTTCTTGTAGCGCCAGTGGGCGGCGACGCCGTCCTCGGCGACCCGATCCATCTCCTCGGTGCGGATCTGCATCTCGATGCGCAGGCCGCGCGGGCCGACGACGGTGGTGTGCAGGGAGCGGTAGTTGTTCGATTTGGGTGTCGAGACGAAGTCCTTGAACCGCTCGGGCACCATGGGCCAGGCGCGGTGGATCACGCCCAGGGCGCGGTAGCAGTCGTCCTCGGCGTCGACGATCACCCGGAAGCCATAGATGTCCGACAGCGACGAGAAGCCGACCGATTTCCGCTGAAGCTTGCGCCAGATCGAATAGGGCGTCTTCTCGCGGCCGAAGACGCGGGCGGGAAGGCCCGCCTCGGCCAGGACCCGCTCGATCTCGCGCGAGACGCCCTCGATGGCCTGGCCATGCTCCAGCTTCAACGCCTCCAGCCGCCGCTCGATCGCGGTCTTGGCCGTGGGGTTCAGGTGGGTGAAGGCCAGTTCCTCCAGCTCGGAGGCGATGGAATGGATGCCGATGGAGCGGCCCAGCGGCGCATAGACTTCCAGGGTCTCGCGGCTGATGCGCTCGCGCTTCTCCGGCTTGACGTACTGGAGCGTGCGCATGTTGTGCAGGCGGTCGGCCAGCTTGACCAGCAGCACCCGCACGTCGCGGCTGATGGCCAGGATGAACTTGCGAAGGTTCTCGGCCTGACGGGTGTGCTCCGCCTGAAGCTCAAGCCGGCTGAGCTTGGTGACGCCCTCGACCAGGACGGCGATCTCCTCGCCGAACATGCCGGCGATGTCGTCCTTAGTGGCGGAGGTGTCCTCCACCACGTCGTGCAACAGGGCGGTGACGATGGTGGCGGTGTCCAGCCGGTAGTCGGTCAGGATGCCGGCGACCTGGATCGGATGGGCGAAATAGGGATCGCCTGAGGCCCGCAGCTGCGAGCCGTGCATCTTCATCGCATAGACGTAGGCGCGATTGAGCAGCGCCTCGTCGGCGGTCGGATCGTAGGCCTTGACGGCTTCGATCAGCTCGAACTGGCGCATGATCGGCGCACGCCGGGGCGCGGCGGCCTCGTCCTTGGGCACCGCCGGCTTGGTTTCGTTTCGGTTTGCAGCTTGGAGCGCCGGCGGGGCGGTGTCAGGCCTCGCCGGCAGGATCGTGACGCCTGGGGCTCCCTCGGGCGTCAGTAGCGATCCTCCTGGCCGCCGTCCCGGTCGCTTTGCAGGGCGCGGATCAGCTCGGCCTCGGCCATGTTCATGTGCTGCGGCTGGGCCAGCAGGGCGACGGTCTCGGCCTCATCCTCGGCCTCGGTGCGCTCATCGACGCGTTGCAGCGTGGTGATGATGTTCTCGCGCAGCTCGTCCGGCTTCACGGTGTCCTCGGCCACTTCGCGCAGGGCGACGACCGGATTCTTGTCGTTGTCGCGGTCGAGCGTCAGCGCCGCGCCATTGGCGATGTTGCGGGCGCGGTGACCGGCCAGCAGCACGAGGCCAAAGCGGTTCGGAACCTTCTCGATGCAGTCTTCGACGGTGACGCGGGCCATGAAATTCCTCGAACGCGGGGGAGAACCGCGTCAAATACAGATGGGGACGGCTTTTTGCAACGCCACAGGGGCAGAAGTTGGGCGTCAGTCGGTGCGGCGCGCCAGGGGATAGGCGATGATCAGCACCAGGTCCGCATCGCCGACCTGGGCGATGCCGACGTCATTGCCATCGTAGAGATAGGCGGTGTCGCCCGCCCTCACCCGCGTCGTGACGCCGTCCGAGGTGACGTCCCCCTCCCCGCTGACCACATGATAGACCTCGTCGTGAGCGATGACGTGCAGGCCGATGGAGGCGCCGGGATGCATGACGCGCTTCCTGAACTCCATCGCCCGGTTCGGGGCCGCGTCGGAGATGCGGTAGGCGGTGCTCATGCCCGTTCCGTCGTGCGGCGGGACCTGATGGACGCGCACGTCGTCCTCGTGGATCACCAGGCCCACACCGGCCGGCGGCGAGGCCGGGGCCGGATGGCTTTCCTGGATCGGGGCGGCGGCGATCAGGGTCGAGAGAAGAAGGCTGAGCACGACGTGTCCTCCGGTGTCATCGGCCGGATCAGCCCACGCCCGACGGCTTATGGCAAGGGATGCGCGTCGCGGCCGACGGTCGCGGCCTGGGCCAGCTGTCTGGCGGACGCCTCCGCCGTAGGATGCCTCCAGCCGGCCGCGATCTGGGCCAGCGGCCCCATGACGAACAGCCGCTCGGCGGCACGGGGATGGGGCAGGATCAGCCCGTCGAGATCGCCGCTGAGACGGCCGTAGGCGATCAGGTCCAGATCCAGGGTGCGCGGCGCGTTGCGGCGCCCACGCTGACGGCCGAAGGCGTCCTCGATCCGGCCCAGGGCCGCCATCAGCCCGTGCGGATCGTGATCGGTGCGGACCAGCGCCACGCCGTTCAGGAAGGGCGGGTCGGACGGGTCGGGCCAGGCCGCCGACGACCACCAGGACGACCGGGCCAGCACGTCGATCCCCTCCACCCGGAAACGGGCCAGCGCCGCCTCCAGCGCCTCGGCGCAGGACGACCACGCCCCCTTGTCATTGCAGCCCAGGGCCACGATGACTGCGGCGTCCAGATCAAGGCCGCCGTCGATTCCCATGTCGGGTCGGACGTCGGCCGGACGCTCCGATTCTTCATTCCTTTCGACGGCCTCGACCATGTTTCATTCCACCGACCGCCTGGCGGTCTTCATCGACGGTTCGAACCTCTATTCGGCCGCCCGCGCCCTGCAGCACGACCTGGACTTCCGCCGGATGCTGGACTGGTTCCGCGAGAAGTCGATCCTGACGCGCGCCTACTATTACACGGCCATAGTGGAGGGCGAAGAATTCTCCCCAGTCAAGCCGCTGGTCGACTGGCTGGACTACAACGGCTTCTCCGTCGTGACCAAGCCGGTGAAGCGCTACACCGACGGCCAGGGGCACAGCCGGCTGAAGGGCAACATGGACATGGAGATCGCGGTCGACATGCTGGAGCTGGCGCCGAAACTGGATCATGTCGTGCTGTTTTCCGGCGATGGCGACTTCCGCCGTCTGGTCGAGGCGGTCCAGGCCAAGGGCGTGCGCGTCACGGTCATCTCCACCACCCGGACGCAGCCGCCGCACATCGCCGACGAACTGCGCCGTCAGGCGGACGCCTTCCTGGACCTGAACGACATGATGGCCGACTTCGGTCGTCCGAAGGCGGCGCAATGACCCTGCATCCCGAGCCGCCGCGCGACTGCCCGCGCTGTCCGCGGCTGGTCGCCTACCGCCAGGAGAATGCGCGCCAGAACCCGGACTGGTGGAACGGGCCCGCGCCGTCGTTCGGCGATCCGAAGGCGCGGCTGCTGGTGGCCGGCCTGGCCCCCGGCCGCACCGGAGCGAACCGCACCGGCCGGCCGTTCACCGGCGACCATGCCGGCTGGCTGCTGTACGACACCCTGAAGAAAACCGGCTTCGCGACGGGCCGCTACGACCCGAACGGCGACGACGATCTACGGTTGACCGACTGCATGATCACCAACGCCGTGCGCTGCGCGCCGCCCGGCAACAAGCCGCTTCCGATCGAGGAGACGACCTGCCGCCCCTTCCTGATCGACCGGTTGAAGCTGTTGCCGAACCTGAAGGTGATCGTGACCCTGGGCGACGTGTCCCGGCGCAACATCCTCAAGGCCTTCGGCCGGCCCGGGACCGCCATGCCCGCCGGCCACGGCGCCGAGGGCGAGGTGGGCGGTTATGTCATCCTGAACAGCTATCACTGCTCGCGCCTGAACACGAACACGGGACGGCTGACGCCCGAGATGTTCGAGGCGATCTTCCAGCGGGTCCGGGCGATCATCGACGCCTGAGGGCGGAGGCGTGGTTCGCGCGCCACACGAACCGGGCTCCCGCAAATGGGGCGGAACTGCGGCGCGGCGCGGACGTTTTCGATCCGGCTGGGAGGATCGCCATGCGCCGTTCGAACAAGGTCTTTTCGGAAGCGGAGCGCCGCTTCATGCTGGTCGCCGCGGTGGCGGTCGTCGCGCTCACCGCGCTGATGGTCGCCACGGGCGGCCTGTGGAACCCGTCGCTCGGATCGGTCGACCATCGCGGGATCGCCGATCTGCCGGGCGTCGCCGACGCCACGCCGCTGAGCTGACCGTCTCAGCCCTTGTCGCGCAGCAGACGGGCCTTGTCGCGCTGCCAGTCGCGCTCGGCCGAAGCCTCGCGCTTGTCGTGCAACTTCTTCCCCTTGGCCAGGGCGATCTCCAGCTTCGCCTTGCCCGCCTCGTTCAGATAGAGCTTCAGCGGAATGATGGTCTGCCCCTCGCGCTGGACCGCGCCGATCAGACGGTCGATCTGGCGTCGGTGCAGCAGCAGCTTCCGGGGGCGGCGCGGCTCGTGATTGAAGCGGTTGGCTTGCTTATAGGGCGGGATGTCGGCGTTGATCAGCACGATCTCGCGCCCTTCCACCGCCGCATAGCTCTCGGCGATGTTGGCCCGGCCGTCGCGCAGGGCCTTGATCTCGGTGCCGACCAACTGGATGCCCGCCTCGAGGTGATCCTCGAGGAAGTAGTCGAAACGCGCCCGCCGGTTCTCGGCGATCACCTTGGTCTTCGGTTTCTCCGCCGCCATCAGCCCAGGCCCGCCTCGGCCATGGCCCGATCGATGGCCGGCCGCACCGCCTCGGCCGTACCCGACAGCGGCAGGCGCACGTCCTCCTGGCAAAGCTGCATCCGCGACAGGGCGTACTTCGTCGGCGAGGGCGAGTTGTCGAGGAACAGCGCCTTGTGCAGGTCAATCAGCCGATCCTGCCAGGTGCGCGCGGTCGCCAGGTCGCCGGCCGCCAGGGCGTCGTGCAGGGCGACCATCGCCTCCGGCGCCACGTTCGAGGTGACGGAGATCACCCCGTGACCGCCGCTGGCCGCATAGCCCAGCCAGCTGGTGTCGTCGCCGGACAGATAGGCGAAGCCGCCGCCGAGGTGCGCGCGCATCCAGGCGATCCGACCCATGTCGCCGGTGGCGTCCTTGATCCCGACGATGTTCGGATGTCCCGCCAGGGCGGCGACCGTTTCGTTCGAAAGGTCCGAGCCCGTGCGGCTGGGCACGTTGTACAGGACGATGGGCAATTGGACCGCATCGGCGACGGCGCGGAAGTGCGCCTCCATCCCGGCCTGGGAGGGGCGGTTGTAATAGGGGGCGACGATCAGGGCGCCGTCGGCGCCGACCGCCTTGGCATGGGCGGCCAGTTCGATCGCCTTGTCGGTGGCCGACGAACCCGCGCCGGCGATAACCCGGATGCGGCCCGCCGCCGTGGCCACGGCCAGTTCCACCACCCGCTGGTGCTCCTCCAGATGCAGGGTCGCGCTCTCGCCCGTCGTGCCCATGGGGACGACGCCGTGAACGCCTGCGGCGATCTGGCGCTCCAGCAGTTTGACGAAAGCGGCCTCGTCCACGTTTCCGTCACGAAGAGGTGTGATCAGGGCGGTGATCACGCCCTTGAACAAGGGGGCGGTCATGGGACTAGCTTGCCTGCGAGGATTGGGCGACCGGGTCGTCGCCTCTTCAAAAGAGCGCGGGAAGTTAGGTCGCCGGCGGCTCCGCCGCAACCGGGTTGAATGGGAACAGGACAGAACATGATCGCAACCAGTCTGGCGGCCGCCCTGGTCATCGTCGCGCCGACGCCGCAGGACTATTCGTCCGGCCCCACGCCCTATTCCGCCGTGTCGCAGACGCCCAGCTACAGCGGCGCGACCTTCGGCTCGCAAGTGCTGAACGCCCAGGACGCCGCCCTCTTCCGCCAGGGGCTGGCCGCCGCGCGGGCGCGCGACATCGCCGGGACGCAGTCGGTCATGGCCCAGATCGCCGACCCCACGGCGCGCAAGCTGGTCGAATGGGCGCTGATCGACACCTCGGGCGAGCGGCTGTCCTACACTGAACTGGCCCAGGCGCAGACCAGCATGGCCGGCTGGCCGCGCGGCGATTCCCGCCAGCAGGCGGCGGAGAAGGTGCTCGACCGCTCCGGCCTGGGCGCCGACGCGGCCCTGGCCCTGTTCGCCGATTCGCAGCCGACGACGGCTGAAGGAGCCATCGCCCTGGCCTCGGCCTATGAGCAGCGCGGGCGGGTCGACCAGGCGCGGGCCCTGATCCGCGACTGGTGGACCACGCGCTCCTTCGACGAACCGCAGCAGACCCGCATCCTGGGGCGTTGGGGGAGTTGGCTGACGCCGGCCGATCATGAAGCGCGGCTGAACATGCTGCTGCTGGGGCCGCATGGACCGGCGACCCAGGCGATGATCGGGCTTGTCTCGCCAGAGCGGGCGGCGATCGCCAATACGGTGATGGCGCTGCGCACCGCCTACAGCCCCGACGCCATGGTCGCCAGCCTGAGCCCGGCGCAGGCCGCCGATCCGGCCGTGGCGCTGGAGCGGGTGCGCATCCTGCGTTCGCAAAGCCGCCAGTCCGAGGCGTTTCCGCTGCTGGCCAACCTGCCGCCTGCGCCGACGCACAAGGCGGGCCAGGACACGCTGTGGACCGAGCGCCGGAACTATTTCCTGGACGCGCTGCAGCTGGGCAATTGGCGCGCGGCCTATGACGCCATGAACGGCCACGGCTTCACCTCGGGCGACCGGATGGTGGATGCGGAGTTCTTCGCCGGCTGGGTGGCGCTGACCAAGCTGAACCAGCCCGAGGTCGCGGCGCGGCATTTCGAGACGCTGCGCGGCGCCTCTTCGACGCCGATCACCCAGGGCAGGGCCTATTACTGGTTGGGTCGCGCGGCCGAGGCGCGGGGCGAGCGCGACGCGGCGATGAACTACTATCGCAACGGCGCCCAGCACTGGCAGACCTTCTATGGTCAGTTGTCGGCCGAGAAGGCCGGCATGACCACCCTGACCCTGCCGGCCGAGCCGGCTCCGGACCAGGGCGCCATCGACCGGTTCGAACGCAACGAACTGGTGCGCGCCAGCCGCATCCTGGGCGAGACGGGAGAGACCAGCCTGTTGCGTGTCTTCGCCTACCAACTCGACGACCAGTTGCCGACGATCGAGGACCTAGCCCTGCTGATGGACCTGGCGCGCGGCTATGGCGAAGGCTTCACCGCCATGATGGTGGGCCGGGCCGCCAGCCAGCGCGGCTTCGTCCTGCCCGAACGGATGTACCCGGTGCGCGTGCCGCCCCAGGTCGCGGGCGCGGCGCCCCTGCCCTTCACCCTGGCCATCACGCGCCAGGAATCCAGCTTCGACCCGCGCGTGGTCTCCTCGGCCGGGGCGCGGGGTATGATGCAGTTCCTGCCCTCGACGGCCCAGGGCGTCGCCCGGCGGCTGGGCATGGGCTATTCGGCCGATCAGCTGTGGGACCCGGACTACAACATGACGCTGGGCAGCTATCACCTGGGCGAGCTGATGGCGGCGAACGGCGGATCGATGCTGCTGGCGACGGTCGGCTACAACGCCGGCCCGGCGCGGCCCTCGCAATGGGTGGCGCGCTGCGGCGACCCGCGCGGCGACGCGACCAGGACCCTCGACTTCATCGAGTGTGCGCCCTTCACCGAGACGCGCAACTACATGATGCGGGTGATGGAGAACATGGCCGTCTATAAGGCGCGGCTGAATGGCGGAACGGCGCCGCTGACGCCGTCAGCCGACATCGCGGCGGGCGCGGCGGCCGGTCCCCGGCCCTACGCCGCCTACTGAGCCCGGCGGGCCGCGAGCAGCGGCCCGTCCGGCCCCTCGACCCAGCGGCCGTCCAGGCCGAAGACGGCCCGCAGCACGTCGGGCGACAGCGCTTCGACAGGCCGGGCGTCGGCCACGACCCGCCCGCCGTCCAGCACCGCCACGCGATCGGCGAACTCGGCCGCCAGCGTCAGGTCGTGCAGGCTGACCAGCACGCCGCGCCCGGCGTCGGCGCGCGCGCGCAGCCGCTCCAGCACCAGGCGCTGGGCGTCGGGATCAAGGCCCGCCACGGGTTCGTCGGCCAGCAACAGCGGCGCGGGCGCGACCAGGGCGCGGGCCAGCAG
>JAEWDF010000041.1 GCA_023390245.1 Pseudomonadota bacterium
CCATCGCATCGAACCGCCGGGCGAGCGCGAGGACGGCGGCGCCCAGGGCGCGCTCGCCCGGCTGGTCGGAGCGTCCCAGCCGCAGGGCCTCCGCCATCAGCGCCCGTGTGATCGTCTCCCGTCGTCGGGCGATCGCCGCGCGCCAGGGCGCCGGCGCCCGCGTCGGCCGAGCAGCCTCCAGCGCGGCGCCCATCAGCACGCGCGGCGCGTCTCCCCCATGGGCTTCGTAACGCTCCCGCATCTTGCGGACCGGTGTGCGTTCAGGCTTCCGGGTGACGCCGCGCGCCCGCCGCGGAGTCGCTTCCGCCTCGATGCCCCGCTCCCTCAGCGCATGGGCGAAGCGCTCGCGCCACAGCTGCAGATCGGCCTTGCGCGGATTGAGGCGCTCGCCGTCCCGTCCATGGCTCTGCACCGTCAGATGCACATGCGGATGACGCCCCTCGTCATGCAGGGCGAACACATAGGCAAAGCGTTCGGCGAAGATCTCCGCGGCGAACGCGCGGGCCGCATCGTGAAGGCGTCCGGCGTCCGTCCCCGCCGGCATGCTCAGGATGATGGCGTGGGTCAGGGGCGCATCCCGGCGCCCTGCGGCCATACGCGCCTCTTCCGCCCAGTCGTCCGCCAGGGCGCGAACGGACGAAGGACTGACATGACGCTCGCCGTCCGGCGTCTCCAGGGCGACGGCGCCGTTGCGACCGATGTACTGGAGATGGGCGCGCAGATGCGCGCCGTCCCGAGTCCGCCCGGTCACCTTGACCATCACCTCCGGGACCCGCCGTGAGACCCGGTCGATACGCTCGAACATCTCGGCGGGCTCGGCGCGCCCTCCCGCGCGCAGGACCGGCGGCGTCAGACGGGCCTGGCGCACATCGACCGGCGGGCGCAGCGCCTCCTCGAAGCCGCGGACGGTTCTGAGATCGCTCATGGCGCGTCGTCCCAATAGGACAGGTTGCCCCGAAAGCCCTCCCCAATCGCGCTGACCCAGGCGCCGAGTTCGGACTGGAAAGCGGCGAGTTGAACGACCTCTAGGTCGAGGACGACGCCCTCCATGACCGCCGTATTCAGGGCGCGGGCGATCTGATTGATGTTGACGCCGATGCGCCGCAGTTCGCGTCGGACCTCCATCAGGTCGACCCGTTCGGCGGGTGTCAGCTGAGGTCGGTCGTGGAGCCGTCGGCGGATCAGCGACACGGACCACTGCGTGCGGGACAGGCCGCTGCGGCCCGCCTCGGTCTCCAGGCGGGCCATGTCCTCGGCGCGCAGCCTAAGGGTCAGCTTGAGCCCGACGCCCTTTGACGGGGGCGTAATCGGCTCGGGAAGGGCGGCCTGCGCAGCGCGCTCAATCAGGCTCCGCAACAGTCGGGAGCGGCCGCCGCGCGACACCGCCGCGGCGTCGAACCGGCGGGTCAGATCGGGCGGCAGACGAACGGTGATGCGATCCATGAGCGGGGTTCGATGTCAGACAAAGCCGGCGCAACGCCTATCCTGCCCTAGACAGCGACCCCCATCGTCCCGCAGGCCTACGGGGTTCCCCGCCCTCCCCTCGGCGACCGAAGCCGGCCGCTCGCCCACCGCCCTGAAGGGCGCCCCAGCCGGGCAGAAGCCATTGATGGGCAGGCGCGACAGGTGTCTGGTGGCGGGATGTTCGGCTACTACAAAAAGCGCCTGTTCTGGATCACCGAACGCCTCCGTCATCAGGAGGCGAACCTGGACGATCTGCAGAACCTTCTGGTCATGCAGCGCTGGCTCACCAAGCAGATCTTCGCCGTCGAAAACCGACAGCGGTCTCTCAGGGAGGAGCGTAAAGGCTTAAAGGCGAAGCTCGCCACCCGAATGGAGAAGTCGGCCAGCCGGCTGATCAAGAAGCGTGTCGCGTGGATCGATCGCCGCCACGAGCGCCTGAACGATGTAGCCTTCGTCCTACGGGCATTCGGAGATGGTATCGCCTTTCTCTATCTCGACGCCCATGCGGTAAAGCCGCTGACCTTCGAAGGCGACGGGAGCTACTTCAAGCGAAGCGCAGGGACACTGTCCGGCAAATCCGGCCTCGCGACCGAGATACTTGTTGTGGAAGAGGCCATCCGAAGAGGTGTGCCGGCCATCCTCTGTGATCTTACGAACTCCATCCGCCATGGAGACGTCTGCCTGTTGGGGAACAGCGACCCCTATCTCATCGAGGTCAAGGCGGGGTCAGTGCGCGGGCATCGGAGCGAAAGGCAAAGGGTCGATGTCGGACGGCTCAACACCTTTTTCGAGAACGACCGAGGTGAGTTGCTCGGCGCGCCGATGTCGACGCGCGCCAGCCTCCCGAGCAAACCGGTCGATCATATCGCCGCGTTGAATCTGGCCGTGTCCGAGGCGCTTGAACACGGACAGTGCGTGTCGAGTCCTGAGCCCGGCGTTTGGATCGTTGCGCAGACTGATAGGTTCAGGCGAGAGCTCTTTGACGCCATCGATGTGTCCCAACGCGTCGGCATCTATTCCTGGAATGGTTGGAAGATGGATCGGGCTTGGCTGTCCTACAGCCCCTTCACCTTGCACTTCAGGTCGCCTGAAGCGCTCTACTCCTTCATCTCGGGTCGCCTCTTTGTTCTGGTTCTGGTCGATTACGATGTGCTGCTCGCAGCCTTGGCGCGCCATGGCATAGACGCCGAGCTCTTCCCGGATGAAGCCTATATGATCGCAGGCCCCTGGCCGGACGGTACGGATGGTCGCTGGGGTTTGTCAGCGCACTATGTCGACCGACTGGGTGTGGAGCTCCTGTCGCCGGAATGGTTTGCGAGCGCACAGAGTGAAGTGCTGCGACAGGCGGCGGAAACCCTGAAGTCTTCTCCGGACACCTTCCTGGGGGCGATCCCGACCGAAGGCGCCCTCGCCCACTCCCTGGTCGAAGCCTTGGCCGCTCCGACGCCCCACGGCTCGAATGGGCCGCAGGGCGATGACGGTTAGGGCTGTCGCTCCTGCAACCAGCTGACCGCACGCTGTGCGTGAGCCGCCGCCGAAACGATGAAGCGCTTGTCGTCACGCAAGACCTGCAGCCAGGAGGCGATATAGGCGGCGTGGTCCTCGCGCGGCTCCAAGGCCAGTCCGAGGTCCGCGCACAGGAAGGCTGCCCCGAGTTCGGCGACCAGTTCTTCGCGGGCGTATCCCGCATCACCGTGGTGCTGACGTCCGAGGTCCCGGTCGATCCGTGACGGATGACGGGTCCAGTGGGTCATCTCATGGGCGAGTGTGGCGTAGTAGTCATCGGCGCTCCTGAAGCTGGCGAAGTCCGGCATCTGCACATAGTCCGGCCCGGGTGCGTAATAGGCGCTTCCGCCGCCGTGACGCAGATCGGGCCGCGCATTGGCGAAGAAGGCGTCGGCCCGTGCGATGCGCTCATCGGGATTGACCGGATCGTCGCCGGACGCGTCGTATGTGGCGGGCAGGCCTTCGATCTGCTCGACGTTGAAGACGGTGTAGGCCTTCAGGAACGGGATGCGGCGTTCGGCTTCCTCGCCCACCTCATCGGTGTCGGTTCGCACGATCTGATTGGCATAGACGACCGTGGCGCCGCGTTCGCCCTTGCGGACATGGGCGCCGAGCGCGAGGGCCTGCCGGAAGGTCATCCAGGTGGATCGGGCGTATCCCCGGTCGGCGGCCTCGGCCCAGAGCAGGACGATGTTGATGCCGCTGTAGGGCGTACCGTCGTGGCGAAGCGGGCGGCTGGTGGCGACCTTTGTCGTCCAGGGCCTGGTCCAGGGCCGGACGCCTGCCTCCAGCTGGGCGATGATCTGATCTGTGATCCGGGCGTAGATGTCCGGGCGTGCGGGGTCGGCGGGGCGCGTCATGGCGGCCTCCTCGAAACGGATTGTGGGAAGAAGATGCGGCGGCGCGTTCATCGCGCCGCCGCCGTCTGGCTCAGTTGCGGGACCAGATCAGGCTGTGCCCGCCCTCGACCTCGACCAGGGAGGCGTAGATCGGGCTCGTGAAGCTGGGATCGTCGAGCTTGACCGACAGATAGTCGCGGTCTTGCTGGCTCTTGCGCTTCCAGGCCGCACCGAACTCGGTCTGGCCGGAGAAAATCCGGAAGTCGGGAGCCTTGTCGTCGGTCTTCTCGTTGGGCCGCAGCACCGCCGTCTTGACGTTGAGGGTGAGGGTCTTGATCGAGCCGGTGTAGCCGTCGCCTTGGGCGGTAAAGGTTCCGATGGCAGCCATGTCAGTCTCTCCTGTGCTTCGGGCCACGCCTGCCGCGGCCTCGATGGCGATCGGGAGACCGGGGCGCGGTCGGCGCGCAGGGGGAGCGAAGCGAGGCCCCGCAGCGGAGCGGAGGACCGGGAGAGCGACTTTCTTGTTGCGCGAGGAAGGCCGTCAGGCCGGGGATGAAAGTCGAGCGAGCGGTTGCGCCAGCCGACCGGGTTTCGGTCAGATCCGCCTCATCGAGAGGCCGCGCTGGCTGGCGCGAGCAGACAGAGACGCCGCAGCTGATCAACAGATCGCACCGCCAGCCGACTGGCGGGCTTGATCAGGACCCTCCCCGTCCCGTGGGTCAGGCCGCGATCGGGAAGACCTTCTCCACCACAAGGCTCCCGGCCGGGGTCGCTCGTAACAGGTCTCCTTCGGGCCGCTGGAGCTTGAGCCAGGCCGCACCCTCCTCGGGTCGAAGGACGACGATCTGACGGTCATGATAGGGCGCGATATCCGGCCCCGGCTCAGTCGTCAGCATGGCGAAGGCGCCGTCCTTGATCAGCCCCGCCACCCAGAACAGCGGCGCGCCGGCCAGGGTGAACCGCCATTTGGTCTTCCGCTTCTGTCCGGGTTCGGGGTCGGTGAATTCGAAAAACCCGTCCGCCGGGATCAGACACCGATCCGACCCCAGGAACGATCGGCCGTCGGATCGGAAGTTGAACACCGGGCGACCGCCCGGCCCCTTCCAGGCCCAGGGGGTCATCACCGCTTCCGGACCGCCCGCACCCAGACGAATGACCGGTGCGCGATCACCGATCCGGATCGACGCCATCGGCCCGAAGTTCGGCATTCCGCCGGGGAACACCAACGTGTCGCCCGACAGGTTGAACGCCTCGATGACATCGTCGAACGGCAGGATGAGCTGGTACTCGTTGCACATGTCGAACCTTCTCCAGGCCGGCGGGACGAAGGATTTCACGCCGCAGGCTTCTCCGCAAATGCGGTGGACAAGGCGACGGAACGATTGACTCGGCCGCACGCTTCGAATCAGAACATTTCAGGAACATTTAGAGCGGCGAAAAGGAGCCCGTCCATGATGGCCGCCTGCTCGGCCGACCTTGAAACCCTGCGCGCGAAGGTCCGCGCCCTCGAGCATGCCGAACGCAGGCCGGTCGATGTCCTGCCGTTCGGCGTCGCCGAACTCGATGCGGCGCTGCCTGCGGGCGGCCTGGCGCTCGGCGCGCTGCACGAGGTCGCCGGCGGGGGCGACGACGCGGTCGGCGGCGCTGCGGCAGCCCTGTTTGCAGCCGGTATCGTCGCCCGCCTTCCAGGCCCTGTCCTGTGGTGCATCACGCGCCCGGATCTGTTCGCTCCGGCCTTGAGCCAGGCCGGTCTGGGTCCGGACCGGGTCATCTATGTCGAGGCAGGCGATGAGAAGGCGCTCATGGCCTGTGTCGAGGAAGGCTTGAGGCATAGGGGACTAGCCGGGGTCGTGTGCGAGACCTCCCGCCTGTCGATGACGACGTCTCGCCGGCTTCAGCTGGCGGCCGAGACGTCCGGCGTGATCGGGATCGCCGTCCGACGTTGGCGCCGCGCCGCCGAGGCGGCCGATTTCGGCCAGCCGACTGCGGCGACGACGCGTTGGCGCGTCAGCGCCGAGCCGTCCGCGCCTTTGCCGGTCCCGGGCGTCGGTCGACCCCGTTGGCGTGTCGAACTCGTGCGTTGCCGCGGCGCTGACGCGGCGGACTTCATTCTGGACGCTTGCGATGAGACGGGTCGTCTCGCTCTACCTTCCGAACTGGCCCGTCGATCGGCTGCGTCGCCGGCTTGCCGCCGACGCGCCGCCGCCTGAGACGCCGCTCGTCCTGACCGGTCGGATCGGTCGCAAGCGCATCATCACGGCCTGCAACGCCGCCGCCGTCGCTTGCGGCGCGCGCGTGGGCATGGCCGTGACCCAGGCCCAGGCCCTTATCCCCGGGCTCGACCTGCGCGACGCCGATCCTGAAGGCGACATCCAGGCTCTGGACCGTCTCGCACTGTGGGCGCTCCAGCGCTACGCGCCGATCTGCCAGGCCGATCCAGCGGACGGTCTGGCGATCGACATCACCGGCGCCGCCCACCTTCAGGGCGGCGAGGCCGCCCTGCTTCGCGATCTCGTCAACCGGCTCGACAGGGCGGGAATCTGCGCGCGCGCCGCGATCGCGCCCACCTACGGCGCGGCCTATGCCGTCGCCCGGTTCCGTCCAGACCTCGACATCGTCCCGGACGACGGCATCGACGCCGCCCTGGCGCCGCTGCCGCTTGAGGCCTTGCGCCTGCCTGCCGACCTGCCCGCAACCCTGCGTCGGATGGGGTTCGACAGGATCGCCGACATCGCTCATCGGCCGCGCGCGCCGCTTCAACTTCGGTTCGGAGCGGATCTGGGACGCCGGCTCGACCAGGCCTATGGCCGCCTGTCGGAGCCGCTCATTCCGGCCGAAGCGCCGGAAACGCCCCGCGTGGAGCGCGTGTTCGCCGAACCCATAGGCGCGCCGGAAACCCTGGCGCGATACGCGGGCCAGCTCGTCGAGGCACTTTGCCGGACCCTGGAGGCACAAGGCCTCGGGGCCCGGCGTCTCGACTGGCTGTGCCATCGCGTCGATCATCGCATCGAGGCGGTCCGGGTCGGCCTGGCGCGCCCGGTTCGGGATGCGCCGCGCCTGAGCCGGCTTCTGGTCGACAAGATCGAAACGATCGAACCGGGCTTCGGCATCGAGCGGATGACGCTCGCGGCCAGCGCCTTCGAACCGCTTACGTGGCGGCCGGGCGAAACGCCGCTCGGCGGTGAGGCGCCGGCGGACGTTTCGACCCTCGTCGACACCCTGTCCAACCGCATCGGAGCGGATCGGATCTACAGGATCGTTCCAGTCGAGAGCGATGTTCCGGAGCGGTCGTCACGCAAGGTCCCGCCGCTTTCGCCCTCCACCGGCGTGGCTTGGACGCCGGAATGGCCGCGCCCCTCGCGCCTGTTCCGACGTCCCGAACCGGTGGAGACCATGGCGCTTCTGCCTGACAATCCCCCGACCCATTTCACCTGGCGCGGCGTCCGCCGCCGGATCCGCCGGGCCGACGGCCCGGAACGGATTTTCGGCGAATGGGGACGCCGCGACGCCGAGATGTGGGCGGTGCGCGACTACTTTCAGGTCGAGGACGAGGCCGGCGAACGCTTCTGGCTGTTCCGCGCCGGAGACGGCGAGGACGCCACGACCGGCTCACAGGCCTGGTTCATCCATGGCCTGTTTGCGTGACCAAGGGGCGCGTTCAGCTCGTCGGGAGACGGAAGCGCCGTGGCAGACTGTGGCAGCGCATCGCGCGTTCGGCGCCGAGAACCTGCACCACTTCATCACCAAGATGATCCGGAACTCGCATACGGGCCCCGGTAAGGGCGCCATAGAGCGCGTCGCCGAGGCCTGAGCCGCAGGCGCTGCGAACTTCTGGCGAGAGGAGAAGATCCACAGTGGAAAGCACCTCGAGCGTCGCAAATCGGCGAGCCGCGATCTGCGTGGCCTTGCGTTCGTCGATCAGCGCACAGACATCCAGTCGATGCGCGCAAGCCAAGGTGGCGGCTTCGCCGTCGTCGAGGGTCTCGGCCGCGGCGCCGCTGACCAGGGAAACGAAGAGATCTTCATCTTCCTGCGCGAGATCTACGACCTCCGTCAGTCCCATATGGAGCAGTGCCGCCATCTCGTCGGCGGCCTGCCATCCTCTGGATCGACCACGCTCCAGTTCCGCCAGCGCCACGTTGGTGATGGTCACCGGCGCCGGTGTAGCGCGCAGGATGACATGCGCCTGCTGAGTGGCGATGAGATTTATCCAAACACTCGCGTCCGCGATCCTCATGCGGCTCGCCTCAAACCAGAAGTCGAGGAGAGTCGTCACGGCCGACCTCCTCGTCCTCATAGGCGTCGATCAGCGACCGCACTTCGACCCGGTCGAGATGAAGCAGTTGGGCGATCTGGCCTTCGCTGAGGAGGGATTTCGCCCAAGCCTCTCCAACAAGGAGACCCACCCGCATCGAAACCGGTCGAGCAGCGTCTGCCCGGCCTTCGTCCGGCGAGATCGCCTCGCCCAAGACCTGCCGCGCCTGTGCATCGGTGATCCCACCATTGTTGGCGAACCAGTCCCACGTCCCCGCTTTGGTCAGGCCGAGCTCCTCCAGCCGCCTCACCATGGCTTCGCGTGAGACGCCAAACAGATGAGCCATCAGGATCACGTGGCGACGGGTCAACTGACCCGCGCCGAGCGTGATCGAGCTGAACTGGGCCATCACCGCCCTGGCCGGGGTGAGGAACGCCTTCGCGAATGCGATGGCGTAGCGTTCCTCGCGGCTGGTCTCGGGAGACCCTGCGAACAATGCATCCGGATGTTTGCGGGTCGAAACGAAATGGCCGAGCTCATGTGCGGCCGTCTGCGCCCTTCGATCCTTCGGATGCGATGCATTCAGGAGGATGCAGGCGCCGGCGATGTCGTCAAATGCGTACAGCCCGGACACCTTCGCGGGCAGTTTGCGGGTGAAGATGCGAGCGCCCAGCTGGAATTCCAGAACGGACACGATGTCCTGCACCGGCCCGCCCCCTATCCCGAGCCACTGACGGAGATCAGCGGCGTCCTGTTCGGCCTGGAGCACGACATTCCCGGGCAGCAATGGGCGTTCCGGGGGATCGTTACGGACGCGCTGCACACCGAGCAGCGCCTCAAGCTCCAGTTCGGCCTGGACCAGGGTGGTCAACATCTCGACCGCGGCCTCAACCTGGAGGTCTGGCTCGCCGGTCCGCCGAAAGCGCGGCTTGAGATCGACCTGCACCGCTTCGCGCCGCATCAGCGCATTGACGGAGACATTGTAGACAGAAGCGAACCGCTGAAGTTCCTCGAGGCGAGGCCGTCTCTGGCCCTGTTCGATCGCGACGACAGTGGTTCGGGCGATCTGCAAGGCCTCGGCAGCGGCGGCCTGGGTGACCCGGGCCGCTTCCCGTGCGAGCCGCAGGCGTTCGCCGAGCTCTTCCGGGGTCAGGGCGTCGGTCATGACCGTGCGCTTGCGAGCTGCGAGACAAACGACCGGGGCCCCAGGGACTTTCTGAAGGCGCGCCATTCTTCAGCGTGCAGCTCCAACATCGAACGCAACTGCTCTTCCACCTGTACCGAATCGCTACTCAAGGCTTCGGCGGCGTCACGTGCGGCGCGCCTCAGCTGGCGAGCGTGTAGAGGCGATTCCACGAGGTCCGCCAAGTGGTCCATGTGAAGTACGCCCGCCACGGCATAGGCCCGCAACGCAGGGGTGAGCTTCACGAAGCCGTCGACGACGCCGTCTTCATACTGTTCGGCCGAGAGCCGTTCCCAGACATAGGCGCTGGCGGGCTCCTCAATGCCGGCGGACAGCATGCTGACGCGACGCAACATGCAGGCGGCGCAGACGCCGCATTGCCGGCGCTTGCCGTCAACTCCGGTCTGTCGCGACTGCTGCCAGCAGGACCGGGTGTCACTCCAGGTCGGCGGATTGGCGAGGGCGTTCGCGGCACGAAGGGTTTCACCCTTGGTGCTGAAGAGCCGGGGATACTCGTAGTGGACCGAACGCCCGGTCAGGGCGAGGAGGAGTCGCTCCATCCGACGGGAAAAGGTCGGGTGAACGCGATAGTCGGGGTAAATCTGGCCGCTGACGGCCAGCATCGGACCAAAGGCGCCCTGCCCGCTCTCAGTGACGACAATCCGCTCAACCTTGGCCAGGATCGCCGCGATGCCGGTGACAGCGGCGAACTTGAAGCCCCGAGACCGGGCGGAGGTTTCAACGCGTTCGCTGGAGTTCACCTTGTAGGGCACGACGGTGAAGGGCTGGCGCTTCTTCTTGTTGCGAGGCTGATCGACGCCCCCGGAACCGAGGCGAACCCGCACCAGGCCCGCCGCGCCATCGCTGGCCGCGACGAGCGCGTGCACCGCACGAGAATCCAGCCCGTCGCTGTAGGGCATGATGGTGGTGACCCCGCCCGCGAGGTCGAGGGTGGAGATACGCCGTTCGACCGCCTTACGGCGGGCAACGAAGACAAAGCGCCAGACGTCGCCGGTGAGATAGCCGAGGGCCTCTTCGAGTGCGCCCTTCACAGCCTCGCTGTTCCAGAGCGCGGGATCGTGCACGGCGACCCGAACATCGAAGTGGCGGCTCCACTGATGCACCAGGCGCCGCTTGACCGCATCACAGTACTCCGCCGCGCCCGCGACAACGAGCAAATCGATCAGGGTCGGATTCCAATCCGCGAAGAAGTAGTTTTCCAGCCCTTCGGTATCGAGTTCGATCACCTCGCCGATAGTCGCCGCGGACGAGCCGGCGCGGACCGGGACGCCGGGCTCCAGAACGTCCACCTGCAAGCCCGGCCGTTCGCTAATGATGTCGAGGGCGGTCATAGGGCGACTCCTTGATCCAGGCCGCTGCGGTCGATCTTGGCGGTCAGCGCGCGATGCCCTGCGCCGCTGGCCAGGCCCGAAGCCAAGCGCGCGATTTCTCCCGAAGAAATCGCAGCCGACAGGTGATTACGCAGTCGCCCGGCGTCCGGCGACCGCTCGCGGTGATAGTGTTCCTCGATCTGACGAGCACCCCGGATCGCGCGGTCTTCAAGGACGTGTTCGATGCTCTTCTCATAGGCGCTTGCGCCCAGATGGGCGTCGCGCGCCTGATCGTGCGCATGGTCCGCCAACAAGGCTTCCATCGGATTGCTCGCCTGCGCGCGCAGACGTTCGGTTTCCGAGACCGCGATTTCCGAGAACAAACGCCCGCGTTCGTCGTCGCCAAGTGCAGCTTTCACCGCATCTGCAAAGTCCGGGCGGATCGACTTCCACTCCTCGACCAAGGCCGGCCGGAAGGCCTCGGCGACCTCCTCAACCGTGTGTGCGGCGTTCTCTGCGAGCTTCGCCAGGGCCTTCCAGACCTTGCTCATGTCGAGGGTACGATACGGGCCGTCACTCATAGGAACACCTCCATTGAGAACACGGTCACCCGAATCACCTGACATTGTCAACATTCTTGGCGATAAAACCTGACATTGAGGCAAGCCGTTGGGTTGACGGCTGTGCGACACAGGAACAAAAGCAGAACATGATCGCACCGTATGTGGAGCTCGAATGCGCTTCTCATTTCTCCTTCCTGCGCGGAGCGAGCTCCTGCGAAGAGCTCTTTGCGCAGGCGAGGCTCTGCGGCCTGACAGCGCTCGCTGTAACGGACATCAACAGCCTCGCCGGGATCGTTCGCGCCCATGAGGCTGCAAAAGCCGTCAAGCTTCGCCTGATCATCGGGTGTCGGCTCGTTTTGACTGACGGCTCGACCATCCTCGTCTACCCCGTCGACCGCCCGGCCTACAGCCGGCTGTGTCGACTGCTCAGCATCGGCAAGGCGCGTGCGGGAAAGGGTGAGTGCCGTCTCGACTGGGGCGATCTCGCGACACACGCCGAAGGCCTCATCGCAATCCTTCAGACTGACCGCGCTAATGGCGACGCCGCCGACCGCGCCAAACGTCTGCAAACCATCTTCAGAAGCGACGCCTATCTGGCCCTGACGCTCCGGCGTCGGCCGGGCGATCAGATCAGATTGCATGAACTCGAGGCCCTCGCCACACGCCATGGCCTGCGGACCGTGGTCACCAATGATGTCCTGTTTCATCACCCCAACCGCCGCATCCTGCAGGACGTGCTCACCTGCATCCGCGAAGGCCGCACGATCGACGATGTCGGCTTCAAACGGGAGCGGTCAGCTGATCGCCATCTCAAGCGAGCCGAAGAGATGCACCGGCTATTCGTTCGATATCCGGACGCGCTTCGCCGTACCATCCAGATCGCCGACCGCTGCCGGTTCAGTCTGGACGAACTCACCTATCAGTACCCCAGAGAGGTCGCTCTGCCCGGCCTGACGCCCCAGCAGGCCCTGGAGAAACTGACGTGGGAGGGGGCGGCGGAGCGATACCCCGAGGGCTTGTCGGACAAGGTCCAGGCGACCCTGAGACACGAACTCGGGCTTATAGAGACACTGGAATACGCCCCCTACTTCCTGACTGTGAACTCCATCGTCCGCTTCGCCAGAAGCCGGGACATCCTTTGTCAGGGTCGAGGCTCGGCCGCCAACTCGGCCGTCTGCTACGTCCTCGGCATCACCTCGATCGATCCCGGCCGCAACGACCTTCTGTTCGAACGCTTCGTTAGCCAGGAGCGCAAGGAGCCGCCTGACATCGACGTCGATTTCGAGCACGAGCGGCGCGAGGAAGTCATCCAGTGGGTCTACGAGACCTACGGGCGTCATCGCGCGGCGCTGTGTGCGACCGTGATCCGATACCGTTCGCGCGGCGCCTTGCGGGATGTCGGCAAGGCTCTCGGCCTCTCGGAAGATCTGATCAAGACCCTATCCTCCCAGGTCTGGAGCTATTCCAGCGAGGGGGTAGAGGACCGCCATGCTGAAGAGCTCAATCTCAATCTGCAAGACCGCCGCTTGCGACTTGCACTCGATCTGTCGCGACAGCTGATCGGCTTCCCGCGCCATCTCAGCCAACATCCCGGCGGTTTCGTTCTCACGGATGACCGTCTGGACGACCTCGTGCCTATCGAGCCCGCGGCGATGAAAGACCGCCAGGTCATCGAATGGGACAAGGACGATATCGACGCGCTGAAGTTCATGAAGGTCGATGTTCTGGCCCTGGGAATGTTGAGCTGTATGCGACGCGGCCTCGACCTTCTGCGCGAGCACAAGGCGGTCAGCCTCGATCTGGCGACCATCCCGGCCGAGGATCCGAAGACCTACGCAATGATCCGGAAGGCCGACACCCTGGGGGTCTTCCAGATCGAAAGTCGGGCGCAGATGGCGATGCTGCCCCGGATCAAGCCACGCACCTTCTATGACCTGGTCATCGAGGTTGCGATCGTCCGTCCGGGGCCGATCCAGGGCGATATGGTCCACCCCTATCTGCGCAGGCGTGAAGGGCGGGAGCCCGTCGACTATCCGAAGCCGGAACTCGAGAAGGTCTTGGGCAAGACCCTGGGCGTGCCGCTGTTTCAGGAACAGGCGATGCGCGTCGCGATCGAGTGCGCCGGTTTTACCGCCTCGGAAGCGGATCAGCTGCGGCGGGCCATGGCCACCTTCAAATTCACCGGCGGCGTCAGCCACTTCAAGGACAAGCTGGTCTCGGGGATGGTCGAGCGGGGCTACACCGCCGAGTTCGCCGAAAAGACTTTCAGCCAGCTGGAAGGCTTCGGCTCCTATGGCTTCCCCGAGAGCCACGCGGCGTCCTTCGCCCTGATCGCCTATGCGTCCTCCTGGCTCAAATGCCATCACCCCGATGTCTTCTGCGCGGCCTTGCTGAACGCCCAACCGATGGGCTTTTACGCCCCAGCCCAAATCGTTAGGGACGCCCGTGAGCACGGTGTTGAGGTCCGGCCGGTCTGCGTGAACGCCTCGCGCTGGGACTGCACCCTGGAGCCCGGCCGTCGGGAGGGCGTTCTGGCGGTTCGGCTTGGCCTACGCATGGTGCGGGGGCTGGCGAACGGCGACGCCGCGCGGTTGGTGGCCCTGCGGGGCGCCCGCCCCTTCACGAGCGTCGATGACCTTTGGCGTCGCGCGTCCATGCCGGTAGGCGCCTTGACGCGATTGGCTGAGGCGGACGCGTTTGCGGATGGGCTTGGCCTGTCCCGCCGTGATGCACTGTGGGCGATCAAGGCCCTGCGTGATGACCCATTGCCCCTGTTCACTTCGACGGCCGGCCAACAGCCGGAGGTCGAGGAGCCCGAGGCCGGATTGCCGGCCATGGCGGCCGGTCAGGAAGTAGTCGAGGACTACAGCCACGTCGGGCTGACCTTGCGGGAGCATCCTCTGAGCTTCCTGCGCGCGGAGCTGCAGCAGCGGCATGTCATGACCTGCGCCGACGGCTCCGCCATGCGGGACCGTCGGCTGACACGCGTCGCGGGCCTGGTGTTGGTCCGGCAGAAGCCCGGCTCGGCCAAGGGCGTGATGTTCATCACGATCGAGGACGAGACCGGCGTCGCCAATCTGGTGATCTGGCCCAGTCTCTATGAAGAGCAGCGACGGGTCGTCTTGGGCGCAAGCCTGCTGGTGGTGGATGGCAAGGTCCAGCGCGAAGGCGATGTCGTCCACATTGTCGCGACCCGCCTGCACGACGCCTCCGACCTCCTGGCCTCGCTGGGGCAGCGCGGCGACTTCCCCCTGCCCCATGGCCGTGGCGACGAAGTCTATCGCGGAAGCGTCCCCGACCCTCGCCGCCCAAAAGCGCGCGACATCTATATTCCGGACCTGTCGCTGGATACGATCAGAGTGAAGACGCGAGACTTTCGGTAGGTTTCACCGCATCCGCAACCACACCTTCATCAAGCAAGGCTGCAAGCACCGCATCACGGGAGGCCCCGTCCTCGCAGGCCCTTTCCAGAAGGCTGGTCACGACCATTCGTGCGAGCGCTCGCGCTTCAACCCTCGTCGTCGTCGAGACAGGTTCCATGCCGCCCCGACCATGTACATATTCGCTCCGGAGCGAGAACAGGCGACCGTAGGTCTCCCCCATTACAAGGTCGCCCAGGAGACCCGACACACGGGTCCGGACCCGGGCCGACCCACGGATGTCGGGATGAGGCGCGCCCTTTGCCGGCTTTTGATCCTCAACGTGGCCGACCGCCGCCTCAATGGTGGTCATGTGGGCCATGATCTCGTCCATGCCGCTTGATGCGTATCCCTGGAGCAGGAAATGCAGGATCGGGGTCTCAAATAGCGGCCCCTCGATCGCTGCCGAAAACGTATCCCAGGCCCTGGCATCCCAAGCCGCCAGATCATCGATGACGCCATCCTTGAGGCGGAGGGTTTCGGGCCGCTCCAGCTCCACCTCAACGCCGTCACGCACCTCGGTCGCATATTCAACGATCGTCAGCGCATCAGGCGTGGGAGGCCGCGCCGGGCGAACGAAGAGGTCATCGTCAACGGTATAGATCCACGGGATCTCGAAGCCCCGCCAGTTGACCTCGAGCATGTCCGACCATTCCTCCCAGGGCGCCAGCAAAAGAAAGCTTAGGACGGTCTCGACGATCGCTGGGTAACGCCGGGCATGAACGACGGTCTCACCGAGATCGCGCCGCATGTCGGAAAACAGGAAGGGCATCGCGCGGGCCTCCGGCGCGCTTTCGACCTCCACCTCCTCCTCAACCACAAGCCAATGGAACTGGGCGAGCACTTCAAGCTGCAGGGTCGACGTCGGATAATGCCGCGCCAGCCGAGACGCGTCGAACAGCTCAGCCAGCTCCGCCGCAGAGAAGCGGTCCACGCGCGCAGGCCCAAAGCGCAGCGACGGAAATCCCTCGGCGAGGTCCAGCGGGCAAAGGTGGCGCCGACGAACAGTCCGGCGGCGTAGCGCCTGATCCAGAAGACGCGCGGCGTCTGATGGGGCCAGCGACCGTCCGGCCGCTTCGTGCGGCAGGTAACTCGGCATACCCAACGAATGCAGCGCATTGTTCTGAGCGAAAAACGCATTGCGGACGCCGTAGTGCATTTCGAACGCAGCATTCAGCGCCCTGTAGACGGGATCGGCCGAGCTACGCGGTCCGGGCGGGGGCAAGCTCCAAAGCCCGGCGACCGCCGCTTCGAGATCGCGCAGGGCGTCGCTCACGCTTCAGCTCTGGCCTGAGGAATCCAGGCTCGCGACGCGCGCTCTCGCTCGAGACGGGCCACCAGATGAGGATCCTTCGACTTGAGGCTCTCACAGTAGATGTAGCCCGTGTCCTCCCAGAATTGAGCCACCGCCTCGACGAGGCCCCGCATGTCCTCCTCCGGCACATCCATCAATGTCAGACTACGTTGGACCACAGGCTCCGGATCGAACGGTTCCGGCAGCGGCGGCACGGGCGACCAGAAGTGAGGTGCCCTGCGACCGAGCTCAACAAGTGATGCGCCTTCGCCATGACGGCAGGCGTTGCCAAGATGGTGCAGGAAGTCGAGCCGCTCGAAACTGGGAAAGCGTTCGAGATCAATGCCCCGCAGTCTGCGGAACAGCTTCTGGAGCCCATCCCAACGGGCGTTTGCGATTTTGGCGTCAAGGCCTTCAGAGGGTTCGAGCTCCCGGGCGCAACCCTGCAGATAGGTCCGAAGCTGTCGCTCCCAGATCGACTGCAACGACAGGCAGAACGCGAGCTTCGTTTCCTGAAGCATGTCCTCCATATCCGCTTGCGCGAAGACGTCGCCAGCGTCCTCGCTCCGTCCGAGCGTCTCGATCCGTTCTTCAATACGACGCAGGGATGGAACGATGACTTCGGCGAAATAGTCCCGGATCGTCAGGCCATGTTTCCCGGTCATGATGTCAGCGTGACAGTTGGCCCAGCGAAACGGCGTCATAGACCGCGCTCCATAGAGCGACCCTCCTGAATGTAATGCCGGTAAGCGTAGGCGATCAGATCACGCACCAATTCGAGCAGCCCAGAGGTTGGCCATCCCTCGAAGGGATCGCCGTGAGCCAGATCGTTTCGGCGGTCGGCCAGGGTCGGACGGGTCTCACCGGTCAGTTGCCCGATGACCGTTCCGCCGCAGCGCTGTACCAGCGGCACGTCCGCGTCCTTCAATCCATCCCGTTCAACCATGTATTTCAGCAGGTGAGCGAACGGAGGCTTTCCCTTGAAGGCTGCCCCGTATCGGTCGCGTAACGCGAGCTCCAAGGCGACAAGCGCGGCGAGTTCCCCGGCCTTGATGAGGGACGGGTCGAGCCAGGCCAGGAGATACAGCGTCTGGGCGCGCGAATACTTCGATGCCGTCACCACCGGGATTGGCGACGGGAGCCCCATCCCCTCAACGAAGGCGCGCCACTCCGCTGCCTCCGTGAATACGCGCTCCGCAGATGGGCTCGACGGCGCCGGCCACAGAAGAACGAGCGGCTCAGATCGTGAGAATAGCTCGATAGGCGTGTTCGTCATCCCGTCCCCCCTCCAACCGCGACCTTACGTAGTGTTTGTCCGTGATTACGGCGCGATCTTGCGTTAGCGGTGGAGCCGGAGCAACGAGGGTCGAATCGACCCGCAGTTACAAGGCTGATGGCGAGATCCCCGAAAAAGCCGCCGACCATCATGATCTCCTCGACTGTCTACGGCATCGAGGAGTTGCTTGAGCGCATGTATGCCGTGCTGACGGCCTACGGCTACGACGTCTGGTGTTCGCACATGGGCACCTTGCCAACGAGTTCGACGCTCACCGCGTTCGAAAATTGCCTGAAGGCGGTCGAGGACTGCGACCTTTTCCTGGGCCTGATCACCCCGATGTATGGATCCGGCGTCCCGGCCGGGGATGTCTCCATCACGCATCAGGAGCTCAACGCGGCGATCCGGCTGAACAAGCCGCGCTGGCTGCTGGCCCATGATCATGTGGTCTTCGCTCGCACGCTCCTGCGCCAACTGGGCCACAAGACGACCGCACAACGGGCCAGCCTCATCTCCGATAAGGAAATCCGAGACGCGTTCAGCCGCAGCCGAGTGGTCGACGACCTTCGCGTGATCGACATGTACGAGGCCGCGATCCGCAACGAGCTGGATCTTGCAGAACGTCAGGGCAACTGGGTCCAGAAGTTTTCCGCAGACGAAGACGCGCTTCGCTACGCGACCGCCCAGTTCTATCGGTTCCAGGAGGTCGAACGCCTGCTGGAAGAGCACCTTTCGAACCCTGCCGCGGTGATGAACCGCGTCCGTGAGGACCAGGCACGGCTGACTCCGAAGGACGATCCTCAATGATCTCCAGCGACATCAGAAAGCAGATCAAGGGCGGCGAGAAGGTGAACATCGCCTTCGTTGAGGACGCTGCCGATGTTGCCAGGATAGCGGCGACCGTCTGCGCCATGCTGAACACGAATGGCGGCATCGTCTTCGTCGGCGTCACACCGGCCGGCGACGTCCGGGGCGTTGGGGACCAGCCCGACACCGTTCGCAAAGAGCTCGAACTCGCCCTGCAAAGGAAGATCGCGCCGAAGGCGCTGTTCACCTTGAGCATCGACGTGGAGGAAGGTGCGTCGATCCTTTCCATTGAAGTTCCGGAGGGCCGGGACACGCCCTACGTCACCGATGGTCGGGTTCTCGTCCGCAGCGGAAAACGCAGCGTCGCGGCCTCACCGGAGGAGCTGCGCCGAGTTGTCCAGGTTCGCGCTGTCGAACCCAATCGTTGGGAACGTCGGCCGTCGGCTGCGCTCGAGTTGGAGGATCTCGATCTCGATCAGATCACTGCGACGATTGAAGAGTCTCTGGAACTAGGCCGTCTTCAGTTCAGGACGCCGTCGGATCCTTCGCGCGCTCTTCGTGAGCTGAACCTCGTGGGCCCGAACGGCTTCACCAATGGGTGCGACGTCCTGTTTGCGAAGCGGCCCGCCGCTCGCCATCCGCAATGCCGCGTGAGGTTCATCCGCTATGAAACGGACAAGACAGGCTCCGCCTACCTCGACGACTTCTGGTTCGATGCCCCACTGGCGAACGTGATCGAGCTCCTGATCGAACAGATCGGGCGCCAGGTCAGCGTGCAAGCCTACTTCCCGCCGGGTGAGCACGTTCGGAAGGATCGCTTCAACTATTCGATTGAGGCATTGCGCGAAGGCATAGTGAACGCAGTGGCGCACCGTGATTACGCCAGCTTCTCCGGCGGCGTCTCGGTCTCGGTATTTCCCGACCGGATCGAAATCTGGAACTCCGGCCGCTTGCCGCGGGAGATTTCGGTCTCGGCTCTGAAGCGCCCTCACCCGTCCATTCCGGTCAATCCGGACATCGCGCATGTGCTCTATCTCCGTCGGCTCATGGAGCGGGTCGGGCGGGGCACGCAAAAGATCGTCGCGGCCTGCGATGAACTGAACGCGCGCCCGCCCGTCTGGAAGAACGAGACGAGCGGCGTCACCCTGACCATCTTCTCGGCGGCGGCCGCACCGGGACCATCCCTCAATCCGCGTCAGGCGCAGTTGCTTGAGACGCTTCGCCCAGGCGACGTCCTGAAGCTTTGGGACTATGTTGGCCAGCACGAGATTTCCGATCGCCAGGCTCGACGGGATCTGGCGGAGCTCGAGGAGTTTGGACTGATCCGGAAGTCGGGCCGCGCCAGGGCGACCGTGTATCAGCGGACCGAGCGCACCGTGTGAATCCGGACAAATCCGGCCAAACCCGGACAGGCCAGGACATCCTGGAAAGTCTCTCCACTGCCCCGCACGTCCCCGAAATTCTTGGGTGCGCCGACCCCCTCTTCCATCCTTGTAGAGGGTCACCACGCACGTATCCGGACAAATCCGGCCACGATTTTCACGCCACAGAGGCAATTCGACTCTTGCGCGAAAGCCTAGCTTTTCCGAGACTCGCCGTATGAAGCGCCCGCTGAGAAAACTACCGATTGCGAAACAGCGGGAACTCGACGCCGCCGTCGAGATCATCGAGACCGGTTTCGCCACTGCGATCGCCACGCGCCGGGCGGATCGCCTCAAGAATGGTCGCATCCTCAAGATCATTCTGTTTGGCAGTTACGCGCGAGGCGACTGGGTGCATGACCCGGTCGGGCGCTACTTCTCGGATTTCGACATCATCGTCGTGGTCGACCATGAGGACCTGACGGACTTCGAGTTCTGGGAGGATATCGAGAAGCGGCTGCTCGCCGAACTCTCCGCCGGCGCCATGCGCACGCCGGTCAGCCTGATCATTCACAGCCTCGACGACTTCAACTGGAAGCTCGAGCACGGGCGCGGCTTCTTCATCGACATCCTTCGTGACGGTGTGGTTCTGAAGGACACGCCGGGCGTCGCCTTCTCAGAACCGAAGCCCCTGCTCCCGGCGTCCGCTTTAGAAGAGACACAGGAACACTTCGAAGAATGGAAAGAGGACGTCGACGAGTTCTCATTCCTTGCAGATGCTGCGCGCCAACGGGGGTTCACGAAAAAGGCCGCGTTCCTCCTCCACCAAACGGCTGAGACGCTCTACCAAGGCCTCCTCCTGGTTCTGACGCTCTATTCGCCCAAGAGCCATAATCTCGTAAATCTGCGGAAGATGACCGAGCCGCTGGAGCCTCGCCTGCGCGAGGTCTGGCCGCAGGAAACCAAGTTCCAGAAGCGCTGCTTCGAGCTTCTACGCGCGGCCTATGTGAAGGCTCGCTACTCGCGGCACTACCGCATCACCGACGAGGAACTGGCCTATCTGGTGGAGCGGATTGAGTTGCTGCGCCAGATCGTGACTGAAGCGAGCGACGCACGGCTCAATGCATTGCGCGACGCCGCCGACGGCCCGGCCACATAAGGCCGACGGCGTCGATACCTTGGCTCTGAACCTCTCACCGCTCCCGAAGTCGCTCTACAAGTACCGGTCGCTCTCAGGCGAGGCGGCCGGGTACACCCGCGACATCCTTGTGAACCATCGTCTCTGGTTCTCGACGGCGTCGATGTTCAACGATCCTTTCGACTCATATCCGTACCTCTCGTTTGAAGGCTCCCAAGAGCAGTACGAGCGTTTCATCACGCGCACTGTCGACGTGGCGCTAAAAGCAGGCCACCTCGTCAATCGAGCAACGTCCATTCAGAATTTGCTGAGTCAGCCTCGCGAGGCCCTCTTCGAGCAGATGCAAGCGAGCCCACCCGAGCATCTCGACCATCTTGCCGTTTGCTGCCTGAGCGGCGCCGCCGACCAGGTCCTGATGTGGTCGCACTATGCCAGCTCCCACACGGGAATCTGTCTGCGGTTCAACACTCGGATCCCTCAGACCGATCTGCCCGACCTTGCCTACAAGGTGGACTATCAGAGGGCGCGACCGATCGTGAACCGCGTGACCGCCCCCGAAGACTACGAACAGCTTTTCGCGGCAATGCTCGTTAAGGCGGATTTCTGGGAATACGAGGACGAGTATCGGATGTTCCGGCCGGATCGTCTGAACGGCGCGGGCCATGAAAGCTTCGCCCCGGATCGCCTGGACGGCGTGATCTTCGGCGCTCGCTGCAGCACTGACGATCGCCGGATGGTCATGGATTGGATCGCCGAACGGGGCGACGGGGTCGAAATCCTGGAAGCCGTCCCGGATCCCAAACAGTATCGTTTGGACCTACGAAGCCTGTCGCACTGACCGAGCACAATCAAACGAGGGGCCTCATGAGCCGGTTTTTGATTCCGATCAGCGATTACAATCGGATCTATCAGGTCATCCATGGTGTCAGGGGTGCGCTGGAAGGCTCTGAAAAGAGCTGCATCTTTTTCGCCAGCGTTGGGGCCTATCTGCTGAACACGAAGTTCGGAATCAAGGCCTCCGCTGTCGCCGGAATGTTTGCGTTCTGTGCAAATGACACTCCGGAGCTGGCCTACTTCGGCGAGGAGGAAGACGAACACATCGTCTCGTCCGAACGGGGCTTTCACATGTGGATCCAGACAGAAACCCACATCATCGATTTTATGGCGCCGATCTTTCCGGAAGCCTTCGCAGAGCGCGGCCTCACGATACCTCGCAAGATGTTCCAGCGGACGCTGTCGTCAGAATCCGAAAACCTGAGCGCGCTTCGGGCTCCAGGCGACTTCTTCACCAACCCTAACCCAGAACTGACCGACACCCTCGTCGATCGCTTCTTGTCCACTCCGTCCGCACGTGACCTGATCGGGGTGACAGACGCGTGGTTCGGTAAACGCCGGCAATCACAGGCGCGCTCGTTCCAGATGGCGGACTCCACCGGCGAGCGGTTCGATCTCACGCTGCCTCGGACCACCGTATCGTCGTCCTGGTGAACCCAATCTCCGCAAGGACCACTCTCCCCGCACGACTTTCTCACACGGCGCCGATGACCGATCCTCAGCTCTCCGGCTTTCTGAACTACTACCTCGATCGCGCGCCTCAGGACGACAGGGCCGTCCTGATCAACGGCCCGTGGGGATCAGGGAAAACGCACTTCATCAAAGCCTTCATGGCCGACCGCGACAGGGCGAGAAAGACCGCCGAGCCCCTCAGCCAGTCTCATGTCTATGTCAGCCTCTACGGTGTGCGTTCAACGGCCGAGATTGAGGACAGGGTCTTCGCTGCTGCACACCCAGCCCTGAGTTCTTGGCCGGTCGCGCTCATGGCCTCGGCAGCCGCTCGCGCCGGAAATACGCTGTCCCGCGGCAAGCTATGGTCCGATGACGACGGCCCTCGTCTCCGACGTGCGCTTCTGAAACTCGATGACGCCGCACTCGTCTTCGACGACCTGGAGCGCGCCGGAATGCCGGTCAATGACGTCCTCGGCTTCATCAATGGCTTCGTCGAGCATCGGAAGGTCAAGGCGATCCTGCTGGCGAGCGAGGACGACATTCCTAACCTCGATGACTATCGCCGGCGCAAGGAAAAGCTGGTCGGAAACACCCTCCGCATCTCGTCGACGCCGGAAGGCGTACTCACCCAGTTCGCCGGCGCCCTGACCAATCCGGAAGCGCGCAATGCGGCGGTGGCGATCATGCCGAGGTTGACCGCATCCTTCGATGCGGCGGGTGGAGGCAATTATCGAATAGCCAAGGACGTTCTTCATGCTTTCGACCGCCTCGTCTCGGCGGCGGACCCACGACTGAAGCACTCCCACCAGGCGATGGAGGACCTGCTGCCGCTTCTGATGGCCTCAGGCCTTGAGCTGCGCGGAGGCGGACTTGGGCTCCAGGATCTCACCAATCTCAATGGCGGCGTGCGATCTGTCGAGGAAGCAAAACGACGCCATCCGGGCGCGAACTGGGACATGCCGGTCATCCCGATCGAGGCCTGGGGCTCCCTGTTCGTGGAAGGTCGGCTGGATCTCGCGAGCGTCAACGCGAGGATCGGTATGCATCATCTCGTCGTAGGCGCGGCGAACACCCCGGCGTGGCGTCGGCTGTGGGATTGGAGAAGCTTCGAAAGCCCGGATGAGTTCGAGACCGTGTGCGTCATGGTCCGGGACGAGTTGGCGTCTCACCAGATTACTGAGCCCGGTGTAATCCTGCAGATCGCAGGGACCGCCCTGGATCTCGCTCAGTCGCACTACAGCTTGTTCGGCGGCGACGATCCCATGATCCACATGGGACAGTACGCAGCCGATATTCTCGCGCGCGGGCAGCTGTCGCCAGACCTCGACATCTTCGAAGACTTTAACATGAGCGCCTATCAGGGGCTCGGCTATTTCGGGCGGGGCGATGACCGGTTCGAGGCGCTCAGAGACGAACTGCATCGCCTCGTCCTTCAGGCCTACGACCTGAAGGCCATGCGAGCCGCTCCAGCTCTCCTCACGGCTTTGAAAGCCGGTCGCTGGGACCGTCTCGTTCAGAGCGGAATCGATGACGGCGGCTTCGGGGAAACCCCTGTCCTGCACCATATCCCCGCGTCGTCGGTGGCGGACCTGATTCTGATAGGCTCGCGGGTGAATGTCTCCCTGCTCTCCGCCCTGGCGCTTCGCTATCGGACGCATACACGCGATGGCAGGCCCTTCGAAATCGAGCGCATATGGCTCGGGGTCCTCGAGTCCACGGTCATGGAGAAAGCTGCGCTTCTCCCTGCGCCCTTCAAAGACTCGGCTCGAGGGACCCTTGAAGAACGCTTCGGGAAGATCAGAACCAACTTCGGAGCCGTTGCAACCGCTTCCGAGACCTAGCCCTCGCAGTCACCATTCGCGGCACGAAAAACGGCCCCGGCGCTGAACGCCGGGGCCGCTGATGGTCGCGATCACCGTGGTCGTGAAGTTCAGGCCGATGTCGGCCAGCACATTCGGAACGTTACGAAGCTTGGTCTTGGTCCAGGTCATCAGTGTTGTCATGGTCTTCTCTCCTTTCTGACGCAGGGCGTCGATGGCGGTGCGGAGAAGGACCTGCACAATGAAGGTCAGTACGAAGGCAGGCGGGTTGATCGCTCCTCCCGTGAGGAATGGATGCCCAACGTTCCAGGGCGTAGCGGTTAGGTGGGAGCCTGCCCCGTCTTCGTCAAGGCGCCGCTCCATCCCCGTTAACGGCGACGCTTAGGACAGCTTTTATTCTGTCGGGGTAGAATGCGACGATGAGTTTCCCCGTCGCCATTCCCGACCGCCGTTTCCTGCGCCGACGGACCTGCCGGCTTCCCTGCGTCATCCACCTTGGCGCCGACACGCGCGCCGCCGGCGTCGTTCGGCAACTGGACAGCGTCGGGGCTCGCGTTCGCCTGGCGGACGCGGTGGAGACGACCCCGTCCGAAGTTCGGGTCGTGCTGAGCGATGGCGTCGAGTTCAATGCGTCTGTGACCTGGCGGATCGGCGACACGCTGGGTCTGCAGAGGGCCCCGCGCAACGCCCGGCGCGACCACGCCTTCCGGCTTGATCAGGCGGCCTGACCGAACGTCGGGTAGCGACAGAGAGTCACCGGACGCCTGTTTCCTTGCGTGACAGGCCCGTGCCGTTCGCCGGACTGTGGCCATAGTTTGAAACACAGCGCACCGGATCGCCCCCGTGAGCGCGCTTGGCTGAAAACGAAGATGCCTCGCGCCCACAAGGGGCGCGCGGCCAGTTTTCCGCCGGGCGGCGACCGCTATTCGGCGGCGAACCGGTAGGCGTCGTCATCGGCGGCGGCACCCTCCTCCGGTGACCTCGCTTCCGGCTCGGGCGTGTCAGGATCAACCGCCGGAGCAGTGCGCAGGACAGTCGGCAGCCATCCCCGCCCTTCCACCAGCCGTTCGGCGGCATCGGCCATGTCGCCCTTCTTGAAGCCGACGATCCGACCGGCTTCCTCGGCGCCCGTCGCCTCCGTCACCGCTTCCAGAACGCGCGCCTTGGACACCCGCGAGAAATAGCTGGCGGCCGTAGCTGACCACGTTCCGGTCATGTCCAGACCGGTGGCGGTCGCCAGCACCTCGGCGTGGGCCAGAGCGTCGGGCTTACGGTCATGGGGATCGCGCACGGCATAGAGGCCCACGCCCGCGCAAACGGCCATCAGGTCCAGCAACTCCGGGGACGCCATGACCTCCAGCACCGCCCAGAGATCACGGGCCTGTTCCGGGAGGCGGGCGCCCCACGCCTCCAGCCGGTCGGCCACGCGCCGCCCGGCGGGTCCGTCGCTGACCCCCGGCGCCAGCCGCTCCAGCCCCGCCACGCTCAACCGCAGTTGCAGCGGCGTCCACGTCCCCCACGCCGGGTAGAAGACGTGCAGCGCCAGCGCATGGACGACGACGGTCAGGGCGACATCGGCGTCGGCTTGAACCGCATCGCGAAGCCCCATGGTCCTGTGGGCGGTCAGGTCGATCACCAGCCGCTCCGACAGCGGCGCCAGCCCCTCGTCGGCCTCGGCTTCCGGCGAGGGCGGCGTCTCGGCGTCCGCCTCCCCTTCGACCTCCGTCCAGCCCTCGGGCGCCTCCGGATCGGCGGGACGGTCCCTGAGGGCGTCTTCGGCGCGCACCAGACCGCGCTCGAATCGGGCCAGTCCGTTATGGCCCAGCAGGACCATGACCCCGGCGCGAGCCTTGGCTTCGGGGACATAGTCGAAGTCCGGACCGAACGCTTGCAAGGTCTTGTCGATCTCCTCCAACCGAGCGTCCACCTCAGGCGGCAGGATTTCAGCCGCATCGGTTTCGGAGACGAGCCGGTCGTATTCCTCCGACAGGGCCGCGATCTGCGCCGCATCGGCCTCGGAGCGGACCACCTCGACCGGATAGACCCGGCCCAGGGCGGACACGTCCGCATACTCCGACCCGGCCTCGGCCCATTTCCAGCCCTCGCGATGGCGGGCGTCCTCGGCCAGACCGGCCAGCTTGTCGCTCACCATCCGGTCCAGCAGGGCCGGGTCTTCGAGCCAGCCGCCGCCGTCCTCCGTGAAGAGGTCGCGCAGCACCGACCCGCCTTCAGCCTCATAGGCCTCGACGCCAACGAAGCGCGCCCGCCTGTCGTCGGCGGCGACCTTGGCCTCGGTCATGGCCCGGCGGATCGCATAGACGGGCCTGTATTCACCCATCTGTTCGAACACCTGTCGCTGCCGGTCCGCATCGTCGCTGACGCAGAAGGCCATCAGTTGGTCCAGCGTGAGCGTCCCGGCGCGATAGGCCTCCATCAGTTCCGGCGCCGCCGCGCCCAGACGCATCCGCTGGCGGACGACCTGACCCGAGACGCCGAACCGCGCGCCGATCTCTTCCGGCCCATAGCCCTTCTCCTCGGCCAGCCGCCGGAAGGCTTCGAACTGGTCGGCGGGGTGCATGGCCTCGCGGGTGATGTTCTCGTCGAGGCTGATCTCATGGGCGTCGTTCTCGGTATCGACCGTCACCCGAACCGGATGGGTCCGCTTGATCTGCTTGCGCTTGGCCAGCAGCCGCAGCGCCGAGCGCCGCCCCTCGCCGATGGTCACGAGATAGTTCCCGGTCGCCGCGCCGTCCGCGTTCCGTTCGATCTCGACCACGGGCGGCTGCAACACCCCCTTGGCCTTGACCGACGCGGCCAGCCCCTCGAGGGTGGCCTCGGAATGCTTCACCTTCCGGGCGTTCTTCGGGGACGCCTTCAACCGGTTCAGCGGCACGGTGATCTCCGCGCCGTGCACCGGCTCCGACAGCGCCGCCGCAGCGACCGCCGAAGCGGCGGCGTCAGCCGCCGCATGGCTTTGAGCTTGGGTGAATTGAGCAGTCATGTCTGCCTCCTTTGGGCAAGGGTTGCAGGCACGCAGAAGGCGCGCCTGAAACCCTGCCCGTCGGCGAGACCGGGGTAGCAAGGGCCAGGGCGGACCGGCCGGAGGGGGATCACCCGGCCTGCACAAGCCTGACGGCGACGCAGCACATTCCACCCGTCGTCGGCGCGGAAGGCCGGGGAGACCGGCCGGTCCGGCGGCGAAGCCGCGGACCCTGACCCGCGCGAGGGCGGAGCCCTTAGAGGCTGCTCCCCTGTGATGGCGTCGTGATCACCGTCTGAGCCTGACGCGGAGACGGCGTGCTCTTTCCTGGAAGGCGAACTCGCCGCCTTCGAGGATGTCGCAAACCATTTTCCGGATCGTCTGGTTTTCCAGACCACCGCTCACATAGGTGATCGGCGGCAGACTCCCGGAAGGATGCGGACCGGACTCCGCGACGATGATCTGATCGGCGTCTGTATTGATCACCAGGTTCGCATTGTGGGTGACCATGATGACCTGCCGCTTGCGCTTGGCGGCGATGAACAGCCCCACAAGTTCCTCGAACACCGATTTCGGGTCGAGGTTTTCCTCAGGCTGGTCGATGATCAGAGGACGATCATCCCCCTCGTCAAGCGCCAGATACAGCAGCAGGAGGACGATGCCGCGGGTGCCGGGAGACAGCTTTCGAATGTCGATGCCGTCGTAGGCGATACCATAGCGGATCGAGAGGTGGTCGGTGCTGAACAGCCACAGGGCAAACCGCTTCAGCCACGCCCGCATCTCCACGGGATCGCCGGTCGGCACCGGGGAGTGCTGGAGCAGGTCCTTCTGGTAGGTATCGCGGAAGGCACTCATGGCCGCGACCACATCACCAGCGGTTCCGCTCTCCCAGGCTGGTCCCAACTGGTTTCGGGCGGCGTCGATCAGGGCACCCCTGCCACGGAACGGCCCCTGTTTTCGAAGGTCGAGGAGGCCGTCTTCGGCGGCAGTCGCCCATCGTTCGACGTCAGCCACGCGAGACACCGAGAAGGTCAGCTTCCTGAGTGTGCCGGGCGACGTCGCGAGGCGGTCCATCAATGGCCGATACAGATCTTCAAGCACTGTCTGCTCAGCGACCAGCGCGTCAAACGCGCGCTCGTAGGCCGCGTCGCGCTCCAGGTTCAGCTGAATGATCCGCTCGGCGGCGCCTTGGGCTTCTGCGAGCCGGGTCTTCGCGGCCTCCAGGGCGGCCGTCTCGGTCGTGATCTTCTGGGTGAGATCGCTGTAGCGCCGCTGGATGTCGCGATCGGCGCTGATCAGACTTTCGAGCCGCGCCATTTCCGCCTCGAGGACCAACAAAGGCAACTTGGTCAGGTCCGCGTCAGCGGCGATCAGCGCGACTGCGCCGTCCTGTTGAGGCGGCGGCGGCGCGCCGCGCAGACTGGCGATCTCGCCGTCCACCCACTTCACATATCCGATCAGGTTGTCATCTACCGAACCCTTGTAGTCGAGCAAGAAGGCGGCCCACTGGCTTTCGTCCATGTAGCCGTCGCGATGGCGGGCCATCATGGCGCGCAACGCCTCGGGCGCGCCCGTCGCTCGCATCGCTCCCACTTCGGACTGCATCGCCAGAAAAGCCTGCCGCTGGGCGACAAGGTTTCGGTTCCTCGTCCGCAGCGCTTCCGCTGCGCTGAACAGCGCCGTGTGCCGAGCGACCTTGGCTTCGCTGTCCTTGGCAACGAGCTTGGCGCGGTCAGTCACATAGGCGGCGATAAGATTGGTCTTCTGCAGGATCTGGGCGTCGTAGGTGCCCTTGAGCTTATCCTTCTCATGCTCGAGACCGATGCGCTCGGACATGGTGGCGATAGCGTCCACCTCCCTCGCCCGGGCGAGACTGTGGAGCCGTGTTCGCCCATCGCGCAGCTCGGCGAAATCGACGGCTCCTTCCCGTGTGGAATACGGATGGGCCTCGAAGATCACCCGTTCGATTTCTCGCAGGAGCGCATCCGTCATGCCGGCTCCCGAGCAGAGTTCCTCGACGAACTGCTGCGACAGATAGCGGACGCGCGGGTAGTTCAGAGGATCATCCGCATCTCGCCCGTCCAGGGAGCGAGTGGCGCTGTCCCCGCCCGCCCAGTCGATCGTGATCGTTTCTTCGCTGATCAAAGGACGCGCTCGAGCAAGGAAAGAGGCGGTGACGCCCTTCTGATCCTGCCAGACCATCGGCGATACGGCGTCGCAACCGGCCGCAATCATATCGGCCAAGGCCGTCTTGCCGGAGCCCCTTGCCCCGATGATGGCCACAAGGCCGGGATTCAGCTGGATTTCGGGCGTGACGATCCAATCCGCTCCGCTTACCTGCACCGCCGAGATCACCTGGGACGGCGTGGCGGCGGCAGGCGGCTCGGCGCCGACGTGGGCGCGGCCGGCCGGATCGATACAGGCCTGACGCAGGGCGTCGAACTCAAGGCCACCCTTGATCCACGAGAAACGGTCTCCGAACGGCGCGCCCACATCATCGGACTTGTGCGCGTCGCTTCCGTGCAGACATGGCTTCAGGCCATTGTAGCGCGACCGGAGCTCTGCCTCGTCCAACGCCTTGAGACCGAGCCAGAAGTCACGCTGGGCGTCACTGCTGGCGAAGATCACGTGGGCGAAACGTTCGATCTCCTGGCGAGTAACCTTGTCGGCGGCTTCCCGGACACCTGCGGTTCCGTCGCCGGATCCACCGGCGACGGCGATGAGCACATTGGCCCGCGCCCAGGCATCCTCGTTCCACACGGTGCGAAGTTGGTCGAAACCGACTTTGAACTGCGTGGCGCCGTGTTCCAGCGCCGCGCGTTCGTCGAGATGATCGCCCTTGTCCCGACGCCCCAGTCGGATGAGCTCCGACCGGGTGCAATCGAAGCGATCATCGAATGCTCTGAACTCCAGTCGGGCAAGGAATCGCCGGATTCGCGCTACGTGATCCTCGTCCTCGGGACTGACGAGCAGGTGCATATTAACGAAGCCGCTCTTCGCCGCGACGTGCAGGCGCAGCTCGATGTTCGGAAAGACCAGTTGGACGTTAGGAAGACGCCCGTCTTCCCGTCGCCGCCGGAGAAGTTCCTCATAGGTGTCGGTGACATAATAGTCTGTGACGGCGACGGCTTCGATCTGGGGCGTCGCCGCCTCCAGAGCGGTGAGATAGTCTTCCCAGGCATTCGGCCCGCTGAACAGATTGTTCAGCACGGTCCCAGGCGCATGAATATGCGGCTCCCACCGACGCCACTCCGATCCCCGACCCAGCATTATCCCTCCGACGATGTTTTCCCCAATCTAATGCGTGTCTTTGAGACAGGCGCAAGTTGAGAAGCACAGTTCGCCACAACCGCACTCGGAGAGGTCCTCGCCGACTGAATCGATCGGCGGTGCCTGCAGATCGGCTTCCGGCGGAGTCAGCCGGCGATGCGCACGGCGATCGGACAGTGATCAGACGGGTGGTCCGCCTCGGGCGCGCCGCCGTAGACATATTCCTCGAAGGACCCCGGCACGACCCGCGCGGTCGCTTCGCCGCCGGTGGCGATGAAGTCGATGAACTCCCGATAGCGGGCCTTGCATCCGGCGGGCCGATTGCCGGAGGCGAGCGTCAGGACAGAGCCAGCGGGGTCGCCGTCGTTGAGATCGGCCAGGAAGGCGTCCCCGCGACCGGCCAGCCGGCGGTTCCAGTCCCCGAGAACGACAAAGCCCTGACCGTCCCGCGCCCGCGCCTCGGTCCAGCCCTCGAGCACGGGCAGCTGCTCGAACAACACCGGGCAGTCCGGATCCGTTGCGGTGCGGCCCGAGTTGCAGCCTGACTTCAGGTGGACCGCCAGCAGACGCACGGGGCGCCCCTGGTTCACCGTCACGTCCACGCCCCAGCGCAGGTCCGGATTGCCGAGCGCCAGGGCGTCGAAATCCGGGTTGCGGGTCCAGGGCACGCCCTTGCGGATCGCGAAACCCACGGCCTGGTTCTGCATGAACAGTCCCTGCCGGCCCCGGCATTCGCCGCCCCGGCTGCTGGGCGGGCGTCCCGACATGACGACGTCATAGACGGCCGGATCGAAGACCCGTTCGGCGGCGGCCCGGCTCTGGACTTCCTGGAAGGCGATGACATCGGCGCCCAGGGCGTCGGCGTGGCGGCGAAGGACGGCGTAGTCGGCCTCGGTGCGCGGACGGCAACCCTCCCCGTCCCGTTCGGCGAGGTGTTCCATGTTCCAGCTCGCCACCTTCAACCCTTCGGGTCTGACCGAAGGCGTGACACCGACGCAGCCCGACAGCAGGACTGCCGAAAGAGAAAGGGCGATCAGGGATTTCATGGGCGGGGTCCCGGTGGATGGATGCGGCCCGGCCGACGGCGGGTCGGCGCTGGGCCGCGGCCGGTCGCAAGGTCGGTCGCGATCCGGCGCCTCCCGGTATCCTATCCACTCGATTCTGGCGATGCGGTCGCGAAACCCCTACGCCGACGCCGAGGCGGAGTTCCCAACGGGCAGCGAGAGGGCGTCGCCAGCTCATTGAAAACCCCGTTGACGCCTTTCGGTGACACTTGCGTTAAGGCCGTGGCCAGTTCGCTGTCCTTGATGTGCGCCAATCCGTCGGGTCGGGCCTACGATAGCCACCAAGACCGGAATCCTCGCTGGCGACGGACCTCACGGGAATGCGTCTTCGCTGTCCCCAGATGTCCTACGCGCCTATACCTGAGATGGCTGCTCGCCGCTACCTGCAGCCGCAGGTGCCTCCGCCGTCGGTGAAGAAAGCACCCGCTCGTCGTTATGGGCGTCTGTCGGAAACTGCTTGAAAAGATCGCGGCCTGTAAAGAGATAGCTGGCGCGCCGTTCGTGGACGAAACCGAACACATCACTATAGATCGCCATGACCGTGACGTGCAGCGCCGCCTTCTGGTCCCATATGCTATCCAGCAGCTCTACGGCGTAGGTCGCCCCCTTGTTGGGCTTCATCCATCCGCCCGGCTGGATAATACCCCGGTGTCTTGAGCCCTTTTCATCCGCAGCAGGCCAAGGTTGATCGCTCGATTTATCGCCGACGGGTTGAACCTGCAGCGAGAGAACCACGTCGGTGGCCGGTGTCGCCCCTCGGTTCGTTACCGTTGCGCCGATCCTCCAGAAAGGCCCCTTGCGGCCAAGTGGGTCCTCCTCTTTGCGGGCCCAGAAGTCCTCAATCGCAATATAGGCGCGATGAGACAAACGCCCGAAGCGGCGCGCCTCCTCGGCTTGCGCCCTCGCCAAGGCTAGCTCGGCAGCGGAGTTGTCCAGCTGGGTTTTCGAGTTCGCGAGTTGAGCCGCACTCTGTCCGATGACCGTGTTGTTGGCCTGAAGCGTCCTCCAGACGATGTAGCCCGTCACCGCCGCCACAATGAGGTTGAGAACGGTCGCGCCGAACATGAACCAGGCGGCTGCCGCCATGGAGCGCTGCGCCTTGAGATCATCTTCCTCAACGGCGGTGGTTTCGGCTCGAACCTCTTTCTCAAGCGTATCGAGACGGAGGGCCACGCCACGCAGCTCATCGGCGGATGCAGGGGGCGATACCGGGGCCGACGCAGGTCCCTCCACGTGGCCCCGCGCGCCTACGTCATGTCCGGCCACCGTGGGCATGGGCGACGCCAAGACCATCGCAGAAGCGATAAGGACAGCGGAAAGGAGGTTTCTTAACATGCGCAAAGCCATAGTTTGCAGCCGCCTGGCCATCAACAACTCGTAGCAAGCGCCGGTCCATCTGCCGGAGATGAGGCGCACGTCCTCGCTGGCGACCGCCTCGTGCCGCGCGCGACAGGCGACAGTCCACCGACTTTGAAATCAAACGAGCTCTCACGGATTTCAGCCCCGACACCCCGCCACCGCAAGCTTCCGGGTTTCGTCGTCAGCCACGGTGAGATTCGATGGCGCACGGGAAGACCCGCCGAACCACGGAGGAGGTGCATGGTGACGGACCGAAGGCTACTGACGGAACAGGAAGCGGCTGTCTATTTGGCATTACCCGCAGCCACGGTGAGAAAACTCCCCTTTGGCCATGTACGTCTGGGGACCCGCCACCGCTATGACCGAAAAGCCTTGGACGCCGCACTTGACCGGATGGCCGGACTGGATTCTTCTGAAGAACCGAACGTGAACAAGGCCAATGCCGAACTCGCCCGATTCATTGCCGATCACCTGGATGTTGCCGGGGGTCCATAGGATCAAGCGCGCAAAGGCGAACCGGGTTTTCGAATACTGGTACGCTTGGCGTGGCGGTCCCCAGATTCTGGCGGCGCAGGCTTCCAGTCCGAAGTCGCTCGCGCGTGAGGTCGCCCAGAAGGCTGCTGCGGCCATGGATGCCTATCGGACGCAGCTGAAGACGGAGAAGACCGTCGCCAAAGAGGACACGCTGTACGCGCTGATCACGCGATACCTCGACCTGATGAACAAGGACAAGTCGCTCGCGCCTCGGACGAAGACTGACCGGCGCAAGCATCTGGATATCGTGCGCACCGAACTGGGCGAACTGACGCTAACCGCCCTCACCGCACCCAAGGCCAGATCTTTCCTTCTCACCTGGCGCGACAATCGCGCCAACACGCCCAAGACCGCCGACGAACTTCTAGGCGCGCTGTCGTTGGTCCTCAACTGGGCCGTCAACCGTGGCGAACTCGCCTCAAACCCGGCCGCGAACTTCCCGCGCATCTACAAGGTCAATCGGGCGGACATCATCTGGGAGCCGCATCACCTGGAGACGATTCTGGCCCAGGCCGACCCGCCGATACGCGCTGCGATCAGACTCGCGGCGGTGACAGGCCTCCGAAAGAACGACCTGATCGCTCTGCCCTGGTCGTCGGTGAAGGAGAACGCGATCGTCTGGCAGACCGGCAAGAGCCGCGGCAGGAAGAGCGTGGTCCTGCCCATCACCGACGCCGTTCGGGAAGTCCTCAATTCTCTGGAGCGCGGCTCGTGCCCTACCGTGCTGGCGACCTCGGAGGGTGAACCCTGGACGCCGCCGGGCCGCGGCCTCGACAGCGGGGTGCAGCGGGCGAGAGACGATGCGGACGAGGCGGCGCGAAAGCGAGACGGTCCGGGCGCCACGGCCGGTCTCGACGGCCTGCGGTTCCATGACCTGCGCGGAACGGCTGCGACCGCCTACATCCTGGCAGGCCTGCCGCTCGATGACGTCGCGACGATTCTGGGATGGGAGCTCAAGCGCGTGAAGGAGATCGCGCGTCGCTATGTGACCGGCGAAGCCATCGGACTGGGCATGATCGCGCGGCTCCAGGAGACCTGGAACAGAACGCCAACTGTAAAACCCAGTGTAAAACCCACCTCCCTTAGGAGGGGTCAAAAGCGCTCAAATGCAGTGAGGGCGGTGGCTGGGGAACTAGGACTCGAACCTAGAATGACGGTACCAAAAACCGCAGTGTTACCATTACACCATTCCCCAGCAGGTCCGGCGTTCCGCGGCGCCTCGGCGCGGCGGAGGCGGTCAGATACGCCAAGCCGTTTTCCGATGCAACACCCTCTTCCGGGACTATTTTCGGCAACGGGAACGAGGGGCGAAATCGGCGCTTGCGGGCCTTCCGCGCCGTCGCTATAAGCCGCGTCCTCACTTCGGAGCGCCCCGGCGCTCCTCGGTCGGAGTGTGGCTCAGTCTGGTAGAGCACTGCGTTCGGGACGCAGGGGTCGCAGGTTCGAATCCTGCCACTCCGACCATTTCATCCCCTACAATCCGTCATCATTCGTCACCGGCCGCCGCCGCATCCACGTGAGAATCGCGCAGGTTCAGCGCGCGGACAAGGTCCTGCTGCGGCCGCTCGCTGAAGATCGACAGTTCACAGCCGTGCGGTCTTGGAAGACGGGTGGCGGATTGGATAGGGTCTGAACCATGACCGTTCTCATGACTCCGTCCGCCGTCGTCGCCTTCTGGAAAGAGGCGGGACCCGAAAAGTGGTTCGCCAAGGATGCGGCGTTCGACGCCCTGTTCCGCGACCGCTGCCGCGACGCGCACTGGGCGGCGGCGCGGCGCGAGTTGGACGACTGGATGGAGACGCCCGAGGGGGCGCTGGCCCTGATTCTGCTGCTGGACCAGTATCCGCGCAATTGCTTCCGCGACACGGCGCACCAGTTCGCCACCGATCCCCTGGCCCTGATGCACGCCCGGGCGGCGGTCGCGCGCGGCCATCACCGGGCCTTCGCGCCGGACCTGCGCAACTTCATCCTGCTGCCGTTCGAACACTCCGAGCGGCTGGAGGACCAGGACCGTTACATGGACCTGGCGGCGGGCGAGCCGGAACTGGAGAAGTGGGGCCGAATCCACCGCGACATCATCGTGCGGTTCGGGCGATTCCCGCACCGCAACCACTGCCTGGGGCGCGAGACGACGGCGGAGGAACAGGCCTTCCTGGACGGCGGCGGATTCGGCGGCTGAGGCGTCAGACCGCCTCGACCTCCTTGTCGGGTTCGGACGGGCGGCGGCGGATGCGCGATCCGCTCATCACCGCGCCGAACAGGGCCGCGACCGCCGCGAGTTCGAAGCCGCGCCGCACGCCGTCGTCCGGCGCGGCGGCCAGCAGGAAGGCCACCACCACGGCCCCCAGCGACTGGCCGATCACACGGGCCGTGCCCAGCATGCCGCCGGCCGCGCCGGCGCGCTCGCGCGGGGCCTCCGACAACATGGCGCGGTTGTTGGGCGACTGGAAGAAGCCGAAACCGGCCCCGCACAGGGCCATGCGCCAGACGATGTCGAACTTGCTCGAATCGGCGCCCAGCAGGCTGAGCGCCATCAGGCCGCAGGCGAACAGCGTCAGGCCGATCGCCCCCAGCACCCCGGCCGAATGGCGGTCCGACAGCCAGCCGGCCAGGGGCGCCGCCACCATGGTCGCCAGGGGCCAGGGAGTCATCAGCAGGCCGGTCTCGACCGCCGACAGGCCCAGCGGCCCCTGAATGAAGAACGGCAGGGCGACGAAGGCCATCATCTGGGCGGTGAAGGAGATGACCGAGGTCGCCACCGACAGGGAGAACAACGGCCGCGCCAGCAGGTCGAAGGGGATCAGCGGCGCCTTGCGCGGCGTCTCGTGGCGGAACAGCAGGATGCCGGCGACCAGACCGGCGCCGACCAGGCCGAAGGCCAGGGCCGCCGCCTCGCCGTGGGCCAGGGCCTGCATGCCGGTAATGACCAGGCCGAAAGTCGCCATGCTGAGCGCCGCGCCGGTCCAGTTCAGCGCCCGCTTCTGCAGCGGGTTGCGCGGCAGGGTGAAGCCCGCCAGCGACACGGCCAAGAGGCCGATCGGCACGTTCAGGCCGAACAGCCAGCGCCAGTGGCCGACCGCCAGGATGGCGCTGGCGATGGTCGGGCCGGCGGCGGCGGCCAGGGAGACGATGACGGCGTTGATCCCGACCGCCCGCCCCAACAGCCGGTGCGGATAGGTGAAGCGCACCAGGGCGCCGTTGACGCTCATGATCCCGGCGGCGCCCAGGCCCTGGAGCACCCGCGCCAGGCTGAGGGTCAGGATGGAATCGGCGAAGGCGCAGCCGATGGAGGCCAGGGTGAACAGGGCCAGCCCGGCCTGGGACACGCGACGGTAGCCGACGATCTCTCCCAGCGAGGCCAACGGCAGCAGCGAGACGACGATGGCGATCTGATAGGCATTGACGATCCAGACCGAGGCCGCCTCAGACGCCTGCATGTCGCGGGCGATGGACGGCAGCGCCACATTGGCAATGGCCCCGTCCAGCACCGCCAGGGTGATGCCCAGACCGATGGAGACGATCGCCCAGTAGCGTCGGGGCGTCGGCAGCCCGTCCTGGACGACGGGAAGGGCGGCGGGCCGGGCGTCGGTCATGGACGCCCAACGCCGCCGAACGGCGAAGGTTTCCGCCGCACGTCAGGCCAGCGCGCGGACCTTCAGGAGCGAGCCGCTGACGGAATCGACCACCACGTCCTGCCCGGCTGGCGGAGCCTCGCCCTCGATCTCGGCCGGCCATTCCGAACCGGAGATGAAGACACGGCCGCGTCCGCCCTCGAACGCCTGGACCACGCGGGCGCGCTGGCCCAGAAGGCGGCTGTCGCGGTCGTTGATGTCGGGCCCGGCGGGATTGGCCCTGCCGATCAGGCGCCGCGACAGGACGGTGGCGATCACCGTCAGCACGGCGAAGACGGCGACCTCGCCCGGCAGGCCCAGGCGGACGCCGGCGGCCGTCAGCACCGCCACCACCCCGGCCGAAACCGCCGGCCACAGCAGCCACTCGGTCGAGAACATGGTCTCCACCGCCAGCAGCAGGACGCCGACGGCCAGCCAGATCCAGAAGGGCTGGGCGGCGTAGAGATCGGCAAGCGCGTTCATCGTTCGCCCTCCCGTCAGGCGGTCGGCGGCACGGCGCCGCCGGAGCGGCGCGGCGGACGAGGCGCCGCCGCGGGGGCCGCCCGCGGCGCCTGGTGTTGCTGTTCCTTGGCCAAACCGACCATTTCGCCCAGGCCGGCGATGGTGCCGACCAGGGCGCCCATTTCCGCCGGCACGATGACGGTGCGCTGCTGCGGGCTGCGGGCCAGTTCGGCGAAGGCCTCCACATACTTCTGGGCGACGAAGTAGTTGATGGCGTTCACGTCGCCTCGGGCGATGGCCTCGGACACCATGGCGGTGGCGCGGGCCTCGGCCTCGGCCTCGCGCTCGCGGGCCTCGGCGTCGCGGAAGGCGGCTTCCTTGCGGCCCTCGGCCTGGAGGATGGCGGACTGCTTGGCGCCCTCGGCGCGGGCGATGGCGGCGGCCTTCTCGCCGTCGGCCTCGGTGATGACGGCGCGGCGCTCGCGCTCGGCCTTCATCTGGCGCGCCATGGCGTTGGTGATGTCCGCTGGCGGGGTCAGATCCTTGATCTCGATGCGGTTGACCTTGACGCCCCACGGTTCGGTCGCCGCGTCGATCACATGCAGAAGGCGGGTGTTGATGCTGTCGCGCTGGCTCAGCACCTCGTCCAACTCCATCGAGCCCACGACGGTGCGCAGATTGGTCATGCACAGCTGGGCGATGGCGTAATTCAGGTCGTCGACGCGATAGGCGGCGCGCGCGGCGTCCATCACCTGGATGAAGACGATGCCGTCGACCTTCACCATGGCGTTGTCCTTGGTGATGACCTCCTGCGTCGGGACGTCCAGGACCTGCTCCATCATGTTCATGCGGCGGCCGACACGCTCCACGAAGGGCGTCAGGAAGCCGATGCCGGGGCTCAGGGTCTTGGTGTACTTGCCGAACCGTTCGATCGTGAATTCACGGCCTTGCGGCACGATCTTGATGACGCTGAACAGCAGCGCGATGGCCAGCAGCAGCACCACGGCGGCGAAGATTGTCGTGACGTCCATTCTGTCCCTCCCACTTGGAGGCGAATCTACCCGTCCCGCGCGAGCGACGCCACAGAAACCGGACGCGGCCTAGCCGATTCTGACGCCGGTCATCGATATAGAGCCGCCGTCGATCACGTCGTTGAAGAAGGCGACCGGCTCCCCGACCTCGCGCTGGGCGACGACATAGAGCAGCGGCAGGAAATGCTCGTCGGTCGGCACGCTGAGCTGGGCGTCCTCGGCCAGGCCGACCCAGTCGACCAGGGCGTCGGCGGCGCCAGTCGTCAGCGCGTGTTTGACCGCGTCGTTGAACTTCGTCGCCCAGGCGTAGGGTTCGGCGCCCGCTTCGCGCCGCCAGGTCCGCAGATTGTGCACGAAGTCGCCGGAGCCGGCGACGACGATCCCCTCCTCCCGCAGCGGCCTGAGACGCCGGGCCAGATCGAAATGCTGGCGCGGCGTCAGGTCGCGGTTCAGCGACAATTGCACCACCGGCACGTCCGCTTCCGGCCAGACATGGCGCAGGACCGACCAGGTCCCGTGGTCCAGCCCCCACTGTTCGGTCTGGACCGCGCCCGTCAGTTCGGCTGCCCGCGCGGCCAGCGCCGGGGAACCCGGAGCCGGATACTGCATCTCGTGAAGTTCGCGCGGGAAGTTTCCGAAATCATGGATGGTTTCGGGATTGGCCTGCGCCGTCACGCCCAACCCGCGCGTTTCCCAGTGGGCGGAGACCATGACCACGCCTCTCGGCTTGCCGATCGACAGGCCGAGGTCGCGCCAGGCGGCCGCGAAGGGACCGCCCAGGGCGTTCATGGGCGAACCATGGCCGAAGAAGACGGCGGGCTGGCGCATCGGATCAGCCGTGCAGCTTCTTGGCGATTTCGGCGATGTGTCTGCCTTGGAACCGGGCGCCGCCCAGTTCGATCTCGCTGGGCAGGCGCGAGCCGTCGCCGCCGGTGATCGTGGTGGCGCCGTAGGGCGAGCCGCCCTCGACCGCATCCAGGGTCATCATGGCCTGATAGGCGTAGGGCAGGCCCACGACCGGCATGCCGTGGTGCATGAAGAAGTTGTGCAGGCCCTGGAAGGTGGTTTCCTGGCCGCCGTGCTGGGTGGCGCTGGCGGTGAAGGCGCCGCCTACCTTGCCCAGAAGCGCGCCGGTGAACCACAGGCCGCCGGCCTGATCCAGGAAGGCGCGCATCTGCGAAGCCGCCGAGCCGAAACGGGTGCCGGCGCCGATGATGATGGCGTCATAGTCCTTGAGGTCGTCAATCCTGGCGATCGGGGCCTTCTGGTCCAGCTTGTAGCCCGACGACTTCGCCAGGTCCTCCGGCACGGTCTCCGGCACGCGCTTGATGTCCACCATCGCGCCCTCGACCTCGCGCGCGCCCTCGGCGACGGCTTCGGCCATGGCTTCGATATGGCCGTAGGTGGAGTGATAGAGGACGAGGATCTTGGGCATGGGAGGACTCCTGAAAACAGTCGGACCGTCATTGGTAACAGTCTTGAGTGCTATTTTAGTGATCCCTCGTCGGCCCGCAAGGGGGCAGGCAGCCGATCAGCGGTCGAAAGGGCAGACGGTCGCGTAGAATTCGGCGTCGGCCGGCGCGGGCTCGCCGCGGCTGAGACGAAATCGGTGTTCCATGACCATGGCCTGCTGTTCGATGTTCAGCCGGTCCCAGCGGCAGTCCGGGCCGGGAATGTAGGCGTAGCTTTCCGGCCGATCCCCGGCCTTCAGCTTGGCCCACAGAAGGCCGACGCCGCGCTGCGCCTGCCAGACGTGGGTCAGCTCATGGATCAGCACGCCCTGGAGGCGGACGGAGGCCTGGGCGAAGTCATCGGCCAGCGCGCCGCGGGGCCAGACGATCCAGTCGCGGCCGAACCACCGGCCGGCGACGAAGGCGCGGCGGAACGGCCAGGCGATCAACCGCACCGAGTCCAGCCGAATGGCCGCGCCGAACGCCTCTCGCGCCAGGGCGGCTTCGCTTTCGGTCAGGGCGCGGACGGCTCTCGCCACGGCAGGACATACTCCCAGTGCCAAGGCTCATAGAGATAGGGGACAAAGCCGAAACGACCAGCGTTTTGGACCAGCCAGCGATAGGTTGCGCCCTTGGCCATCGCCTGACGGCTGATTGGATCAGTGGAATCGACGCTCAGGCCGACGATATGGCCCACGTAGACGTCGATCGCCGTTCCCGTGCGGTGCGGCGAACAGGCGGCGCGGCGCAGTCCATCGCAATTGCCCTGCTGGGCGCAGCGCGCGGCGTCAGCCTCAGGATCGCGAAAGCCGGAGAAGATCTGGAGCAGTTCCGGGTCGGCGGCGATCTCCGGGACCTGGGCGCGCGCCTCGGCGGCCATGCGGCGATAGGCGTCCAGAACGTCGCGGCGCAGAAGCCGGGTCAGGCGGTCGGCGTGCTCCTCCTCGGGCAGCAGATAGCCGAGCTGGTTCAGCGGCGGCGGGTCGGGACAGTCGCCGCCCACCCGCGCCATGACGAAGGGCCGCCGCTCCTGCCACACGCCCTTGAAGACCTGGAAGGTCGCGCCGTCGAACAGGCCGGTGGGCGGCAGGTCGTGGGTCTGCTGGAAGGCGGCCAGGCGCGAGGCGAAGATCGGCGTGCCCGGCCCGCACTGGGTCCTTAGCTCATGCTGGATCAGCGGCAGATAGGTCTCCCAGCCCCATTCGGTCGCCCCGAATGGCGTCCATTCCAGCGAATAGACCGAGATGGCGTTGGCGAACCCCTGCCCGGCCCAGACGTCGGCGTTGGTCTGGCACGGATCAGTCGGGGCGGCGCCCTGGGCCCGCGCGGGCGCCGCCGCCAGCAGGCCGAGGAACAGGAATGCGATCAGGACGCGCCACATGGCGACAGGAAGCCTCAAGGCCAGAGTCGGAGCAAGAGGTCGGGGCAAGAGGTCGGGGCAAGTGCAAGCGTCGCGGATCGCTGGCATGGTGGCGCGCGGCCGACTCGCGCCGCCTGCCCCGGATCGTCGATGCCGACCGTCTCCGCTCCCCGCCGCTCCAACGCCGTGCTGGCCGCCTTCTCCGGTCCCTGCCTGCCGTTGGCGGCCTTCGGTGTCGCCCTGCCCGTCACCCTGCCCGAGTTCTACGCCACCTTCGTGGGGCTGGAGTTGGGCGTGGTCGCGACCGTCTTCATGGCGGTGCGGCTGATCGACATCGTGTTCGATCCCTTCATCGGCTGGGGCATGGACCGGACCCGCACGCGCCTGGGCCGCTATCGCCCCTGGCTGGCGCTCGCCACGCCGATGCTGATGCTGGCGGCGCTGATGATGTTCGTAGTGGTGCAGCCGGGCGCGCCGGCGCTCTATCTGTTCGGCTGGCTGCTGTTCCTCTACCTGGGCTTCTCGATCGGCACGCTGGGCCAGTTGGGCTGGGCGGCGGTGCTGGCGCCGCAGTACGACCAGCGCAGCCGGGTCTATGGCTGGTGGCAGGTGTTCAACATCATCGGCGTGATCCTGATCCTGGTCCTGCCGACCATCGTGGTGCGGACCGGCGTCGGCGACTACGCCGACGGGGTGCGGATCATGGGCTGGGCCATCGTCGTCGCCCTGCCCGTCACCATCGGCCTGGCCATGGTCGCCGTGCCCGAGCCGATCACGGCGGGCGACCCGCCGCACGGCGGCCTTTCCGCCTACTGGGCCCTGCTGAAGAAGAAGGTGGTGCGCAAGCTGCTGTTCGCCGACCTGCTGCTGGGCGTGGCGCCGGGCATCACCGGGTCGCTGCTGTTCTTCTTCTTCGGCCAGATCAAGGGTTACGACCACACCCAGGCCTCGCTGTTCATGCTGATCTATTTCGTTGCGGGCCTGTGCGGCGCGCCGATCTGGGCGTGGCTGGCGACCCGCGTGGGCAAGGATCGCTCGCTGGCCATCGCCAGCGTGGTCTCGGCCGTGCTCTACATCGCCGCGACCCTGACGCCGGGCGGCAGCTTCGTCCTGACGGCCGTGGTGATGTTCGTCGCCGGCCTGCCCTACGCCGCCGGCCTGTTCCTGACGCGCGCCATGATGGCCGACGCCGGGGACGAGGAGCGCTACGAGACGGGCGTGGACCGCACCGGCCTGATGATGTCGATCCTGTCGGCCACGACCAAGATCGGCCATGTGGTCGCCCTGGTCCCCTATCTGATCCTCCAAGCGGTCGGCTTCCGCGCCGTGCCGGGACCGGGCGGCAACAGCGACGCCTCGCTGCTGACGTTACAGGTGCTGTTCATCCTGATTCCGGGCCTGCTGCTGGCGGCCGCCTGGCTGGTTCTGAAGGGCTATCCCTTGACCCCGGCGCGCCACGACGCCATCCGCGCCGAACTGGACGCGCGCGACGCCAAGACGGGGACCGTGGCTTGAGACAGATCGACCGCCTGCTGGGCGTGATGGAGAAACTGCGTGACCCGGACGGCGGCTGCCCGTGGGACGTGGAGCAAACCTTCGGCACCATCGCCCCCTATACGATCGAGGAGGCCTATGAGGTCGCCGACGCCATCGAGCGCAACGACCTGGTCGAGCTGAAGAGCGAACTGGGCGACCTGCTGTTCCAGGTGGTCTTCCACGCTCGCATGGCCGAGGAACAGGGGCTGTTCGCCTTCGACGACGTGGTCACGGCCATCGCCGACAAGCTGGAGCGGCGCCATCCGCACGTCTTCGGAGACGAGGCGCAGCGATCCTCGAAGGAACAGACCGTCGCCTGGGAGGCGATCAAGGCCGCCGAACGCAAGGATCGGAAAAAACCGGGCGTGCTGGATGACGTGCCCGTGGGCCTGCCCGCCCTGACGCGCGCAGCCAAGCTGACCAGGCGCGCAGGCCGCGTCGGCTTCGACTGGCCATCGACCGACGAGGTGTTCGACAAGCTGGCCGAGGAAGTCGAGGAGTTACGCGTCGAGATCGCGGCGGGTGACAAGGCCAAGGCGCGCGAGGAACTGGGCGACCTGCTGTTCGTCGTCGCCAACCTGGCCCGCAAGCTAGAGGTGGAGCCGGAGGATGCGCTCCGCGCGGCCAACGCCAAGTTCATCCGCCGCTTCGGCTTCATCGAGGCCGAACTGGCTAGGGACGGCCGCACGCCGGACCAATCGACGCTGGAGGAGATGGATCGCCTCTGGGACGCCGCAAAGGCGGCGGAGAAGCCCGCCGCGTGACCTACGATCTGATCATCTTCGACTACGACGGCGTCGTCGCCGACAGCGAGGTGCTGAACAGCACCGTCATGGCCGAGCAACTGACGGCGCTGGGCCTGCCGACCACGCTGGACGACGTGCTGGCGGCCTACACCGGCAAGCGCTGGCGCGACAATCGGCCGGTGGTGGAGGCGCGGCTGGGTCGCCCCTGCCCCGAGGATTTCCACACCGACTGGTTCGCGACCTGCCGCGCCCGCGCGCCGCACCAGCTGAAGCCTGTGCCCGGCGTGATCGACTTCGTGGACGCCCGGCCCGAACGGCGCTGCATCGCCTCCTCCAGCGGGCCGGACTGGATCGGCGTCGGGTTATCTCTGTTCGGCCTGGTCGACCGGTTCGACGACGCCGTCTTCACCGGACTGAAGGTCGAACGGGGCAAGCCGCACCCCGACCTGTTCCTGCACGCCGCCCAGACCATGGGCGTCGATCCGGCCCGCGCCCTGGTGATCGAGGACAGCGAGGCGGGCGTGACCGCCGGCGTCGCCGCGGGAATGACCGTCGTGGGCCTGCTGGCCGGCGGACACGTGCGCGACGGCCACGCCGAGCGTCTGCGCGCGCGGGGCGCCCACCATGTCGCCGACAGCTATGCGGCGGTCGCCGCCTTCATGGACGGCTGAACCGCCGCGCGGCGTCCCGCCCGGTTCAAATCGTCATCGAAGCGGCCTATGTCGGCGCCTTGCCTTGGGAGCCTGGCCTTGCTGATCGCCCTTTCTCCGGCCAAGCGGCTGGATTTCACCGACCCCGACCCGGCGCTGCCCGCGTCCGAGCGGCGCTTCGTCGAGGACACCGCCAGCCTGGCCAAGACTGCGCGGCGCCAGACCCGCGCCGACCTGCGCCGCCTGATGGGCATCTCCGACGACCTGGCCAAGCTGAACGTCGAACGGTTCAAGGCCTTCGACGCCGAATCGACGGAGGGCGTGCAGGCGGCCTTCGCCTTCGCCGGCGACGTCTACGAGGGCCTGCGCGCGCGGGAGCTGGACGCCGCCGCCCTGGCGTGGGCGCAGGATCATCTGCGCATCCTGTCGGGCCTCTATGGCGTGCTGCGCCCGCTGGACCGCATCCAGCCCTACCGCCTGGAGATGGGCACGAGGCTGAAGACGCGGCGCGGCGCCAACCTCTACGACTTCTGGGGCGACCGGCTGTCGAAGCAGCTGAACGCCGACGCCGAGGGCCAGGCCGACCCGACGCTGGTGAATCTGGCCAGCCAGGAATATTTCGGCGCCGTCGACGCCCGGGCGCTGAAGCTGCCGGTGATCACGCCGATCTTCCGCGAGGAGAAGAACGGCGAGACTCGCGTCATCTCCTTCTTCGCCAAGAAGGCGCGCGGAGCCATGGCCCGCTTCGCCATCGACGAGCGGCTGGAGCGGGCCGAGGATCTCAAGGCGTTCGATCGCGACGGCTACCGTTTCGACCCCGCCGCGTCTTCGGACGTCGAGTGGATATTCATCAGGTCGGGAAATTCTTGATCCCCGGCCGCCCCGGCCGCTAGTCTGGCGGCTCGGAACGAAGGGCGGAATCGATGTTCAACTGGGGTAAGTCATCCAAGGCCGGCGCGGCGCACGGCGAGGCCCCGGCCTTTCGCGACATCGGCGACCTGAAGGGACAGGTCGCGGTGGTGTCCGGATCGACCTCCGGCATCGGCCTGGCCATGGCGCGGGCGGTGGCGGCGCGTGGCGGCGACGTGGTGCTGAACGGTCTGGGCGACCCGGCCGAGATCGAACGCATCCGGGCGGGGCTGGAGGCGTCGTCGAGCGGCCGCGTCCGCTATCACGCCGCCAACATGCTGAACGGCGACGAGGTGGCCGACATGGTGGCCTTCGCCCGCCACGAGTTCGGCCGGCTGGACATCCTGGTCAACAACGCCGGCGTCCAGCATGTCGAGGCCGTGGAGAAGTTCCCGACCGACAAGTGGGAGCAGATCATCGCCATCAACCTGTCGTCGGCCTTCTACGCCACGCGGGCGGCGATCCCGATCATGAAGGCGCAAGGGCGGGGCCGGATCGTCAACGTCGCCTCGGCCCACGGCCTGGTCGCCAGCCCGTTCAAGTCGGCCTATGTCGCGGCCAAGCACGGGGTGATCGGCTTCACCAAGACGGTGGCGCTGGAGCTGGCGCGCGACAACATCACATGCAACGCCATCTGCCCCGGCTTCGTCGAGACGCCGATCGTCGAGAAGCAGATCGCCGACCAGGCCCGCACGCGCGGCATGAGCCGGGAACAGGTGCTGACCGACGTCATCCTGGGCTCCCAGCCGACCAAGCGGTTCGTCACCACCGACGAACTGGTCGGCATCTTCCTGTATCTTGTGTCGGACCTGGGGGCGTCGGCCAACGGTTCGCACTTCTCCATCGACGGCGGCTGGACCGCGCAATAGGCGCGGACTGACAGGAGGGGGACGGCGGCATGGCGATCTTCAAGCGCAAGGCCGCCGATCCAACCGACCGGGCCTCGCCCGCGCCGGGCTCTCGTCCGATCAGCCTGGCGCTGCAGGGCGGCGGGGCGCACGGCGCCTTCCAGTGGGGCGTGCTGGACCGCCTGCTGCAGGATGGCCGGCTGGACGTGCGGGCCGTGTCCGGGGTCTCGGCCGGGGCGATGAACGGCGCGGCCCTGGTGTCAGGTCTGGCGACCGGCGATCCGCGCGCGGCCCTGGATCGGCTGTGGCGCGAGGTGAACCAGTCCGGCGGCCGCAACGTCTTCGGCGACAGCGCCATCTGGAACGCGGTGAAGGCGCCCGACTGGATCAAGGACACGCCCTTCTGGCGCGCTGGGGAAACCCTGGCGCTGACCATCAGCCCTTATGAATTCAATCCCTTGAATCACAATCCTCTGGAGCGGGTTCTGAAGGCGGCGGTGGATTTCGAGGCGGTGCGCGGCTCCGACCTGCGCCTGTTCGTCGCCGCGACCGCCGTGCGCCAGGCGCGGGTGCGGGTGTTCGAGCGGCAGGAGATCGACGCCAAGGTCCTGCTGGCCTCGGCCTGCCTGCCGCATCTGTTCCAGGCCGTGGAGATCGACGGCGAGCCGTACTGGGACGGCGGCTACCTGGCCAATCCGCCGCTCTGGCCGCTGACCGGCGCCGACACGCCCGACGACCTGCTGCTGGTCACCCTGAACCCGATGGTCCGCGACGAGACGCCGCGCGGCGCCGGCGACATCGTCGACCGGCTGAACGAGATCGTCTTCAACGCCCCGCTGGTCGCGGAGCTTCGCGCCCTGGCCATGGCCGACGACCTGGCGGCCGGCGGCCAGCTGAAGGCGGCCGCGACCTATCGGCCCGTCCGCCTTCACGCAATCGAGGCGGACGGCTGGCTGAGCGACCTGCCGCTGAGGTCCAAATTCGACACCGAATGGGGCTTTCTCAACGACCTGAAGGCGCGCGCGGACGCGCCGCGGCGGAGGACTGGCTGACCACCTGCCTGCCCACGGTCGGTGTCCGCGCCAGCGTGGACCTTCAGGCCCGCTTCGGTCAGCCGACATAGCCGGCGGCGCGGCGCAGACGGTCGTTGATCGCCTCACCCAGTCCTTCGGCGGGAACGGGCGCGACGGCGATGCCGGCCGGCCTCTCCCGGTCCGCTTCCCGCAGCCGGCGGAACAGGTTGGCCGCCGCCTCGCGCAGGTCGCCGGACGGGCTGAGGCTCCAGCGCGGATCGCCCATCCCCGGGCCGAACCCCAGCCATATCTCGCCTTCGCGCGGCGCGTCCGCCTCGATCCGCACGGGCGCCTCGGGCGCATAGTGCAGGGCCAGCCGGCCGGGAGAACGATGGCCCTCTCCGCCTTCGTCCAGCGGGCCGACGACCGCCTCCAGCTCCGCCCGCGTCACTGCGCCGGGCCGCAACAGGGCGATGCGGCCGCCCAGGGTGGAGACGACCGTGCTCTCCAGCCCCACGGCGCACGGCCCGCCGTCCACCGCCGCCGCGACGGCGAAACCCGTCTCCTCCATGGCGTCGGCGAAGGTGGTGGGACTGGGCCGGCCGGAGCGGTTGGCGGACGGCGCGACCACCGGCCCGCCAAAGGCCGACAGCACCGCCCGCGCCATGGCGTGGCCCGGCACGCGGATGGCCACGCTGTCCAATCCGGCCCGCGCCAGGTCGCAGACGCGCCGCGCGTCGCGCACCGGCGCCACCAGGGTCAGCGGCCCCGCCCAGAAAGCCTCGGCCAGAGCACGGGCGCGCGCGTCCAGCACGCCGATTTCCTCCGCCGCGACCGCATCGGCGACGTGGGAGATCAAGGGGTTGAAGCGAGGTCTTCCCTTGGCCTCGAAGATGGCGGCCACCGCCCGGGGATCACCCGCATCGGCCCCCAGCCCATAGACGGTCTCGGTCGGCAGAAGGATCAGCCGGCCCCGCCGCAGGGCCTTCGCCGCCGCTTCCGGCGTGGCGCTCACGGCCGGCGCGGGATCAGCGGGATCATCCGGTGCAGCACATTGTCGCGATCGACGAACTGATGCTTCAGCGCGCCCAGCACGTGCAGGGCGATCAGGACATAGAGCCCCTTCACCACCAGGCCGTGGATCGTCATGAAGCCGCGCGCCGCCTCGCGCCCACCGCCGACCGGCAGCAACGGCCAGTCGAACAGGCCGAACCAGACGATCTCGCGCCCGCCCGCCGAGGACGCCAGCCAGCCGGTCAGCGGCATGGCGATCAGGGCGACGTAGAACAGCACATGGGTCGCGCGGGCGAACACCTTCTGCCAGCGCGGCATGTCGGCCGGCAGGGCGATGGCCGGATTGGCCAGCCGCCAGCCGATTCGCGCCAGGGTCAGCACCAGGATGGTCAGGCCGACCGACTTGTGCAGGCCGATGAACTCGCGCGAGATCGGCCCCTCGGTCGCCTCGTGCGCCGTGATCAGCAGAATCTGGATCAGCACGGCCGCCGCAATGACCCAGTGCAGGACCAGCGACGTCATCGAGTATCGGTTGCGGTGTTCGGCCATGACTTCCCTTCCGTGGCGGCAGGGGGTCAGTGTGCCCCGACAACGGCCCGACCGCCAAGCGGCTTGCGACGACCGGCCTTGAGGCGGCACAAGGTCCGGGGCTTTCGGGCCCGACGCATTCGAGGATGTCCATGAGCTACCGCGCCCCCGTTCGAGACCTGGCCTTCACGCTGAAAGCCATCGCCGGGATCGGCGACGTCGCCGCGACCGGCGCCTTTCCGGACTACGACGCCGACGTCGCCCTGGCGGTACTGGAGGCGGCGGGGCAGTTCTCCGAGGAGGTGCTGGCGCCGCTGAACCGCATCGGCGACCAGCAGGGCGCGGCCTACGCCAACGGCGCAGTGACCGCCGCGCCGGGATTCGCCGACGCCTATCGCCAGTTCGCCGCCGGCGGCTGGACCGGCCTGTCGGCCTCACCGGCGCATGGCGGCCAGGGCCTGCCCAAGGCGCTGGAGCTGGCGGCCTATGAGACGGTGCACGCCGCCAACATGGCCTTCGGCCTTTGCCCCATGCTGTCGCTGGCGGCCATCGAGGCGCTGGAGCAGGTCGGGACGGAAGAGCAGAAGTCGAAATACCTGACCCGGCTGGTCAGCGGCGAATGGACCGGCGCCATGGTGCTGACCGAACCCGGCGCCGGCTCGGACCTGGGTGCCCTGACCGCCACGGCGACCCCGAACGGCGACGGGACCTATGCGCTGAACGGCCAGAAGATCTTCATCACCTGGGGCGACCACGACGCCACAGACAACATCGTCCACATGGTGCTGGCCCGCCTGCCGGACGCGCCCAAGGGGCCCAAGGGCATCAGCCTGTTCCTGACGTCCAAGTTCGAGGTGAAGGACGACGGGACGCTGAGCGAACGCAACAGCTTCCGGCCCGTGGGAGTCGAGCACAAGCTGGGCATCCACGCCTCCCCCACCTGCGTCATGAGCTATGAGAACGCCCGCGCCGAACTGGTCGGGCGGCCGAACGAGGGCCTGGCCCACATGTTCGTGATGATGAACACCGCGCGCCTGGCCGTCGGGGTCGAGGGCGTCGGCGTCGCCGAGCGCGCCTACCAGCACGCCTTGGCCTATGCGCTGGAGCGCCGCCAGGGCCGTTCGGCCTGGACCGGAGAAGCCGGCGCGCCGATTTTCGACCATCCCGACGTGCGCCGGATGCTGGCGGTGATGAAGGCCAAGACCTCGGCCGCGCGCGCCATCTGCCTGTCGACCGGCGTCGCCGCCGACCTGGCCCGCCACGCCGCTTCGGAAGAGGATCGCCGCCGGTGGAAGGCGCGCGAGGACCTGTTCACCCCCATCGCCAAGGCTTGGTCGACCGACGTGGGCTGCGAGGTCGCCTCCCTGGGCGTCCAGGTGCACGGCGGCATGGGCTTCATCGAGGAGACCGGCGCGGCCCAATACTACCGCGACGCCCGCATCACCCCGATCTACGAAGGCACCAACGGCATCCAGGCCATGGACCTGGTCGGGCGCAAGCTGTCGATGGACGGCGGCGAATCCGCCCGCGTCCTGATCGCTGAGATGAAGGACACGCTGTCGGAGTTGCGCCTCCTCTATTCGGGCAAGCCGATCGAACGCTTCGCCGCCGCCATCGAGGCGGTCGAGGACGCGACCTTGTGGCTGCTGGACCGCAAGTCCGACCCCGAGGCGGCCGCCGACGTGCTGGCCGCGGCCGACGGTTATCTGAAACTGCTCGGCGACGTGGTCGGCGGCTGGATGCTGGCCAGGGGCGCCTTGGCCGCCAGGGCGCGGCTGGACGCCGGCGACGGCGACCCGGCCTGGCTGCAGGGCAAGCTGGACCTCTACGAGGTCTATGCCGCCAACATCCTGGGTCACGCCTCCAGTCGCCTGGCCGCCATCGGCCAGGGCGGCGACCTGCTGAAGCGGATGACGGCGGACGCGCTGGCGGGCTGAGCTAGCGGGGGTCCAGCAGGGCGACCGCCTCGCGGATGTAGGCGGCGTGGGCGACCACGCCGATGCCCAGGCGCTCGTTCTGAACGATGACCTCCTGGGTCAGAACGCCGGCGACGTAAGGGTGGGTCGGTCCCGCGTCGTCGGCCGCCCGTCGCGCCGTCGAGGTCCAGAACACCGGCCCGCCGGAATTGCCGGGAAAGACCGCGAAATCCAGCAGGAAGGTCGGAAAGGCGCTGATCGGCGCCAGCGGCCAGGAGGCGATGCGTCCCGCGCGCAGGATCGGAAAGCCCGCCCGGTTCGACGACAGGCCGCGCGGGAAGCCCAGGGACAGCATTTCGTCGCCGGGCCCGACCTCCGCCGCCTCAAAGGCGCCCTCGTCCGCCAGCCAGCCCAGCGGAATGGCGGCGCGGGCGAAGGCCTCCGGCGCGGCGATCTCCATCACCGCGATGTCCTGCGTCGGATGGGTCGTCCATAGCGGCGCGTCCTCGACGCCCCGGATGGCCAGCGGCTGCGGGTCGAAGCGCCAGCCGCCGTTCGCCTGCTCGATGCGCCAGCCAATGCGCGCCTCCGCCTGCGGCATCCGGTCCAGCACATGGGCGGCGGTGACCAGCACGGTGCGCGGTCGGCCGTCGGCGGCGGGCGCGTCCAGCAGGAAGCCGGTGCCGACCGTGCGCGCGCCGTCGCCGTTGGGCTGGTCGATCTGGACCGTGGCGTTGATCAGGGCGACCGTCAGGTCCCAAGCCGGGCGCGCCGCCGGCTGAATATAGGGTTCTGGCTGTGTCTGGATGTCGAACATCAAGGGATGACGCGCCTTCTGCCGATCTTCATTTGACGCGGCCCCTCGCCCGCGCACAAGGTCCCGCGCTGAATTGGGGGAGCCGCCGATGAACCGCCGTCAGATGATCGCGTCGAGCGCCGCCGCGACGGCGGTCGCCGCCTCCCCCGCCCTCGCCAACGCCCGCCAGAGTTCCGGAACCTCGATGCCCCAGCCGCCCGTCGCCAAGAAAATCCCCGTCGTTACCGAACAGCTGGGCCGCACCCGCACTGACGACTACCAGTGGATGAAGGACGACAATTGGCAGGCGGTGCTGCGCGATCCGACCTTGATCAAGGCCGAGGTCAAGGAACACCTGACCGCCGAGAACGCCTATCGCGAGGCGATGATGGCCTCCACCCTGCCCTTGCAGGAGGCGATGTTCCAGGAGATGCGCGGCCGCATCAAGGAGGACGATTCCTCCGTCCCCGCGCCCGACGGCCCGTGGGAATACTACGTCCGCTACAACACCGGCGACCAGCACCCGCTGTACTGCCGCCGGCCGCGCGGCGGCGGCGCGGAGACCCTGCTGCTGGACGCCAACGCCCTGGCGCAGGGCAAGGCCTATTCGGAGGTCTCGGCCGCCTCGCACAGCCCCGATCACGCCCTGTTCGCCTATGCCGAGGACGCGCAGGGGTCCGAGGTCCACAGGATCTACGTCAAGGACCTGGCGACCGGCGAGGTGCTGCCGGCAATGATCGACAGCGCGACCGGCGACTTCACCTTCTCGCCTGACAGCCAGTGGATCTTCTGGACCAACCGCGACGACAACGGCCGCCCGGACAAGATCTTCCGCCGCCCCGCGCGCGGCGGCGAGACCGCCCTGGTCTATGAGGAAGCGGACGACGGCATGTTCATCGGCGTCGGCCGCACCGCCGACGACCGCTTCATCGTGATCGGCATCCAAAACCAGGAGACCAGCGAGGCCCGCTACATCCCGGCCGAGACGCCGACCGCCGAGCCCGTGGTGCTGGAGCCGCGCGTGGTCGCCACCCGCTACGACGCCGACCACTGGGGCGACCGCTGGGTGATCCGCACCAACGCCGACGACGCCATCGACTTCAAGATCGTCGAGGCCCCGACCGGAACGCCCGGCAAGGCGAACTGGAAGGACCTGGTCCCCCACGCCCCCGGCCGCTTCATCGAGGGGCTGGACCTGACGCGGGACCACCTGGCGCGCCAGGAGCGGGCCGACGCCAACACCCGCATCATCGTCCGCGACCGCGCGGGCGCCGAGCATGAGATCGCCGTAGACGAACCGGCCTTCGCCCTGTCGCTGGCGGGGGCGTCGGAGTTCGACACGACGACCACCCGCTACGCCTACAACTCGCCGTCCACGCCGACCCAGACCTTCGACTACGACATGGCGGCGCGCGAGCGCACCCTGCGCAAGACGCAGGAAGTCCCCAGCGGGCATGACCCGGCCGACTATGTGGTCGAGCGGCTGAACGCCCCGGCGGCGGACGGGGCGCTGGTGCCGGTCACCGTCCTGCGCCGCAAGTCCACGCCGATCGACGGCTCTGCGCCGCTGCTGCTCTACGGCTACGGCTCCTACGGCATTCCGATGCCGGCCAGCTTCTCCACCAGCCGGCTGTCGCTGGTGGATCGCGGCTGGATCTACGCCATCGCCCACATCCGGGGCGGCTCCGACAAGGGCTGGGGCTGGTTCCTGTCGGCGCGGCGGATGACCAAGAAGAACACCTTCACCGACTTCATCGCCGCCGCAGAACACCTGGTCGCCCGCGACTACGCCAGGGCCGGCGAGATCGTCGCCCAGGGCGGTTCGGCCGGCGGCATGCTGATGGGCGCGGTCAACAACATGCGGCCCGACCTGTGGGCCGGGGTGATCGGTCAGGTGCCGTTCGTCGACGTGATCAACACCATGAGCGACACCTCCCTGCCGCTGACGCCGCCGGAATGGCCCGAATGGGGCAATCCCATCGAGGACGCCGAGGCCTATGACTACATGCTGAGCTACAGCCCCTACGATCAGGTGGAGGCCAAGGCCTATCCGGCGGTGCTGGCGACCGGCGGCCTGTCGGACCCGCGCGTGACCTATTGGGAGCCGGAAAAGTGGGTGGCCAAGCTGCGGCCGGCGACGACCTCGGGCAAGCCGGTTCTGCTGAAGATCAACATGGAGGCCGGGCACGGCGGGGCGGCGGGACGGTTCGACTATCTGAAGGAAGTCGCCCACGACTACGCCTTCGCCGTCTGGGCCATCGACAAGGGCTGGGAGAAGGCTTGAGCGTCACGGTTCGCGACCTACAGCCGGACGACCTCGACGCCGTCGTCGCCATCTATGGCGAAAGCGTGCTGAACGGACGCGGCACCTTCGAGCTGGAACCGCCGGACGCAGCCGAGATGCAGGGGCGGCTGGATGCGGTCGCCGCCCTGGGCTTGCCCCGGCTGGCGGCCGAGGTCGACGGCGTCGTCGCGGGCTACGCCTACGCCGCGCCGTTCCGGACGCGGCAGGCCTACCGCTACATGGTCGAGGATTCGATCTACGTCGCGCCGGAGGCTCGGGGTCGAGGCGTCGCCGCCGCCCTGCTGGACGAACTGATCCGCCGCTGCGAGGCGATGGGCCTGCGGCAGATGGTGGCGGTCATCGGCGACTCGGAGAACGCCGGCTCCATCGCCCTGCATCGCTCGCGCGGCTTTCGCGACGCGGGCGTCTTCGCCGACGCCGGATGGAAGCACGACGGCTGGCGCGACGTGGTGTTCATGCAGCGCGCGCTGAACGCCGGCGGCGCGACGCCGCCCGACGCGCCCGGCCTGCCGCTGGTCGACAAGAAGCCGGGGTCGTGACGCGTTGCGGGTCGCCTCGCCCGCCCCTATCCTGTCGCGCGTGAAGTGGATGCGCACCCTGCTGCTGGTGATGGGCACCTTGGCGACCCTGTCGCTGGGGGCCGCCGGCGCGTCCGCCGCCCCGCGCCAGGCGCCGCCCTGCCATGAGATGGGCGGGACGACGCCCGTGTCGGACCACCACACGCCCGCCAAGGCCATGAAAGCCATGGCCTGCTGCGCCGCCTGCGTGGTCGCCCCCGCACCCGAAACGCCGACCGACGGGAAGGCGACACTGTCGCGCGCCTCGGTCGCGCCCGCGCCGACCCTGGCCCTGCCCGGCCGGCGCCCGACGCCGGAGCCCGCCCCGCCCCGACCCTGATCGATGCGACACCGCGCCGCTCGGCGCGCCCATCCCATCATCAGGAGAGAGCCATGACGGCTTCACGATCCCTCGCCGGTCCCTTGGCCGGCGCATCCCTGCTCGTCCTCGCCCCGGCGGCGGCGGCCCAGGACCACGTCCATCATCCCGAACCGGCCGCAGACGATCCGCACGCGGCGCACGCCATGCCCGCCACGCCGCCGGAGGCCCAGGCCCAGAGCCAACCCCACGACATGGCGGCCATGGCCGGCCACGCCATGACCAGCCCGCTCGGCCCGTGGCTCATGACGCGCGACGCCTCCGGCACGGCCTGGGGCCCGGACGACGGCGAGCATGCCGGCGTCCACGCCATGAAGGGCGACTGGACGATCATGAGCCACGCCCTGCTCAACCTGGTGCAGGACCACCAGTCCGGTCCGCGCGGCGGCGACAAGACCTTCGTGTCCGGCATGGTGATGACGGCCGCCCGGCGCGACCTCGACGACGGCTCGACACTGAACCTGCGCGCCATGCTGAGCCCCGACCCGCTGATGGGACGGGACGGCTATCCGCTGCTGCTGGCGGCGGGCGAGACGGCGGACGGCGTCCAGCCGCTGGTCGACCGCCAGCACCCCCATGACGCCATCATGGAGCTGTCGGCCAGCTATGCGCGGCGGCTGTCGGACAGCGACAGCGTCTATGCCTATGTCGGCCTGCCGGGCGAACCGACCTTCGGCCCGCCCGCCTTCATGCACCGCCTCAGCGCCATGGACAGCCCGGAGGCGCCGATCACCCACCACTGGCTGGATTCGACGCACATCGTCTTCGGCGTGGCGACGGTCGGCTGGGTGCGCGACCGGTTCAAGGTGGAGGCGTCCAGCTTCAAGGGCCGCGAGCCCGACGAGGAACGGTGGGGTTTCGATTCGCCCCGCCTGGACAGCTGGTCGGCGCGCCTGTCGTGGAATCCGACGCCGGCCTGGTCGCTGCAGGCCTCCTACGCCGACGTCTCGGCGCCGGAGCAGCTTGAGCCGGAAGAGGACGAGACGAAATGGTCCGCCAGCGCCCTGCATACGCGCCGGCTGGGCGAGTCGGGCTGGTGGTCCTCGACCCTGGCCTGGGGCCGCAAGACCAATGATCACGGGACGTCGAAGAACGGCTGGCTGCTCGAATCGGCCGTCCATCCGAACGACCGCTGGACGGTGTTCGCCCGAGCGGAGCGCATCGAGACCGACGAACTGACGCCCGGCCTGCACGGCGGCCATGGGGACATCCACACCGTGTCCAAGGCCTCGCTGGGCGTCGTGCGGGACTGGCGGCTGGGCGAACACGTCCGCCTGGGCCTGGGCGGGCTCTACGCCGCGAACCGCGTGCCGCGGCCGCTGGAGCCGCTCTACGGCGGCGAGCCGACCGGATCGATGCTGTTCGTCCGCCTCAAGATCGACTGAACCTCGGAAGGCCCCGGCGACGGGGCCTTCAACCGACCGGCGTCTTCAGGCCGCCGAGGACCGCTTGGCCGGCGAACCACAGCACCGCCCCTGCGCCCGCCGCCGCGCCTGTCACGACGATGGTCCGGAAGTGCCGGTGCAGGTGATACAGAATCTCGCCGATCATGCGCGTCTTCCTTCAGCATATCTCCCGGCGGCGGCGCTCCGGATGACCCGGGCGCCGATTATCGTTGACGGGAGAATAGCCGATTCCCAGGCCGCGCGGCCTGACATTGCGGTGATCAGACCAGGCGGCTCTGGATCACGGCGGCGCCGATGAAGCTGGCGAACAGCGGATGGGGCGCGAACGGCCGGCTCTTCAGCTCCGGATGGTACTGGACGCCGATGAACCAGGGGTGGTCCGTCCGCTCCACCGTCTCAGGCAGGACGCCGTCCGGCGACAGGCCCGCGAACACCAGGCCGCCTTTCGCCTCGATCGCTTCGCGATAGTTGATGTTGACCTCATAGCGGTGACGGTGCCGCTCGCTGATGGCGGTGTCGCCATAGATGCCGGCGATCTTGGAGCCCGCCTTCAGCGTGGAGTCATAGGCGCCCAGACGCATGGTGCCGCCCAGGTCGCCGCCCATCTCGCGAAGGACCCGCTGGTTGCCCTGGACCCATTCGGTCATCAGGCCCACGACCGGCTCTTCGGTCGGGCCGAATTCGGTCGACGACGCCTTGGGGAAGCCGGCCAGGTTCCGCGCCGCCTCGATCACCGCCATCTGCATGCCGAAGCAGATGCCGAAATAGGGGATGTTGCGCTCACGGGCGAAGCGGGCCGCCTCGATCTTGCCCTCCGAGCCGCGCTCGCCGAAGCCGCCCGGCACCAGGATGGCGTGGGCGCCCTCTAGACGTTCGGCGCAGGCCTCGGGGTCGCCCTCGAAGGTGTCGGCCTCGACCCAGTCGATGTTGACCTTGACGTTGTTGGCCACGCCGCCGTGGTGCAGCGCCTCGATCAGCGACTTGTAGGCGTCCTTCAGCACCGTGTACTTGCCGACCACGGCGATGGTGACCTCGCCGTCCGGATGCAGGCGACGGCGGACGATCTCCGTCCAGCCCGACAGGTCGGGCTCGGGCGCGTCGACGACGCCGAAGTGGGCCAGCACCTCGCGGTCCAGCCCCTCGCGGTGATAATCCAGCGGCACGGCGTAGATGTCGGCCGAATCCATCGCCTGGATGACGCCGCTTTCGCGCACGTTGCAGAACAGGCCGATCTTGCGCTTCTCGTCGGCGGGGATCGGCTGTTCGCAGCGGCACAGCAGGATGTCGGGCTGGATGCCGATGGAGCGCAGCTCCTTGACCGAATGCTGCGTCGGCTTGGTCTTCATCTCCCCGGCGGTCTTGATGAAGGGCAGCAGAGTCAGGTGGACGAAGCAGGACTGGCCGCGCGGCAGGTCCTGGCCCAGCTGGCGAATGGCCTCGAAGAAGGGCAGGCCCTCGATGTCGCCGACGGTGCCGCCGATCTCGACCAGCACGAAGTCCACGTCCTCGCCGTCGTCGGTCAGGGCCTTGGTCAGGCAGAAGGCCTTGATCTGGTCGGTGACGTGGGGGATCACCTGCACCGTCGCGCCCAGATAGTCGCCGCGCCGCTCCTTCTCCAGGATGGTCTGGTAGATGCGGCCGGTGGTGATGTTGTCGGACTTGGCGGCCGAGACGCCGGTGAAGCGCTCGTAGTGGCCCAGGTCCAGGTCCGTCTCCGCCCCGTCGTCGGTGACGAAGACCTCGCCGTGCTGATAGGGGCTCATCGTGCCCGGATCGACGTTCAGATAGGGGTCCAGCTTGCGCAGGCGGACCTTGTAGCCGCGCGCCTGCAAAAGAGCGCCGAGAGCGGCGGAGGCGAGGCCTTTTCCAAGCGAGGAAACCACGCCGCCGGTGATGAACACATAGCGAGCCATGGGCGGACACCTTACTCCATGATTCGCGTCCGGCGAGACGCCGGATGCGATCGAACTGTTGATCAAAAGAAGAAAGCGCGCCGGGCGGCGCGCTTTCGGGGTCGTCTTAGGGCCGGCCTTACTGGGCCGGCTGCGTCGGCGTCGCCGAACCGGAAGGCAGGCTGGCCTCCAGGTCGTCCAGCGACGGAGCCGCCGGCTGGGCCGGTTGCGCCGGCGGAGTCTGGGCCGGCTGCTGCTGCGCCGGGGCCTGGGGCGTGGTGGCCAGGGAGCCGACGGCGTCGGCGTCGATCACCGACTGCGACGCCCGGTCCATGTTGCCGACGATGGTCAACGCGATGGTCAGGACGAACAGCACGCCCGCCAGCCACCAGGTCGTGGTGGTCAACAGGTTGCCCGCGCCGCGCGCGGTCATGAAGCCCGAGGGGCCGCCGCCCATGCCGAGAGCCCCGCCCTCCGAGCGCTGCAGCAGCACGATGCCGGTCAGGGCGATCGCGACCAGGATGATGGCGACGAGCAGGATGGTCTGGAGCATGGCGGCTTTTATCTGTGGCGCGCGACCGCGCCGATCAAGCGGCGGCCTCTATCACCGAAGCGAAAACAGCGCAAACCTCACGCCGCGCGGATGATCTTCAGGAAATCCTCGGCCTTCAGGGACGCCCCGCCGACCAGGGCCCCGCCCACCTCGTGCGTCGCCAGGATATCGGCCGCGTTGTCCGGCTTGACCGAGCCGCCGTACAGGATCGGCGCATGGCCGGCCGACGGCCCCAGTCGCGCCACCAGGGCGGCGCGCACGGCGTCGTGGGTCTCGGCGATCTGCTCCAGGGTCGGCGTATGCCCCGTGCCGATCGCCCACACCGGCTCGTAGGCGACCGCGAACGGCCGTTCGGCCAAGACGTCCGGCAGGCTGTCGCGGATCTGACGCGCCACCACCTCCAGGGCCCGGCCCGCCTGGCGCTCCTCCAGGGTTTCTCCGATGCAGACCAGCGGCTCCAGGCCCGCAGCGACGGCGGCCTCGACCTTGGCGGAGACGAGGGCGCAGGTCTCGCCGCACAGGGCGCGCCGCTCGGAATGGCCCAGGACCACCAGCCGGGCGCCGGCATCGGCCAGCATCTCGGCCGAAACGGAGCCGGTGAAGGCGCCCGACGGCCGGTCATGGCAATCCTGCCCGCCCAGTTCGACCGGCCCCCCGGCCAGGACCGCGCGCATTCGGTCGATCAGGGTCGCCGGCGGCATCAGGGCGACACGGCAGGCCTCGGGTCGCGCTTCCAGCGCCTCGCGCAGCGCGCGCGCTTCCCCCAGGGCGGCGGAGACGCCGTGCATCTTCCAATTGCCGCCGATCAATTTCACGGATTGTTTCATCCGGCCTGTCTAGGCGCCCCGAACCGCCAAGCCAAGAGGGGGCGCCGCAATCTGGCCTTCATGGCGTCCTTGCGGGGGGACCGCCGCCCCGACTATACGCGCAGGAAGACGCCGCTGTTCGGTCTCGCCTTTCGGGTTTCTCGATGATCTCCCTGTTCCGCGACTTCGCCAAGTCCAAGTGGGCCGCCGCCCTGCTGGTGCTGATCATGATCAGCTTCGTGATCGTGGGCGCGAGGATGGACGTCTTCTCCAACCTGGGGGCCAAGCACGTCATCACGGCGGGCGACCGCTCGATGAATCAGACCGAGTTCCGCCTCGCCTTCGACCGCGTCCGTGAACGGCTGCAGGAACAGGCCGGCCGGCCGCTGACGAACCAGGACCTTGTCGCCGAGAACATCGACGCCCGCTTCCTGGCCAGCCAGACCGAGCAGCTGGGTTTCCTGAACTGGGCCTGGCGCGCCGGCATCCGCCCGGGCAAGGAACTGATCGTCAAGCAGATCCGCCAGATCCCGGCCTTCTTCAACCAGGTCACCGGCCAGTTCGACCAGGAGCAGTATCAGCAGACCCTGGCGCAGCAGAACCTGACTCCGGCGATGCTGGAGCAGGACATGCGCGACCAGTATGTCAGCGAACACTACGGCGCCGCCGCCTTCGCCGGCGCCCGCGCGCCGCGCATCTACGGCGCCCTGGTCGCCGGAGAGGCCTTCGAGTCGCGCGACGGCCGCTGGTTCGAGGTCACCCAGGCCATGGCCGGCCAGGCCCCGCGCCCGACCGACGCCCAGCTCAACGCCTTCATCCAGGAGAACGCCGAACGGCTGCGCAGCCCGGAGTTCCGCCAGGTCTCGCTGGTCCTGTTCACGCCCGATCCGACCGCCGCCAATGCGGCGATCACCGACGACCGCATCCGCGAGCGCTTCGAGTTCAAGAAGGACAGCCTGGGCCAGCCGGAAACGCGCACCTTCGTCACCCTGACCGCGCCGAACCGCGCCACGGCCGAGAAGATCGCCGCCGCCCTGCGCGCCGGCCAGTCGCCGGCCGACGCCGGCCGCGCCAACAACGTGCGCCCGGC
>JAEWDF010000133.1 GCA_023390245.1 Pseudomonadota bacterium
CCATTGCCGCGACCGGTTCGGAGCGCGCGCGGCGACCGCCCCGCCGGTCACCGGCAGCGGAAACGCCGAGCGCGACGCCGCCTTCGCCCGCGAGGGCGCGCGCCGCCTGGCCCAGTGGGAGCAGCGCACGCGCCCGCTGGGCGCCGGGGTCGGGATCGTCGGCCCCGCCGACTGCGTCGGCTCCAACTTCGGGACCGGTTGCGCGGGCGCGCACCTGTCCAGCGTTCCCGGCGTCGACATGCGCCAGGGCGCGCAGACGGTCATCAACGGCGGCGAACGCCGCAACGCCGACTGACGCGAAAAGGGCGGCGCCGTCGCCGGCGCCGCCCTTCGTCGTCTTCGATCCTGACCGGATCAGCCTTCGCTGTTTTCCAGCTCCAGCTGCAGGTCGGCCGGCAGCGGCTCGATCGCATCCTCGCGGGCCTGCGTCAGCTCGGCGTCGCGTTCGTTGGCGATCTTCTGCAGGCTGCGCAGATAGGCGCCCGTGCCCGCCGGGATCAGGCGGCCCACGATCACGTTCTCCTTCAGGCCTTCCAGGGTGTCGACCTTGCCGTTGACCGAGGCGTCGGTCAGCACGCGGGTCGTTTCCTGGAACGAGGCGGCCGAGATGAAGCTGCGCGTTTGCAGCGACGCCTTGGTGATGCCCAGCAGGACCGGCTGCGTGGTGGCGATGCGGCCCCCGCGCTTTTCGACCTTGGCGTTCTCGGCGTCCACCTCGGTCTTGTCGACGTGGTCGCCCTTGATCAGCGTGGTCTCGGCCGAATCCAGCACCTCGACCTTTTGCAGCATCTGGCGAACGATCACCTCGATGTGCTTGTCGTTGATCGGCACGCCCTGCAGTCGATAGACCTCCTGCACTTCGTTCACCAGATACTCGGCCAGCGCCTCGACGCCCTGGATGCGCAGCAGATCGTGCGGATCGGGGTTGCCGTCGATGATGTAGTCGCCCTTCTGGATCAGGTCGCCGTCGTGGACGGAGATGTGCTTGCCCTTGGGGATCAGGAACTCGACCGGTTCGCCCTGGACGCCGTCGGCGTTGACTTCCGGGGTGATCTTGATCCGGCGCTTGTTCTTGTAGTCGCGACCGAATTCGACGCGGCCGTCCATCTCGGCGATGACCGCGCAATCCTTCGGACGACGGGCTTCGAACAGCTCGGCCACCCGCGGCAGACCGCCGGTGATGTCGCGCGTCTTGGCGCCTTCGGTCGGGATACGGGCGATGATCTCGCCCGGCTTGGCCTCGTCGCCGTTGGAGACCGACAGGATGGCCCCCACCGGCAGCAGGTAGCGCGCGTCGGAGCCCGACGACAGCTTGGCGTAGGCGTCGCCCTGCGTCACGCCCAGGGCCGGACGCAGGTCCGAGCCGCGCGGGCTGGCGCGCCAGTCGGTGACGACGCGCTGGGCGATGCCGGTCGCCTCGTCGGTCTCTTCCTTGACCGACAGGCCGTCGACCAGGTCCTCGAAGCGGACCACGCCGCCCACTTCCGTCAGGATCGGGGTGGTGTAGGGGTCCCACTCGGCCAGGCGCTGGCCCTTCTTGACCTCGCCGCCGTCCTTGACGCGGATGCGGGCGCCGTACGGAGCCTTGTGCGTCTCGCGGTCCTTGCCGTCCACGACGACGGTCACGGTGACGTTGCGGCTCATGGCCACCAGGTCGCCGTGCGGCGCGACGACGGTCGGACCGGCGATCTTGGCCGTACCGGCGTTGGTCGCCTCCATGAAGGAGGTTTCCGCCACCTGGGCCGTGCCGCCGATGTGGAAGGTCCGCATGGTCAGCTGGGTGCCCGGCTCGCCGATCGACTGGGCGGCGATGACGCCGACCGCTTCGCCGATGTTGACGTTGGTGCCGCGCGCCAGGTCACGGCCGTAGCAGTGACCGCAGATGCCGGCTTCCGCCTCGCAGGTCAGGGCCGAACGCACCTTCACCGACTGCACGCCGGCGGCTTCGATCGCTTCCACGACCTCTTCCACCAGATAGGTGTCGGCGGGGAACAGCACGGTCTCCGTGCCCGGCTCCTTGATGTCCTCGGCCGCGTAGCGGCCCAGGATGCGGGCGCCCAGGGACACCAGCACGTCGCCGCCTTCCATGACCGCGCGCAGCGTGATGCCGCGCGTCGAGCCGCAGTCGTCCTCGGTGACGATGCTGTCCTGCGCCACGTCCACCAGACGGCGGGTCAGGTAACCCGAGTTGGCGGTCTTCAGCGCAGTGTCGGCCAGGCCCTTGCGGGCGCCGTGGGTCGAGTTGAAGTATTCAAGGACGGTCAGGCCTTCCTTGAAGTTCGAGGTGATCGGCGTCTCGATGATCTCGCCGGACGGTTTGGCCATCAGGCCGCGCATCCCGCCCAGCTGCTTCATCTGCGCCTGCGAACCGCGGGCGCCCGAGTTGGCCATCATGAAGACCGAGTTGATGTCGGGGTTCTCGCCCTCGATCAGCACGCGCGGCTGCGCGATCTCGCCCATCATGGCGTCGGCGATCCGGTCCGTGGCCTTGGCCCAGGCGTCGACGACCTTGTTGTACTTCTCGCCGCGCGTGATCAGGCCGTCGGCGTACTGTTGCTCGTACTCCTCGACCTGGGCGCGGGTCTCGTTCACCAGCTCGACCTTCTTGGCCGGGATGACGATGTCGTCCTTGCCGAAGGAGATGCCCGCCTTGGCCGCCTCGCGGAAGCCCAGGCCCATCATCTGGTCGGCGAAGATGACCGTCGCCTTCTGACCGCAGTGGCGATAGACCACGTCGATCAGGTTGCCGATCTCCTTCTTGGTCAGGTTCTTCTCGAGCAGTCGGTAGCCGACGTTCGGGTTCTGCGGCAGCAGGGCGGCCAGCTTCATCCGGCCCGGGGTCGTGTCGATCACCTTGGTGACCAGTTCGCCCTCGGCGTTCATCTCGGTCCAGCGGGCCTTGATGCGCGTGTGCAGGGTGACGACCTTGGCGTCCAGGGCCGCGTCGATCTCGCCGATGTTGGCGAACAGCTTGCCTTCGCCCGGCTCGCCGTCCTTGACCAGCGACAGGTAGTAGAGGCCCAGGACGATGTCCTGCGACGGCACGATGATCGGCTTGCCGTTGGCGGGCGACAGGATGTTGTTCGTCGACATCATCAGGACGCGCGCTTCAAGTTGCGCTTCCAGCGACAGCGGGACGTGAACAGCCATCTGGTCGCCGTCGAAGTCGGCGTTGAAGGCGGTGCAGACCAGCGGGTGCAGGCGGATGGCCTTGCCCTCGATCAGCTTCGGCTCGAACGCCTGGATGCCAAGGCGGTGCAGCGTCGGCGCGCGGTTCAGCAGCACCGGGTGCTCGCGGATCACCTCGTCC
>JAEWDF010000011.1 GCA_023390245.1 Pseudomonadota bacterium
CGCGCCGGCCAGGCCGCCGACCGCCGCCGCCAGCTGCGCCAGGACCGCGTCGGGGCACTGTTCCGCCAGGGCGGACAGGGCGGCGTGATGGGCGGCCGACAGGGCGGTCAAGGGACGGGTCCGCGGAAAGCCTGCGAGGGCCGCCATCCTGCGCCGGACGGGTTAACAGCCCCTTCGCGCCCGCCGGCGCGTCAGGCCTGGGCGGCCGGCAGCTCCAGCACGGCCTTCAGCCCGCCCATGTCGCTGTCGGCCAGCGTCAGCCGCCCGCCGTAGGCCCGCGTCAGGTCGTCGACGATCGACAGCCCCAGGCCTGAGCCCGGCGCGCTCTCGTCCAGCCGCGCGCCGCGCTTCATCACCGCGTCGCGCTGGTCCTCGGGCAGGCCCGTCCCGTCGTCCTCGACCACCACGATCATCTGGCCCAGGCCGTTGCCGCCGGCCGAGACGCGCACCCGGCGCGTGCTGAACTTGGCCGCGTTCTCGATCAGATTGCCCAGGACCTCCTGCAGGTCCTGCCGCTCGCCCAGGAAGGCCAGGTCGTCGGGCGCGCGCCAGTCGATCTCCACGTCCTTGTCGCGGAACACCTGTTCGATCATCACCGCCAGTTCGTCCAGCACCTCGGGCACGGGCGTCGTCTCGCCCAGGCCGTGGGCGGCGCGCGCGGCGGCGCGGGCGCGGCGCAGGTGGTGGTCGACCTGGCCCTGCATCACCTTGGTCTGGCGGCGCACCATCTCGGGCAGGGCGCCGTCTTTCGTCCCCGCCTCGGCCAGCATCACCGAGATCGGCGTCTTCAGCGCATGGGCCAGGTTGCCGACGTGGGTGCGCTGGCGCTCCACCACCTCCTGGTTATGCGCCAGCAGGCGATTGACCTGCTGCGCCAGCGGCTGGATCTCGACCGGATAGGACTTCTCCACGCGCGAGGCCTTGCCCTTGCGCACCGCCGCGATCTCGTCGCGCAGGTCGTACAGCGGCCTCAGGCCCACCTGCACCTGGATGAACACCGCCGCCACCAGCCCCAGCCCCATCAGCAGCAGCGCCGCCCAGGTCACCCGGGCGAACTGGCGCGTGTCGGCGTCAATGTTGGACCGGTCCAGCGCGGCCAGGAAGATCACCGGATTGTCGTAGCTGGGGATCGACTTCATGCTGGCGGCGACGCGCAGCGGCTCGGGCGAGGACGGGTCGTCCTTGGGCCCCACGGTGTTGAAGCTGATCACGTCGCCGAAGCTCGCGTCCAGCCGCGACGGCAGATCGCCCGGCAGCCGCAGGTCGTAGGTCCACAGCGAGGTCGAGCGCGCGATGGAATGCAGCCGCCCGTCCGGCCCAGCCTCCAGGATCTGCCAGTATTTGCCCGACAGCAGCCTCAGCGTCCGCGCGTCCTGGATCTGCGGAACCGTGTCGCCGGGCTCTGTGCGGCTGGCGGCGACGACGATCTCGTCGATCGTCTCGTCCAGCACATTGCCCAGGCGGCGCAGCGCCGATTCCTGGAAGGCCTGGGTCAGGAACAGCGAGGCGACGATCAGCGCCGCCAGGATCCAGGCCGAGGCCAGCCAGATCAGCCGCCGCGTCAGCGACCGCCCCGGCCGCCCGACCCAGCGCCCCCAATCGCGAAGACGAGGCGGCGTGGCGGCCCGGCTCACGCCGCTTCGGTCTCGCCCGGCAGCGGCGTCAGCCGATAGCCCAGGCCGCGCACGGTCTCGATCCGGTCGGAGCCGACCTTCTTCCTCACCCGCCCGATGAACACCTCGATGGTGTTGGAATCGCGGTCGAAGTCCTGATCGTACAGATGCTCGACCAGTTCGGTGCGGCTGATGACCCGCCCCTGGTGCATCATCATGTAGTGCAGCAGCCGGTATTCCAGGCTGGTCAGCCGCAGCGGCTCGCCGTTGACGCTGGCCCGCGCCGCGCGCGGGTCCAGCCGCAGGCCGCCGCACGACAGCGTCGCCGAGGCGTGCCCGGCCGAGCGGCGCAGCAGCGCCCGCAGGCGGGCCAGCAGCTCCTCGGTGTGGAATGGCTTGGTCAGATAGTCGTCGGCCCCGGCGTCGAAGCCCGCGACCTTGTCCGACCAGGCGCCGCGCGCGGTCAGGATCAGCACCGGCGTCGCCTTGCCCTCGCGCCGCCAGCGCTCCAGCACCGACACCCCGTCGATCTTGGGCAGGCCCAGGTCCAGCACGATGACGTCATAGGGTTCGTTCTCGCCCAGGTAATGGGCTTCCTCGCCGTCGGGGGCGTGGTCGACGGCATAGCCGGCGTCGGTCAGGGCCGTCTTCAGCTGACGCGACAGGTCGACGTCGTCTTCAACCAGCAGAACACGCATGTCGTCTTACCTGTTGTCGGAGCTCTGGCGGGCGCGGCCGGTCTGGCCGTCCACCACCACTTCGCGCACGCGCCCTTCGCGTTCGACCAGCACGGAATAGTCGCCGTTGCCGCGCGGGCGGGTGTCGATGGGTCGGCCGTACTGCTGGCCGCTGCGGCGCGCCTCGTCCGGGCTGACGCGCGGCGCGCGGCGTTGCTGCGGCTCGGACGGCTGCGACTGCTCTTCACGGTCGCGCGACCGCTCGCGCGACTGGGCCACGGCCTCCGTCGACAGGACGGGGGCCAGGGTCAGGGCCGCGACGGCGACGATCAGACTGGCGGACTTGCGGAACATGATCGACCTTCTGGACCCGTTCGCCTGAACGACGGCTGAATGACCCGTATAGGCCAAACGGCGTTTCAGGGGAAATCCAGCGATCCCGGCAGGGCGCATATAATGGGCGCCTCTGCATCAACCCCCCAATGGACTTCCGCCCCCTCAATTTGGGGCGCAGACATCAACGACGACAAGGCGATTATCATCCGGAAAACTGGAAGCGGCCTGACTGAGCGCGACACGGCATCCATCCGGCGAGGTCGAGGCGGAGCGAAACCGGCCAGGGACCAATTGTTCCTGTTCATTGCCGACGAACCGAAACAGACCGTCGTGACGCTCATCAGTGCTGCCGTAGAACAGGAATCCCCGCGCTGTCGGCGCTGGAGAGAGAATGAGCGCTGCGCCAGCTATTGGAATGTCGATGGCCCTCACGGCGCCGGTTCCCAGGTCGACGCGCCATAGCGCCGGCTTCGCTTCTGGCACGCCGGCGCCGGGGCGAGGTCTGGACCTGCATGCCCAGATCCACGTGGCTCCATCCCAAGGCGTGGTCAGAACGCATGAAGGAGATATCTCGCCGCCCGTGGTCTCAATGGGAATGGTGCGTCGTGTTGTCTTGTCGAACAAGAACGCGTGGGAATACACGTAGTTTTCAGCATCACGCTCAAACCAAATGTAATGATTGGGGGAATGTGTTTGCGCCCACGTCTTCCCAACCATCTCGGGGTCGATGTTTTCCTTACACGCGACGCCGCTTTTCCGGCCGAAGACGCTCCAGACATGATTCGACGGAAGCAGTCCATGCGGCGCTGCTTCGACGCTGACGCCGCCTCGAAGAAAGTATGAAACGACCTCGTCGGCGACTTCGCGACCTGGCGGGCCCTTCAGGACGGAAAACCGAACGCCTCCCAGCGGCTCACCCGCCTGAGGTGTTCCGTTGTTATATATCAGCCGTCCATCGCTGGCGCAGAAGTAGCTTCGAAGCGCCGTCAGTTCGTCGGGCCAGACGGCCGGCCGATACAGTTGTTCGTCACCTGCACCAGGCTTCCACAGATATATGGCCACCGGATCATCAGGATTCTGATCCGCGCGATCTGCCGCCGTCTGGGCTAGAAACGCCACGGTTTGATCATCCAGCCAGAAAACGCTTTCTTCCAAGATCCTCAGATTGCGGTCACGCAGTTCTTGGACGGGGTAGTCGGACTGCGGGGAACAGCCGGCGGCAATCAGCATGGTCAACGCCGAGATCAGCGCCGCGCTGACCAGACCACAGACCGAACCGCTTTCACCGTCCCTAGCCCCTGCAAAACTCCGCCTGCTGGTCACGTCAGTCCCTGCCGCTGCCGCCGCACCTTCAAGTTGCGACCTATGCACCCAATGACCTTCGTCTCCAATCTCCAATTTAGGTATGCCCCCACGGAAGGGGAGCATCCCAACATGAACCCCGCCTGACCTTCCCCGTTCAGATCGCGCTCAGCCGCCGCATGCCTTCCTGGCTTCATCGCAGCCCCCGGGCCGCAGAACCCAGGATTCGAGCCATGAACAAGAAGATCCTCCTTCCCGTCCTCGCCCCCATGCTGGCGCTCGCCGCCGTCTCGGCCGCCCTGCCCGCCTCGGCCCAGTCCTATCGCCACGCCCCGGCCCAGCACGTGAACTATGGCGGCTGGTCGTCGATCAACGCGCGCCAGGTCAGCCTGGACCGGCGCATCGACCAGGGCGTGCGCACCGGCCAGATCAGCCGCCGCGAGGCCGTCCGCCTGCGTTCGGAAATGAACAGCCTGGCGCGGCTGGAGGCCAACTATCGCCGGGGCGGCCTGACCGCCTGGGAGCGCGCCGACCTGGACCGCCGCTTCGACCGCCTGTCGGCCCAGGTCCGCTACGAGCGCCGCGACTGGAACAACCGTCGCGGCTGACCGATCCGGCGGCCTCCGTTTCCCCTCCCTGTCGGGAGGCCGTCGTGACGGGGCGCGGTCCGAAAGGGCCGCGCCCTTCTTCTATGCGCCGGCGTCGTCCAGAAGCGCCTCGACCTCGCCCCGTTCGGGCAGGGACGGCTGGGCCCCGGCGCGCGTCGCCGCCAGCGCCCCGGCCGCGCAGGCGAAGCGCAGCGCCTGGTCCGGCGCCTGGCCGTCCAGCAGGGCCACGGTGATGGCGCCGACGAAGGCGTCGCCCGCCCCGACCGCGTCGACGGCCGTGACCGTCGGCGGCGCGGCCCAGGCCATCTCCACCCCGCGCTGATACATGGCCGCGCCCTTGGCCCCCTTGGTCACCACCACGCGCCCGCCGCCGCGATGCAGGGCGTCGCCGTAGAAGGCGGCCTCGGTCTCGTTGACCACGATCAGGTCGGCGCGGCGCAGCAGGGCCTCCGACACCGGCGCGGCCGGCGCCAGATTGGCGCAGACGAAGCCGGTCGCCCGGCCCACCGCCGCCTCCACCGTGTCGATCGGCAGCTCCAGCTGCACGATCAGCGCCCCCTCGATCCGCTGCGGCAGCTGCTCGGGCGTGACCATGTGGTTGGCCCCGGCCGCGACGGTGATCTGGTTCTCGCCCGCCGCGTCGACGGCGATCAGGGCGACGCCGGTCGGTGCGGCGACGTCGACCTCCACCCCCGCCAAGTCGACGCCGTAATCCTCCATCAAGGCCAGCGCCTCGCCGGCCAGGGCGTCGTCACCGACCCGGCCGATCAGGCACACCTCCGCCCCCAGCTTCTCGGCCGCCAGCGCCTGGTTGGCGCCCTTGCCGCCCGGATGCCGCGCCAGGGTCGCGCCCGTCACCGTCTCGCCCGGCGCGGGCAGGCGCTCGGCGCGAGCGACGAAGTCCAGGTTGATCGATCCGACGACGGTGATCCTCATGCGGCGTCCCCCAGACTCGCGGACTTCAGGGTGTCGGCGATCAGGTCGAACACCCCCTGGCCGTCCGCCCGAACCGCCCACCGATGCCGGGCCGTCGCCGGGTCGACGCGGAACTCCACCGCCGTATGGCCGCGTGTCAGCTCCGACTGGGTCTCCACCTCGATCCGGCAGGGTCGCAGCGCGAACAGGTCCGGCCGCAGCAGCCAGGCGACCGGGCAGGCGTCATGCAGCGGCGGCGCGTCGCCGCCGACCATCTCGCGCTCGGCCCGCTGGGAGAAGCGCAGCATGGCCGCCGCCGTTCGCGCCGGTTCGCTGTCGATCGCCTCGATGGCGCGGATGCGGTCCTCGGTCGCGCGCACCTGGCCGGTCGCGTCCAGGCCGAACACCGCCGTCTCGCAGCCCGAGGCGAACACCGCCGCCGCCGCATCCGGGTCGGCCCAGATGTTGAACTCGGCCGAAGCGGTGATGTTGCCGCCCTCGGACCGCGCCCCGCCCATGATCGCCACCGGGCCCAGCCGCGCGGCCAGCCGGGGCTCCAGCCGCATCGCCAGGGCCAGGTTGGTCAGGGGGCCGACGGCGGCCAGGGCCACGGACTTCTCCGGTCGGCTCATCACGCGCTCGACGATGGCGTTGGCGGCCGGGCCGTCGCCGACCGGCGCCTCGGGCTCGAACGGCGCCAGGTCGCCCAAGCCTTCCGGCCCGTGGAAGTCGCCCGCGCCGGCCGGCGGCCGGACCAGGGGGCGCTCGGCCCCGCCGAACACCGGCACATCGCCGCGCCCGGCGATCTGGCGCATCATGCGGGCGTTGCGCTGGGTCAGGCGGCCAGGGACGTTGCCGGCGACGGTGGTGACGGCCAGCAGCTCGATCTGCGGAGCGGCGAGGGCCAGGAACAGCGCCACGGCGTCGTCCACGCCGGGGTCGCAATCGAGGATCAGGGACTGTGTAGGCACCCCCCGGTCCTGCCCGCTTCGGCCGCGCGCCGCAAGCCGGGAGCCGGAAGCGCGCCCAAGCGTTGCCGCTGCATGACCGCCGCCGCATCCCGTTTCGACATCGGCCGAGAGACCGCCTATCTGCGCGACCTGGGCCGGGCCTTTGCGGGCGCCCTGCTGTTCAACACCCCGCTTCTGATGACCATGGAGATGTGGGAGCAGGGCGTGGCGATGGATCGCTGGCGGGCGCTGGGCTTCCTGGCCGCCGGCCTGCCCCTGCTCTACGGCCTGTCGCGCTACGCCGGGTTTTCGAAGGACAGGGGCCTGCGCAACGACCTTCTGGACACGGCGGTCGCCCTGGCGGTCGGCTTCATCACCGCCGCGACCCTTCTGGCCCTGTTCGGCGTGGTCAAGGGCGACGCCCCCCACGACGCGGTGGGAATCATCGCACTTCAGGCCATTCCGGGCGGCATGGGCGCGCTTCTGGCCCGGCGCCAGCTGGCCGGCGACGGCGGCGGCGACACCGACGAGGGTCAGGCCTCCTACATCGGCGAGCTGTTCCTGATGGCGGCCGGCGCCCTGTTCTTCGCCCTCAACATCGCCCCGACCGAAGAGGTGATCCTGATCGCCTACAAGGCCGCGCCCTGGCAGGATCTGGTCATGCTGGGCCTGTCGGTCCTGCTGCTGCACCTGATCGTCTTCACGGTCGGCTTTGCGGGCCAAGAAGAGGCGGATCATCCGCTCAAGGCCTTCCTGCATTTCACCCTGCCCGGCTACGCCCTCACCCTGGGGGTCAGCCTGTTCGCCCTCTATCTGTTCGGCCGGGCCGATGGTCATCCTTTCGTGACCTGGCTGGAGATGGGCGTGGTCCTCAGTGTTCCGGGCGCGATCGGCGCCGCCGCCGCCCGCCTGCTGGTCTGATCCCATGCCCAAGAAAGCCTCGCCACGGCCCCGCGTCGCCGAACAGCCCCTGCTGCAAAGGGTCATGGCCGCCTTCGGCGCCGCCGCCACCCTGGTCGCCATCGGCCTGCTGACGCATGACGCGCTGCGCCCCGCCGCCTCGCCCGACCTGTCGGCCCGCATCGTCGAGGTGCAACCGGCGGGGGCGGCCTATGTCGCGCGCGTGCGGGTCGACAATGCGGGCGGCGACACCGCCTCCGACGTCGAGTTGGAGGGTCAGCTGGGCGACCAGAGCGCCAGCGCCACCCTGGCCTATGTGCCCGGCCGAGGCCACGCCATCGCCTTCCTGCGCTTCGACGCCGATCCCCACGACGCGACCGTGTCGGTCAAGGGCTGGTCGGCGCCCTGACCCTGCGCTATGCTGCCCGCGTTCTCCGGGGGGTCGCAATCGAGCGGCTGAGATTGAGGTTTCTCCTCTGACCCGTCGAACCTGATCCGGGTCATGCCGGCGAAGGGACGAGTTCACCGCCTCCACGCCGGGAAACCGACAAGGGGCTCTCAAACCGCGCCGACGGACCTCTTCTCGCAGGAGGCCGCCAAATGAATATCCACGTCGCCAACGAACAGCCGCACGAGCCCCAGGTCGATCTGGCCCTCGCCGACGCCCGCAAGGAAGTCGCGTCCGAGCACGGCGCCATCCCCACCGGCGCCCGCGCGGGCAGTCAGAAGGTCTATATCGCGGGCGAGCTCTTCCCCGACATCCGCGTCCCCTTCCGCGAGGTCGCCGTCCACCCCAGCGCCAATGAGCCGCCGGTGACGATGTACGACTCCTCCGGCCCGTACACCGACCCGTCCGTCGCCATCGACATCAAGAAGGGCCTGCCGCGCGTCAAATCCCGTTGGCAGCTGGATCGCGGCGACATCGCCCCCGTCTTGAACCCGCGCGAGGTCAAGCCTGAGGACAACGGCCACGCCAGCGGCAAGCACCTGGCCCCCCGCTTCGATGTCTCCAACCATCGCGTGTTCAAGGGCGTCGAGGGCCGCCCTGTCACCCAGTACGAATACGCCAAGGCCGGGATCATCACGCCCGAGATGGAATACGTCGCCATCCGTGAGAACCTGCGCCGCGAACAGAACGCCCCCTGCATCCGCGACGGCGAGGACTTCGGCGCCTTGATCCCCGACTTCGTGACGCCCGAGTTCGTCCGTCAGGAGATCGCCCGCGGCCGCGCCATCATCCCGCACAACATCAACCACCCCGAGGTCGAGCCGATGATCATCGGCCGCAACTTCCTGGTGAAGATCAACGCCAACATCGGCAACTCGGCCGTGCTGTCCAGCGTCGATGACGAGGTGGACAAGCTGGTCTGGGCCACCCGCTGGGGCGCCGACAACGTCATGGACCTGTCGACGGGCCGGAACATCCATAACATCCGCGACTGGATCATCCGCAACTCCAGCGTCCCCATCGGCACCGTGCCCATCTATCAGGCGCTGGAGAAGGTTGGCGGCGTGGCCGAGGACCTGACTTTCGACGTCTTCGCCGATACCCTGATCGAACAAGCCGAACAGGGCGTGGACTATTTCACCATCCACGCAGGCGTCCGCCTGCCCTTCGTGCCGCTGACGGCGAACCGCGTCACCGGCATCGTCTCGCGCGGCGGCTCGATCATGGCCAAGTGGTGCCTGGCCCACCACAAGGAGAGCTTCCTCTACGAGCGCTTCGACGAGATCTGCGAGATCATGCGCGCCTATGACGTGTCGTTCTCATTGGGCGACGGCCTGCGCCCCGGCTCCATCGCTGACGCCAACGACGAGGCCCAGTTCGCCGAGCTGCGCACCCTGGGCGAACTGACCAAGGTCGCCTGGGACCACGGCTGTCAGGTGATGATCGAGGGCCCCGGCCATGTGCCGATGCACAAGATCAAGCAGAACATGGACGAGCAGCTGAAGCACTGCCACGAGGCGCCCTTCTATACGCTGGGCCCGCTGACCACCGACATCGCCCCAGGCTACGACCACATCACATCCGCGATCGGCGCGGCCATGATCGGCTGGTTCGGCACAGCCATGCTCTGCTACGTCACGCCCAAGGAGCACTTGGGCCTGCCCGACCGTCAGGACGTCAAGGACGGCGTCATCACCTACAAGATCGCCGCCCACGCCGCCGACCTGGCCAAAGGCCACCCGGCCGCCCGCGCCCATGACGACGCCCTGTCGCGCGCCCGGTTCGAGTTCCGCTGGGAGGACCAGTTCAACCTGTCCCTGGACCCCGAGACCGCCCGCAAGTTCCACGACGAGACCCTGCCCAAAGAGGCCCACAAGACCGCCCACTTCTGCTCCATGTGCGGCCCCAAGTTCTGCAGCATGAAGATCAGCCAGGACATCCGGGATGCGGCGCGGGGGCAGAACGACGCGGGCGGGAGCCTGGCGGACGCGGAGGCCGGAATGGCGGAGATGTCGGCGAAGTTCCGCGCCGGCGGCGGCGAGATCGAGGTGAAGGTGTAGGCGCCGCCTTCCACCCGTCTCCTCCCCCTCTTGATGGGGAGGAGACGGGGAGGCCTCAGGCCTCGCCGGCGATCCGCTTCAGCGCCTGTTCGAACACCTCGGGCGGCTGGCCGCCGCTGATCAGGTACTTGCCCTCGACCACCACGGCCGGGACCGAACTGATCCCCCGTCCGCGCCACAGGTCCTCGGCCTGGCGCACGGCCTGGGCGTAGCGGCCCGAGGCCAGGACCTCGGCCGCCTCGGCGCGGTCCAGGCCGGCGGCCTGCGCCGCCTCGGTCAGGACGCCGGCGTCGGCGATGTTGCGGTTGTCGGTGAAGTGGGCCTTGAACAGCGCCTGCTTCAGCGCCTTCTGCCTGTCGGGCGCCGTCTCGTGCGCCCAGTGCAGCAGGCGGTGGGCGTCGAAGGTGTTCCAGATGCGGCTGGCCTCGGTCATCCGCATGTCGAAGCCGACGCCGGCGGCGCGCTGGCGGATCATCTCACGGTTGGCGGCCGACTGTTCGGGGGTCGAGCCGTACTTGCGGCCGATGTGCTCGACGACCCCCTCGCCCTCGGGCGCCATCTGCGGGTTCAGCTCGAACGGCTGGAAGGTCACCTCGGCCTTCACCTGGCCGTCCAGCCGCTCCAGCGCCGTCTCCAGCCCGCCCAGGCCGATGGCGCACCAGGGGCAGACCACGTCGGAGACGAAGTCGATCTTCAGGGTCTTGGCGTCTTGGGTCATGGTCGGCGTTTCCGGAACAGAGGCTGTTGCGGAGCATATGGCGACGCCGGCGCGCGACGCCAGGGTCCCGCCCCCAAGTCTCCTTCCCGCTTCGCGGGGAGGGGGACGGCGCCTTTAGCCCTCGGGCTTGACCCGAGGGGGTGGAGGGGGTCTTGACGCTCCCCCGGCGTCTTGCGGCCTGAAGAACCCCTCCGTCTCTCCGCTTCGCTCCGAGCTGCGTCCCCATCAAGATGGGGAGGAGACAGGTCCGACTTGTCGCCCTTCCCCCGCCGAGAGACCGGCGCTAGCCTCCCGGAAACACGGAGGAACCGCCATGTCCCGCGTCCGCGTCGTCCTGCTGACCGTCCTCGCCCTGGCCGCCTGCGACCGCGCGGCGGCGCCCGCCGAGCCGGAAACGCCCGCCTCGCCATCCGCCCGCCTGACCGAGGTCCGGCTGGACAAGACCGGCCTGACCCCCGCCAATCCCGACGGCGGGACCGGCCGCAGGCTGGTCTTCGGCGAGGGCGAGGAGACGGTCGTCGCCTTCCTGTCGGTGCTGCACGGCGGCGCCCGGCCCGAGCGGACGTCCAACGCCGAATGCCCCGCCGGCCCCATGATCTTCGCCGACTGGGGCGACGGCCTGGTCCTGAGCTTCCAGGACGACCGCTTCGCCGGTTGGATCGCGGACGAAACGGCGGCGCCGGGAGTCGCGGCCGAGGGCGGCGTCCGCGTCGGCTCGACCCTGGCCCAGGTCCGCGCCGCCTGGCCGGGCGTGGAGACCCGCGCCGACTCCCTCGGGCCGGAATTCACGGCCAACGGCCTGTCCGGAACGCTGTCGGGCCCGGCGGAGTCCGCGACCGTCACCCGCCTGTGGGCCGGCGCGACCTGCATCTTCCGCTGAGGCGGCGGCGTCACAAACGCATGGCTTCCAGGACCGTCCCGCCCTATATGGCCAGTTCCTCGAAATCCAAGCGCCGAACGCCCGATCCATGCCCAGCCTGAACGAGATCCGCTCCACCTTCCTGAACTATTTCGCGGCCGACGGCCACGAGAAGGTGCATTCGGCTCCGCTGGTGCCGCAGAACGACCCGACCCTGCTGTTCGTCAACGCCGGCATGGTGCCGTTCAAGGACTATTTCACCGGCTCTGCGACGCCGCCCTGGCCCCGTGCGACCAGCTCCCAGAAGTGCGTCCGCGCCGGCGGCAAGCACAACGACCTGGACAACGTCGGCTACACCGCGCGCCACCTGACCTTCTTCGAGATGCTGGGGAACTTCTCCTTCGGCGACTATTTCAAGGAACACGCCATCGACCGGGCGTGGAAGCTGGTGACCCAGGACTTCGGCCTGGATCCCAAGCGCCTGCTGGTCACGGTCTACATCGACGACGACGAGGCCTTCGACATCTGGAAGAAGGTGACGGGCTTCTCCGACGACAAGATCATCCGCATCGCCGGCTCGGACAACTTCTGGGCCATGGGCGACTCAGGTCCCTGCGGCCCCTGCACCGAGATATTCTGGGACCACGGCGACAAGGTCGCCGGCGGCCCTCCCGGTTCGCCCGATGAAGACGGCGACCGGTTCGTGGAGATCTGGAACAACGTCTTCATGCAGTTCGAGAAGGAGAACGACCAGATCGTCCGCCAGCTGCCCAAGCCCAGCGTCGACACCGGCATGGGGCTGGAGCGGATGACCACCGTGCTGCAGGGCGTGCATTCGGTCTATGAGACGGACCTGTTCCAGACCCTGATCGCGGCGTCGGAAGAGGCCACCTCGACCAGGGCCGAGGGCGAGCGCAAGCCGTCGCACCAGGTGATCGCCGACCACCTGCGCTCCTCCTCCTTCCTGATCGCCGACGGGGTAACGCCGTCGAACGAGGGGCGCGGCTATGTCCTGCGCCGGATCATGCGCCGGGCCATGCGCCACGCCCACCTGCTGGGCGCCGCCGACCCGCTGATGCACCGCCTGGTTCCGACCCTGGTGGCGGAGATGGGCGAGGCCTATCCCGAGCTGAAGCGCGCCCAGCCCTTCATCGAGGACACGCTGAAGCAGGAGGAGATCCGCTTCCGCACCACCCTGTCCAAGGGCATGGCCCTGTTCGACACCGCGGTTCAGGGCTTCCGCCCCGGCGACATGCTGGACGGCCAGACGGCCTTCACCCTGTCCGACACCTACGGCTTCCCGCTGGACCTGACGCAGGACGAGGCGCGCCGGCGCGGCTATTCCGTCAACGTCGACGGCTTCGAGGCCGCCATGGCCGAGCAGCGCCAGCGCTCGCGCGAGAACTGGAAGGGCTCGGGCCAGACGGCCAACGCCGGCGAATGGCTGGCGGTGCGCGACCGCATGGGGCCGACGGTCTTCACCGGCTATGACGCCGTCGAGGGCTCGGGCGAGGTTCTGGCCATCATGAAGGCGGGCCAGCCGGTCGAGTTCGCCGAGGCCGGCGACATCGTGGAAGTGCTGTTCGACACCACGCCCTTCTACGCCGAGAGCGGCGGCCAGGCGGGCGACAACGGAACCCTGGAGTGGTCCAGCCCTGACGGAACCTCGGGCGACGCCGAGGTCATCGACGTCAAGAAGCACGCCGGCGACCTCCATGTCCTTTCGGTCGAGATCACCGCCGGCAAGCTGGAGATCGGGACCCGCGCGGCTCAACTGGTCGATGCGGAAAAGCGCGCCACGACCCGCGCCAACCACTCCGCCGCCCACCTGCTGCACACGGCGCTGAAGAACGTCCTGGGCGCGCACGTGGCCCAGAAGGGTCAACTGGTGGACGCCGAGCGCGCCCGCTTCGACTTCAGCCACTCCGCCCCGGTGACCGAGGACGAACTGGCCGCCATCGAGGCCGAGGTCAACGCCGTGATCCGCCAGAACGTGCTGGCGGAGACCAAGCTGATGGCCCCCGCCGACGCCATCGAAGCCGGCGCCATCGCCCTGTTCGGCGAGAAGTACGGCGACGAGGTTCGCGTCCTCACGCTCGGCCGCTCGCTGACCAGCGACAACGCCCCCTATTCGGTCGAACTGTGCGGCGGCACACACGTCGCCCGAACCGGCGACATCGGCTTGTTCAAGGTGGTGTCGGAAGCCGGCGTCGCGGCTGGCGTGCGCCGGATCGAGGCCCTGACCGGAGAGGCGGCGCGCCTCTATCTGGAAGGCCAGGCCAAGGTGACCCGTGCGTTGGCCCGCGACTTCAAGGTCCAGCCCGGCGACGTGCCGGGCCGGGTAGAAGGGCTCCAGACCTCGGTCAGGGCGCTGGAGAAGCAGGTCGCGGAACTGAAGAAGCAACTGGCGCTCGGCGGCGGTTCGGGCGCCGATGCGGCGCCGGAGGAGATCGGCGGGATCAAGCTGATCGCGCGCGTCCTGGACGGCGTCGACGGCAAGGGCCTGCGCGGCGTCGCCGAGGACTTCCGCAAACAGGTCGGCTCGGGCGTCGTCGCCCTGGTCGGCGTGACGGACGGCAAGGCGGCGGTCACCGTCGCCGCGACTTCGGACATGACCGGGCGGATCAACGCCGCCGACCTGGCGCGCGCCGCCGTGCTGGCCATGGGCGGCCAAGGCGCCGGCGGCAAGCCCGACTTCGCCCAGGGCGGCGCCCCCGACGGCTCCAAGGCCCAGGACGGTCTGGCCGCGGTCCGCGCGGCGCTGGCGGGGTAAGCCCAATCGGTCTCCTCCCCGCTTCGCGGGGAAGTGGCTCGGAGCGAAGAGACGGAGCCCACCGTCTCCTCCCCACTTTGTGGGGTGGTGGCTCGGAGCGAAGCGGAGAGACGGAGGGGTTCTTAGCGACACAAAACGCTAGCGGGCCCCCAAGAGCCCCTCCACCCCCTCGGGTCAAGCCCGAGGGCTAAAGGCGCGGTCCCCTTCCCCGCGAAGCGGGGAGGGGACGGCGGACGCCCTACTCCATCGGGTCCGGCGTCAGGTCGATCCCCGACAGCTTCCAGGCGAACGGGCCGCGCCGGGTCAGCAGCAGAACCAGCTCGTCATCCGGCCGGTCCTCGCGGGCCAGGGTGACGGCGAACCTATTCACGCCGCGATAGGCCCAGGATTGGCGCACCTTGTCCTTCGGCGCGGCCGGCGCGGCCTCGGGCGGCGCGGGCCGTTCGGGCTGGGGCCGTTCCGCCGAGCGGACCATGGCGGCGATGGCCTGGGGCGTGACGAAGTTGTCGACCGCGCCGGCGACCAGTCCCGGCGCCAGCAGCATGCCCAGCGCGGCCATGCCGGCGTCGCCGTCGGCCCGCTGGCGGATCTCGACGGCGGCGCGGGCGTTCAGCTCGTCCTTCAGGCTGGCGCGGAAGGCGGGAAAGTCGACATGGCGCTCCAGCCCCGCCTCGTCCCCCGTCCGCGCCGCGCGGATCAGGCTCTGCGCCGCGACGAAGGGCGAGATGAAGGCGGCGACCAGGAACAGGCCGACGACGGCCAGGATCGCCCCGATGATAAGCTTGCGTGTCATGCGCCCTCCCCTGCGCCAACGCCCGGGATCGCCGGTTTGTTTCCCTCAGAGCCTGATCCGTTGAGGAGGAACCGCTTCGCGGTTCCGCTGAAACGGTAAATCAGGCTCCAGGTTGAAGCGTGAATCATGCTCTATGACGACGGCTCGGCCCGCGTGGGCGAGGAGACGCCGTCCGGCAGGCCGATCTGGACCAGCTTCCACTCATACGGCCCGCGCCGCTCGAAGGTGAAGACGGTGCGCGACCCGCCCTCGTCCGACACCGCCATCCGGGCGCGGTTCACGCCCCAGAAGACCGGGCGCGGCCAGGGCTTCTTCGCCTCGGCCGGCGTGGCGGCCGTCCAGTGATTGGCGTATCGCCCCTCCCCCCGCGTCAAGGCGGCGATCGCGGCCGGCGTCAGATAGGCGTCCGTATCGGGCGGCCGAACGGTCGGATTCTGCTGCTCGATCTGGCGGCGGAAGGCGCCGATGGGATCTTCCAGGAAGGACGGCGCGGGGGCCAGCGCCTCGGGCCGTCCGGCCAGTTGCGGCCGCAGCGACTGGCGCACCGCCTGGAAGTCGATCAGCCGCGACAGCCCCTGGACGTCGTTGGCCTCGGCCGCCGAACGGATGGCGAAGAAGCCCGCCGCCGGCGCGGCGAAGAAGGCGACCACGGCGACCACGACCGCCAGAACGAACAGATTGCCCAGCAGCCGCTTCACGACGCCTCCTTGGTTAAGGTCCGATCATGCACGGCTTTGATCGCCGCACAACGAAAAGCCCCGCCGGAGCGAATCCGGCGGGGCCTGTTGCTTGTGGTCCTACCGCACTTCGCGCTGCTTGAGGACGGAGCCCATTGCGGCGAAGACGGCGAAGGTTCCTCAGCCGATGTCCGGCAGAGCGCCCTTCAGGTTCTCGGCGACCTTGTCGAGGAAGCCCTCGGTGGTCAGCCAGCCCTGCTGATCGCCGACCAGCAGCGCCAGGTCCTTGGTCATGAAGCCGGCCTCGACGGTGTCGACGACCACCTTCTCCAGGGTGTCGGCGAATTCGATCAGGGCTGTGTTGCCGTCCAGCTTGCCGCGGTGCTTGAAGCCGCGCGTCCAGGCGAAGATCGAGGCGATCGAGTTGGTCGAGGTGGCCTCGCCCTTCTGGTGCTGGCGATAGTGGCGGGTCACGGTGCCGTGGGCAGCCTCGGTCTCCAGCACCTTGCCGTCCGGCGTCATCAGCACCGAGGTCATCAGGCCCAGCGAGCCGAAGCCCTGCGCCACCACGTCCGACTGCACGTCGCCGTCGTAGTTCTTGCACGCCCAGACGAAGCCGCCCGACCACTTGATCGCGGCCGCCACCATGTCGTCGATCAGGCGGTGCTCGTAGGTCAGGCCACGCGCCTTGAACTCCTCGGCGTATTCGGCGTCGAACACCTCCTGGAAGATGTCCTTGAAGCGGCCGTCATAGGCCTTGAGGATGGTGTTCTTGGTCGACAGATAGACCGGATAGCCGCGCGCCAGGCCATAGGCGAAGCTGGCGTGGGCGAAGTCGCGGATCGAGGCGTCGAGGTTGTACATGCCCATGGCGACGCCCGAGCCCGGCGACTTGAAGACCTCGTGCTCGATGACCTGGCCGTCGTCGCCGACGAACTTGATCGACAGGGTTCCGGCGCCCGGCATCAGGAAGTCGGTGGCCTTGTACTGGTCGCCGAAGGCGTGGCGGCCGACGACGATCGGCTGGGTCCAGCCCGGCACCAGGCGCGGCACGTTCGAGCAGATGATCGGCTCACGGAAGACCACGCCGCCCAGGATGTTGCGGATGGTGCCGTTCGGCGACTTCCACATCTTCTTCAGGCCGAACTCCTTCACCCGCGCCTCGTCCGGGGTGATGGTGGCGCACTTCACGCCGACGCCGTGCTTCTGGATCGCGTGGGCCGCGTCGATCGTCACCTGGTCGTCGGTGGCGTCGCGATGCTCCATGCCCAGGTCGTAGTAGTCCAGCTTCAGATCGAGGAACGGGAAGACCAGCTTGTCCTTGATCATCTGCCAGATGATCCGGGTCATTTCGTCGCCGTCGATGTCGACGATGGGGTTGTCGACCTTGATCTTGGCCATGGGGTTCGTCCGCCTCTGAGCGTTGGGAAGGAATGTCGTGGCGGGGGGTATAGCGAGGCCGGCGGGCGGCGCAAACCCCGACGGACGTTAACCCTGCCCCGAAATCGCCCTCACGGCCAAGCTGAAACGCGGCCGTGGGCTTTCGCCTTTGACACCGGTGTACGTGTACCGGGGACATCGATGACGAACGAGGAGCGCGACCTGGTCGAGCGCTGGATCCTGACCTTCTGCGAGGCGCCTGTCATGATCGACGCGGAACTGATGCGCCGACTGATCGCTGAGGAGCAGGCCAGGCGGGACCGACGGCGCACGGCGTCGCGCGGTTGCGGCCCGCGGGAATAATCCGGAAGACTACGCCGGACGGCCTGGCCGGCGAAAGGATGGGGGAAGGATGCTGATGCGAACCTTGATGAAGACGGCGGCCGTGACCGCGGCGGCGGCGGCGCTCCTGGCCGGGTGCCAGCGGGGCGACGAACCCGCGCCCGCCCCGAAGGCCGACACTCCGATCGACAATCCCGCCGCCCCCGAGGCGGCGACGGTGCTGTCGAACCGGCCCGAGCAGAAGGAATTCCGCGACTGGCGCGCCGCCTGCGACAATGGCGCCGCCTGCGTCGCCTTCGCGCCGTCGATCGAGCCGGACCAGGGCTGGCTGCGGCTGGCGCTGACGCCCGACCGGGGCGCGGCGCCCGATTTGCGGATCGGCCTGTGGTCGCCGGGCGAGACGGGGCTGGCGCCGACCGCCCCGCTGACCCTGACCATCGATGGCCGGAGCTTCACGACCGAACGGATCGCCGACGCCGACCTGCCGATGGGCCGGGTCGCCGGGCCCGACGCAACGCCCGTCGTGCGCGCCCTCGCCTCGGGCAAGACGGCCGTCATCCGCGCCGGCGACCGGTCCGTCATCCTGTCGCTGGCCGGGGCGGCGGCGGCGATGCTGTGGATCGATGAACGGCAGGGCCGGCTGCACACGCCGGGCGCCCTGGTGCGCGTCGGAGAGCGGCCGAACCTGACCCGCGCGCCGGACCTGCCGACGGTCGCGGCCGGCTCCGCCGCCGACCAAGCCGGCTTCGGCGGCAAGTCGCCCCGGCTTCCGGCGACGATCGAGGCCCTGCCGGCGGTCCAGTCGTGCCGCAAGGAGACGGCCTGGAACGAATATGTCCAGAAATCGGTGACCTCCGCCCGGCTCGGCCCGAACCAGGAACTGTGGGCCGTGCCCTGCTTCGCCGGCGCCTATAACCTGGGCCAGCAGGTGTTCGTCACCGGGCCGGGCGGCCGCGATCCGACGCCGGTGACCTTCCCCACCGCCTCGGGGACGCCGACCGAGACGGTGGTCAACGCCGAATACGATTCCGCGACCCGCACCCTGTCGGCCTTCAACAAAGGGCGCGGCCTGGGCGACTGCGGCATCGCCCAGAGCTGGGTCTGGACCGGACGCGGCTTCGTGCTGAAGCAGGAGCGCGAGATGCGCGACTGCATGGGCGTCCCGCCGGAGCTGTGGCCGACCCTTTGGCGCACGCGGTGACCGAACCGGAGGTCCTGGTCGTCGGCGCCGGCCCCGCGGGCCTGACGGCGGCGACCTATCTGGCGCGGTTCCGCCGGCGCGTGCTGGTCGTCGACGGCGGCGAGCCGCGCGCCTGCTGGATTCCGCTCAGCCACAACATGCCGGGCTTCCCCTCCGGCGTCGGCGGGCCGGAAATCCTGCGGCTGATGCGCGAACAGGCGCAAGAATACGGCGCCGTCGTCGCCCCCGGACGCGTCGTGCGCCTGGCGCATGACGGCGCCGGCTTCGCCGCCGAACTGAAGGGGCGGACCGTCACGGCGCGCGCGGTCTTGCTGGCCACCGGCGTCGTCGACCATCATCCCGACCTCCCGGGCGTCGAGCGCGCGATCCAGCGCGGCCTGGTGCGCATCTGCCCAATCTGCGACGGCTTCGAGGCGATCGACAAGGCGGTCGCCGTCATCGGCGACAGCGACAAGGGCGCGCGCGAGGCGGCCTTCCTGCGGACCTATTCCGACCGCGTCACCCTGATCCACGTCGGCCCGCCCGGGGCGCTGGGCCGTCCCGACGAACTGGCGCGGCTGGGGATCGAACTGGTCGACGCGCCGCTAGAGGCCGTGCGTCTGCAACGCGACCGCGTCACGACCCTGGGCTGGAGCGGCGCCGAACGCGCCTTCGACCTGGTCTATTCGGCGCTCGGGACCTCGCCCAACGCCGAGCTGGCGCGGGGCCTGGGCGCGCGCACCGCCGGCGACGGACGGCTGGAGGTCGACCTGCACCAGGCGACCAGCGTGCCCGGCCTCTACGCCGCCGGCGACGTGGTGCGCGGCCTCAACCAGATCGCGGTCGCCACCGCCGAGGCCGCCGTCGCCGCCACCGACATCCACAACCGCCTGCGCCAGGCCGACGGCCGGACCGTGGCGGACTGAAAGCGGCGATGTCGGGAAGGGTGGAGACCGCACGACCCGAAGGGAAATTCGTTGTGGCTGCTGCCTTCCGGCCCTGACCAGGTTGGCGAAGCCTTCGCCCGCGCGATCTCCGAGAGGGGATATGGCGGGTGCGGGCGTCGGAATCAAGCGCTAGAAGGACGCATGCCCATCCTCAACACCTTCGCCGGCAATCCGCTCGACCGCGCCGGCGACCTACGCAACGACCCGGACTGGCTGGCGGCGCAGGAGGCCAATCCCGAGGCCCAGGCCATGGTGCTGTGGGAAGGCCGGCCGCTGGTGGAGGCAACGCCCGAGGGCCCGCGCCTGGTCTGGCTGTCGCTGGAGCACGCCCGCGACATGGTGACCGACCGCGACCTGTTCCTGGGCCTGTGGAAAGAGGCGCCGGTGTTCGCGGTCGAATTCGAGGGTTCGATCGACCCGGCCGGGGGGCCGGTGCGGGGCCTGGGCGCCTTCCACGAGATGCGCGCCGCCGCCGCCGTCCTGCCCGTCGCCGACGCGGCCATGGCGGGGGCGGCCAAGAGCCTGTTCGACTGGCGCCGCAGACACGGCTTCTGCGCCGCCTGCGGAACCTTGGCCCAGAATGCGGCGGGCGGCTGGAAACGGCGCTGCCCGGCCTGCGGGACCGAGCATTTCCCGCGCGTCGATCCGGTGGTCATCATGCTTCCGGTGTTCAAGGAGGGCGACGAGCCGCGCTGCCTGCTGGGCCGCCAGGCGGCCTGGCCCCAGGGGCGGATGTCGGCCCTGGCCGGCTTCCTGGAGCCCGGCGAAACCATCGAGGAGGCCTGCGCCCGCGAGGTGGAGGAGGAGGCCGGCCTGACCGTGGTCGATGTCCGCTATCACTCCAGCCAGCCGTGGCCGTTCCCGTCGCAACTGATGATCGGCCTGATCGCCGAGGTCTCCGACGACCAGGCCCGGCCCGACCAGACCGAACTGGAGGCCGTCGCCTGGCTGACCCGCGCCGAGGCCCGTGCGATGCTAGCCGGCGAACACCCGACGATCCTGGCTCCACCGCCCTTCGCCATCGCGCACAGGCTGATCGGGGCTTGGGCGGAGGAAGAATAGCTCAGCCTTCTCCCTCGCCCTCGGGGGAGGGTCGCGCAGCGACCGGGTGGGGGCGACAAGGGCGATGTATCGCAGTTGGGGCGACGCTGGCGTGGCGAGGAATGCGAGGCGCATCACCCAGCCCTCCCCACCCGGCTTCGCCTTCGGCTCAGCCACCCTCCCCGGAACGGGGAGGGAGAAGCTTGCGTCGCTTCACGCCAGGGCCCGCGCCGCTTCCAGGTCGGCGGGGTTGTCCACCGACAGCGGCGCCTCGTCGATGACCGCCGCCCAGATCTGCAGGCCCATCTCCAGGGCGCGCAGCTGCTCCAGCTTCTCGCGCCGCTCCAGCGGCGACTGCGGCGCCGCGCAGAAGCGATTCAGCGCCTCGCGGCGATAGCCATAGATGCCGACATGCCGCCAGATCGGCGCGTCGCCGTACAGCGTCGAGCGGGTGAAGTAGAGCGCGCGGCCCTGCCGCTCGCCCTGCGCCAGCGCCAGCACCGCCTTGACCACGTCCGGGTTCGACCGGTCCGAGACGTCCGCCTCGGGCGCGACCAGGGTGGCGATGTCGCAGGCGGGCTCGCCATGCAGGATGGCGGCGCAGGCGGTGGCCAGGCCGGGCGAGGCGAAGGGCATGTCGCCCTGGACGTTGATGACCGCGTCGAAGTCGCCTTCGGGATCGATGGCGTCCAGCGCCGCGCGAATGCGGTCCGACCCGCTGGGCAGGTCCGGATCGGTCAGGATGGCGCGGCCCTCGATGGCCTCGATGGCCTCCACGATCTCCGGATCGCCCGCCGCCACGGCCACCGGAAGCCCAGACGCCTCGGCCTGACGATAGGCCCGCACAATCATCGGCACGCCCCCGATGTCGGCCAGCGGCTTGTTCGGCAGACGGGTCGCCGCCATGCGAGCGGGTATCATTATCAAAGGATTCATCGGCTTCCCTGGGGTCGGATGCGGCTCAAGCGCTTCGGGCCGGTTGCGAAGCCCGCGCTACCGTGCCAGAGACGCCCACGCAAGATTATGTCCGGATCGGGCGACCGAGGGGCCCGGACGCGGAGAGGGATGCGACGACGCGCATGAGCGGCGATCTGAAGTGGAACAAGATTTTCGGCGCATGCCTCGGGACGGCGTTCGTCATCCTGGTGGTGCAGCAAGTATCGGGCGCCGTCTACCATTCCGAAGCGCCTGAAAAGATGGGCTACTTCGTCGACGCGCCGGAAGAGGCCTCGGGTGAACCCGCCGCCCTGCCGACCGACTGGGGCACGGTGCTGCCGGCTGCCGATCTGGCCGCCGGCGAGGCCGCCTTCGCGCGCTGCCAGGCCTGCCACGACGCGCACCAGGGCGGCGCCGACAAGATTGGTCCGAATCTGTGGGGCGTGATCGGCGGACCGGTGATGCACCGCGCCGGCTTCGCCTATTCGGACGCCATGGCCAAGCACAAGGCCGAATCGCCGACCTGGGGCTATGACCAGATCAGCGACTTCATCACCGCCCCGGCCCGCTATGTGCCGGGCACCAAGATGTCCTTCGCGGGCATCCGGGACGAGCAGACGCGCATCAACCTGATCGCCTGGCTGCGGACTCAAGGCTCCAGCGGCTTCGCCATCCCCGCGCCCGATCCCGCCCGTCAGCCGGGCGCCGAGGCGCCGGCCGAGGGCGAAGCGCCGGCGGCCGAGGGCGCGCCGGCCACGGAAGCCACCGGCGAAACGCCCGCGACCGACGCTCCGGCGACGACGCAGGACACGCCCGCCGCCCCGCCCGCCGCGACCAGCCCGGCGCCGTCGAACCACTGATCGACGCCTGAGAAATAGAAGAGGGCGGCCTTCGCGGGCCGCCCTTTTTCATGTGCGATGGATCAGAGCCGGCGGAAGACGGCGGAGGCGAAGCCCTCGGCGACCAGCCGAGCCTCGACCGCGGCCAGGGCCTCGATCACCACCCCGCCCTTCTCGCCGGTCGCGTGGATGACGCGGTCTTGGTCCAGCATCAGGGCCGAATGGCCGGTCCAGTCGTGATCGCCCGCCGGCGCCAGCCAGACCACGATGTCGCCGCGCCGCGCCCGATCCGCGGGGACGGCCTCGCCCAGGGCGGCTTGAGCATCCGACCGGCGCGGTCCCGGCAGGCCGCAGGCCAGCAGCGCCTGCTGCACCAGCCCCGAGCAATCGGTTTCCTGCGACGACCGGGCGCCCAGCGCATGCGGGCGGCCCAGCAGCCGTTCCGCGACCGCGACCGGATCGGATTCGAAATCACCGACCGGGTTCAGATCGGCGTCGGCCACGCCGTCCACGTCCTCGCCCACCAGGGCGTTCAGCGGCAGGGCGGCCGAGACGGAGGCGACACGGCGCGTCGGCAGGGGCGCGCCCTCGGCCAGATGGTCCAGCCCCACCCAGCCGACCACGCCGTCGCGGCGCGCGCGGCCCCAGGCGCGCCCGTCGTGGCGCTCCAGAACGTCGAAGGCCTCGCCGAACAGAAGCTGGTCGATGCGCGCATCCCGGTCGGACCACAGGTCGGCGACGGCGACGCGGCAGTGCATCGGCTCGACCGGCCGATAGGCCTCGGCGCGCACCAGCCCCTCCAGCGCCTGCTCGGCGAGGTCGGGGCGGGCCAGCAGCGCGCCGGGCGGGACAAGATCGAGGACGTCGGTCAAACGTGGGCTCGCGTCGATTGAGCCCCGATCCTAGGCGGGGATGGCGAAGGGGCCGTTAACGGCTGGCGCTTTTCCTTGGAAAATCAACCGAACCGCGTTTTCAAGGTTAAGCTGCTCTTGCAGCTTGGCCGTGGCGAACCATGTCGGGACAAGGCGGCGCTTGGCGCGGCCCGTCTGCGGAGAGGTCCATGCTGCTGCCGATTCTTCTGATCCTCTTCGCCCTGACGGCCCTGGACCAGGGCGGCGTCGGGCGCGCTCTGAGGCGATGGCTGGTGCAGGCGCCCGCCCGCCGCCTGGCGCGCCTGTCGCGCGGCCAGGTGCTCGGGCTGACGGCGATCGTGCTGCTGGGCTGGGCGGCGGTGGCGCTGTTCGAAGCCGAAGGCATCCGGCTGTTCGCCATGGCCGCCCCGGACATGATCGGCTGGGTCATGATGTTCGATGCGAGCGTCGTGTTCGACCTGGCGGTGCTGGTCGTCGGCCTGAGGGCCGTGGCCGGCTGGCGGGCGCTGGCGCGACAGGCGGACAGGATCGCGCGCGCCGCGCCGGGCGTCGTCCGCA